>NZ_CAXAQM010000020.1:0-106998 GCF_963970525.1 Pseudomonas sp. EA_65y_Pfl1_P113
CGTGATCGGCAGATGCGCGCCTTGGAACGCAAGGCACGCAAACTTGGATTGCAGCTGGTTAAAGCGGCTTAAATTTTAAGAGCAAAAACAATGAGTTATTTTTTGTTTGATAAGAGCGGGCTTGCTCTCACACTTGATCAGCGGCGTTCCTTTTTGATTAGGCACAAATTGATGTATTCACTGGATGACCTGCTGCACCTGATGAACCGTCTGCGCGACCCGCAATACGGCTGCCCGTGGGACATCAAGCAAACCTACGCCACTATTGTCCCGCACACGCTGGAAGAAGCCTACGAAGTCGCCGACGCCATCGAGCGCGGCGATTTTGATCACCTGCAAGGCGAGTTGGGCGACCTATTGTTCCAGGTGGTGTATTACAGCCAGTTGGCGCGGGAGGAAGGGCGCTTCGAATTTGCTGGGGTGGTCGACAGCATCACGCGCAAGCTGATCCGTCGCCATCCCCACGTATTCCCCACCGGCGATCTGTATGCATCGCTGGATATCCCGCAGCTGAGCGAAGACCAGATCAAGCAACGCTGGGAGCAGATCAAGGCCGAGGAGCGTGCGGAAAAATCCGACGCACCGGAGCAACTCTCCCTGCTGGACGATGTGCCCGCCGCTTTGCCAGCCCTGTCCCGTGCCGCCAAGTTGCAAAAACGCGCCAGCCAGGTGGGCTTCGATTGGCCTTCAGCATTGCCGGTGGTGGATAACGTGCGCGAAGAGCTCGATGAAGTGCTCGAAGCCATGGCCGATAACGACTCGGTGGCTATTGCCGATGAGGTCGGCGACCTGCTGTTTGCGGCGGTCAACCTGGCCCGTCACCTCAAGGTCGACCCGGAAACCGCACTGCGTGGCGCCAATGCCAAGTTCGAACGACGTTTCCGATTTATCGAACAGGCATTGCGCGATACCCATCGTCCCATAGAAGATTGCACCCTCGAAGAGTTGGACGCCCTGTGGGGCGAAGCCAAACGTCAGGAAAAGAACATGTCCAGCTGCGGTTGAGCGGCTGCCTAAGTGAGTAAGCACCATGAGCATTTCCCTCCGCGATCAGTTGCTCAAAGCAGGTCTGGTCAACCAAAAGCAGGCCAAGCAGGTCGGCAAAGACAAACAGAAGCAGCAGCGCCTGGTCCACAAAGGCCAGATCGAGGCTGACGACACCCAGGTCCGCCTGGCAGCCGAGGCAAAGGCCGAGAAGATCAAGCGCGACCAGGAGCTGAACCGCCAGCAGCAGGAAAAAGCCGAGGCCAAGGCCCGCACGGCCCAGGTCAAGCAACTGATCGAAACCTCGCGCCTGCCCAAGCTGACCACCGAGGACTACTACAACTTCGTGGATGACAAGAAGGTCAAGCGCCTGTCGGTCAACACCTTGATGCGCAACAAGCTGAGCAACGGCTCCCTGGCGATCGTGCATCACGGCGGCAGCTATGAGGTGATCCCGCGCGAAGCAGCGTTGAAGATCCAGGAGCGTGCGCCGGAGCGTATCGTGCAGCTCAATATCCTCACCGAAAGCCAAGTGCCGGATGAGGATGATCCTTACGCCGCCTACCAGATCCCGGATGACCTGATGTGGTAAGGCGGTAAAAACAGCCATGTGGTGAAGGGCTTGCCCCTGCCAAGAAACACAAACCCCGCTCAAAAGGCGGGGTTTGTGTTTTAACCAGTAGCGTCAGCCGATCACCAATCCACTGCGTAACTCAGGCTGAAGGTACGACCTTGGGCATTCGGGTACGGTGCACGCGCGTTGGCCTGGGCGAACATGTTTTGGTAGTTGCGGTTAGTGAGGTTGTACACCGCACCTTCGAGACGACCTACCGGCAACCTCACCGACCCCAATAGGTCAGCCAGCGTGTAGCCTTTGATGTCGCGGCCGTTGTTGTCTTTGAACGCGGCGTCATAGTCGGCCAGGCGCATACCTTGCAGGCGCAGGCTGTAGTCGCCACGGTCGTAGCCGACAAAGGCGGTGGTCTTGGCGGGAGAGATGCGTGTGGCAGGCAGGTCGATCCATTTGCCGTTCTGCTGGGTCTCGCCTTTGGCGTAGGCGTAAGTGCCGCCTACTGACCATTGATCGGTGAAGTTGTACGTCAGGCTGGTTTCAATACCGCGCACACGCTCTTTCTGATTGATCAGGCGCAGTACACGATCATTGGCGTCATAGAACTGGGTGACATCCGAGGTGTTTTCATACGCTGTGACGTTGGCCTGCCACTTGTCCCAATTGCCACGCCAGCCCAGCTCGTAGCTGTCGACCTTCAGCGCTTGGGCATTCAGGTTTTGAATGTCGTATTTGCTGTTCACGTCACGCAGGAAACGCTGGATATCCGGCAGGGAAAAGCCCTGGCTGAAGTTGATGAACACATCCTGGTTTTCGCTCAGGTGATACACCGCGCCGAGGTTATAGAGGGTGTCATCGTATTTGAGCGTGCCACCGGGCAGTATCGCGCGATTGCCGGTCTGGACGATTTCGCCATAAGCGATGCTGTCGGAAACCTCGCTTTCGATCCACTCGCGGCGTACGCCACCACGCAAGGTCCAGTCATCGATGTCGTAGGACAGCTGCCCAAAGATGGCTTTGGTGCTGGTCGCGATGTCGGGGCCGAGTTCGAACGTGGTGCCGGTCTTGGTGTAGGCCAGGCCGTTGACGCGGTATTGGTCGCCGCGCTGGCTTGAGGTTTCATGGTCGTAATCAGCGCCCCAGACGAGGTTGCCGGTGGCCGGGCCGATGTCCGGCATTTGCGTATCGATCGCCGCGCGCAGGCCGTAAACATCTTGCACGCTGTTGTTGTCGGATACCCCGGCGCGGCCACGCGACAGGTCCGGGAAGAACAACGCGTCGGCACGCCGCCAGTAACTTTCGACCTGCAAGCCCTGACCGTAGAAATCGTTGTCGGCGTAGTTGAGGTTGACCGCCTGGTTGTGGGTGAAGGGTTGGTCATCCAGGTCCAGGCCTTTGACCGCGACGGCGGTGTCGGTGATGCGTGGGTTCTTGGTGTAACGGGTGTCTTGCTCGTCCTTGTAGTCTTGCAGCGACAGGCTGATCTTCTTGTCGTCATCCAGCTCGTAGCCGAAGCGACCTTGCAGGTCATAGGTGTCGGTGTCCATGTTGCTGCCCTGGGACGTGTCCTGGGGAATGCGCTTTGCGTTGCCGTCGAACTGATCGTTGCGTTGTACGTAGTTACCCGAAACATACCAGTCCACCGGGCCCTGACGGCCCGTTGCGCTCTGGAATGTTTCGTAGGAGAAACCTTTGTGGCTGAGGTTGTTGCCGGCGGTCATGCCGATTTTGCTGCTGAAGGCCAGGTCTTCACCTTTGTTGCGCTTGGTGATGATATTGATGATGCCGCCTGACGCACCTGCACCGTAGACACTGCTGGCGCCGGATATCACTTCAATGCGCTCGATGCTTTCCGGTGCCACGCTGTTGAGCTGGCGGAAGTTGTCGCGCGTGGCGTTCTGGGACACACCATCGATCAGGATCAGCGTATTACGGCCGCGAAGCGTCTGGCCGAAGTTGCTCATGCCACCGCTGGAGGGAGCAATGCCCGGCACCAATTGCCCGAGCATATCCGCAACCCGGCGTCCCGCACCCGTTTGCTGGCGGATCTGGTCTTCGCTGATGACCTGCACAGAGCCAGGGATCGCCGCAATACTGGTTTCATTGCGTGTGGCCGAAACCACTGTTGCCTGTAATTGCAGGTTGGTGGGCGCTGGTGGGTTTTCTTCAACTTGATCGGCCCAGGCTGGGCCGCTCATAGATCCGAGCAGGGGCAGCAGGGCTGCCAGTTGCAATTTGTTCATGACCTTGCCTTTCAGTTATTAGAAGTATTGACAGAAAAACCGGATGAATCGGGTGTTCGGGTGAGCGAACGGATTGCGCGAATACCCAGGGCGGCCAAGGCATAAGTGAGCGCGACCAGCCAAAAGCTGTGCGCCAAGCCCACCATCGCCATGCCGATGCCGCCCATCAAGGCGCCGCACAGCGCGCCGGCTTTGGCGGCGCTATTGCCCATGCCCAGAGCAAAACCCTGTTGGCTGGGCGCAACGGTATTGGCGATCAACGTGTAGGCGACGGGCAGCAACGCGCCTTGCCATACGCCCCACAGCAACCGGCTGGCGAGGAAGCCCAGCCATTCGTTGGCCATCGCCGTGAAGGCAAGCGTCAAGGCGCAGGACCACGTGACCCATTCGATAATGCGCAGCGTGTGTGCCGGTTGATGTCGGTCAAACAGCCGCCCCCAAAGCGGGGCGGACAGGGCCAGCGTGAGGGCGCTGGCGGCATAGCTGGCGCCGATCAACCATGCGGGTGCGTCTAAAACGTCGGCGACGTAGAGGGCGTAAAACGGCTGAGGCATCATCTTGGCAGCCTGAATCAATACGATGATCCCCAGCATTGCGCCGAGCCAGCCTTTGGGCAGTGCGGCGGGGGCGGACGTGCGCGTTGGCCGCGAGCGCGGCGCATCGCTGGGCAGGAACACGCTGATCACTGCACAGACCAGGCAGACGGCGGTGGCGCTGTAGCACAGCAGTGCGAAGCCCGAGATATCCATCAGCCAGCCGCCCAGCACCGGCCCAGCCAGTGACCCCACTGCGGTTGCCGATTGCAGTCGCGCCAGAATGTGCCCGCGCCCGCCATCACCACAGTAGGCCAGTGCGTAGGCTTGGGCCGCTGCGATAAAGCCGGCCAACGCGCCTTGCGCCACCCTGATCGCCACCAGCAGCCACGGATCGAAGGTGATAGCGGCCAACGCCTGGCACACCGCCAGCGCCAGCAGCGCCCGAATGATCATCGGCTTGTGGCCGGTACGGTCACCCAGGCGCCCCCACATTGGCGTCAGGATCATCGCCGCCATCATCGGCCCGGCATACACCAGCGAAGACAGCAGGCCGGTGTACTGGGCATTGGCCACGCCGAGCAGCTTCTGGATCTGCAAGGGCCAGAAGGGGCCGCTCATTTCCATGGCCCCCATCGACACCAGTTGAATCACCACCAGCAGCCGCAGCGCGGTGTGGTTAGCTGCCATTGGCGGCGGCACTCAGCGGGTTGGGCAGCCGCCCGACGATGTCGGCATGGCTTTCCAGCAGGCGCATGCGCATGAACGACTTGGCCGGCCAGTCCTGCTCCATCAGGGCTTCGCGCTCGGTTGCCCAGCGCTGTGGTTCGACCTGGCTGCGCAAGTCGTCGAAACACTGGCTGACTTGGGCCGACAGTTCATTCCAAAGTAACGCCTGGGGGATATCGAAGTGGCGGGCACTGAGCAATACCAGTTCGCCCAGGTGGCACATGAATACCGTGTGCAGCAGCTTGTCACGTACAAAGCCCGCGTCGTCATACAGCGTCATCTTGGGGTCGTGCAGTTCGATATCCAAACCGTGGGCGTGCAAGGTCTTGCGGTCGATTCGAATATCACCGAAGTCACGCAACAACAGGCGGTTCAATTGGCCGTCTGCGGCCATGACCATGAAGGCGTTCTGCTGGTGGGCCTCGAAGGCAACGCCATAGCGCAGGTACATGCCCAACAGTGCCGGTACGGCGATCGCGGCATAGTCGCGAAAGAACGCAAGCATGGCATCGGCGTCCTCCAGGCCTTTGCTCAGGCGTACCCATTGCCTCAGCAGCGGCTGGCCGTGCTGGTCGATGGCAAACAGGCTGCCCACCGGCACAGCCATTTCGCCCGGTTGGAGCAGGCTCTGCGGGTTGTCGCGGTAGAGAACGGCGAGGTGACGGGAGTGCTCATCATTGGCCGGTTGGGGTTTGAAATGCACGCCGATCCGCTCGGGGACGATGCGCAGGATTCGCTGAATTGCGGGCTCGCGCTCAAGGATCGTCAGCAGCAACTGGCTGATTCGCGGGCCCATGCGCGCCGAGCGTGGCGAAACAGTTCGTTGCACACTGGTCAGCCGTAGTGAGACCGGGAGTTTGACCATCGGCGCGTCGCGGCTGCCTTCAGGCAGCACGGTCCTGAACGACATGGTCGGGTGGGCGGTAAACGCGACGATATCGGTCAGCACCAGCAGCTTGTCACCGATTTCGTTGGCGAACAGTTGCGGTAGCTCCTGGCGTGCCTGCCAAGGGTGAGCAGGCAGCGGTAGGTACTCAGCCGCCTCAAGCCCCTGCGCTGCAAGCGCTGCGGTCAACTGCAGGGCTGCCTGTGGAAAATGCTGTTGCCACCACTGCCAGTAATCTGCGGTATCGGCCAATACTTCGACATGGGCATATTGGCGGTGGAGCGCGCAAAGGAATACCGGGAAGCGCGCTTCGAACTCCGGTGAGAAATCAATCACCTGGTCGGTAGCCAAGCCCAACTTGGTCTTGTAGTTGGGGTGCCATGGGTGGCCCAGCGTGCCCCATTGTTCAAGCACGGACGTAGCGTTGGTCACACTCGCATCGTTCTTGAGGTGGCTGAGCAGATTGTGCTGATGGGCCGGGTCCATTGCTGCGTGCAGCTTGAGTGTCCACTGCGCGTGAAAGGCAAGGCATAGCGTGTCGTTGACAAAGCTGTCATCGATTTCGGTATTGAGACGGCTCAAGACGTTCAGGTCGGCCGATGATTCGAGGCTGTTGTTAAGCAGCGTCAGTAATTGCGACGGGAATTGAATGTTCTGCTCGGTCTGGTCATTACGTAGCAGCGTGACCTGGCCACGCAGGTCCCAACTGCCCATACGGCCGGGGCGCAGGTGATCGAAGCGCAGGCGGGTTTGGTCAGGCAGTGCCAGCCAGCAGTGGCCGCGTTCGTCATAGGTGCGAGTGTTGGGGTCCAGCAGGCCTTCACGAAACAGTGCCTGGATCAGACGTTGGAAACTGCGTTCGGCGGCGGGCGCCAGCGTGTTGATCAGTGCATCAAGGCTGATGTGATTGGCGAGGAATTGCGGCGTGGCCAGTGCTTCACCCCAGCGCTCAAGCAGTAATTTTTCCGGCGTGCTGTTGTGGCCATGCATGAAGTCGAATTCCTTATCCGCGGTCCTGGGTGAAAAGCGTGCGAATGGTATCGAGAATTATTAACAAATGTCTATTTTTTGTTACGCTTTTTTCGCAACCGTTTATTCAAGCGGTCGGAGGGCGTGACTTGCCGGCAAATATTGCGGTCAGGGATAGGCTGTGACATGGCCTGGAGGCGTCTGGAACAGGCCAGTTCAGGGGGGCTTGGAATGGCGTGCATTACCTGGACTGTGACTGTGTAAGTTATGTCTGCTTTTGTACGATTGCACAGTCGTGTAGGGACATAGCGGCTTCTAAAACGCAAAAAACCGCGCATCGGGCGGTTTTTTTGTGGAGGCGGCCCGGCTGCGTGGGGCCGGGCGTCTACGTGATATCAGCGTTTCAGGAGCTTTGTGCCTGGCGTTTCATCTCAAGAGTTTCGAGCTCGTTTTTATAATTGTGGGCTTCGTTCTCGTTGTGGAACATGCCGACCAGTTGGTCTTGTTGATGGACATCCCAGATGTGAATCCCATGGCCCAGTGCTTCATGAGACATGTGTGCATCGTCGCGTTCAGTTACTTTTACAGTCATCTGCTTGCTCCAATCTCTGGTTGATCTGCGGCAAGTCGTCGCAGGCCTCTTTTATATGTTTTGTTAGCTTGCTAAGTAAACCGGTTTTGCCCGCAACAATTCAGTGCACAAAACGCAACATTGCTACAGGCCCCATAAACCGTGACATTGCGTCGCAGGCGCCTGAGTTTTATGACAAAAGTTTCATGTTTGAGGGGGCGTTTATCTTGTGTTGATCCTCCGCCACCTTCGCGAGCAAGCCAGCGATAGCGGTAGAACGTCCAGCCCAAAACCTGCAGGCGAAAAAAAGCCTCGCATTCAGCGAGGCTACTTTTTCAGCTCATCAGCCTATCAGCTACCTTTGACAGCCTTACCGTCAACGGTGCCGTCCTGCAGCATGATGTTGTATTCCTTGCCGTCGGTCTCAACCTGGCGCAGGGCAACCAGGATGCCGCCCTCGTCCTTGGCAAACCACATCTGGGTGATGCGCTTGCTCTGCGACGGGTCGCGCACACGCTCGACCTTGATCGCGTCGATGGCGCCTACCTTGGTCTGGACCTTTTCAGGGCCGATGACGCGGAAGTCATAGGTATCGACGTCCGTGCCTTCGACCACACGGTAGCTCATGCTTTTCTTGCCGGCAGCCACGTCACGCTGGAGGGCGAGCTGGTAAGTCGACTTGTCGAGCATGCCACTTTCAAGGGTGACGTTGACCGGGTCTTTGTTTTCAAAACCGGTAACTTTCTTGGCGGATTGGTCGAAATCCAGATTGATCTTCTTCGCCTTACCCAGGCCGCCGCGTTCGAAGGTGTAGCTCTTCGGTTGCAGGGTGTCCTTGTCGAACACGATCACACTGGTTTCGGTCAGGCTGGCGATCATCATGGAGGCCTTGAAGTTCAAGGTCCAGGTGCCGTCGCTGTTCTTGGTCAGGCTGCGTTCTGCCGAACCACTCATGGGCAACTGTTTCCAGTCAGCGGTGTAGCTGGCGGAGAAGGGGTGAAGGTCTGCTGCTTGCACGGCAGGCAAGGCGAACAGCGCAAAAGCGAAGAGCAAGGCGCGACGCATAAAATCTCCTAGGTTCGAATCAAGTGGCCGCTGGCCGCGAGTAACTGACCGTCCAATAATGCACCCTGGTCGCCAAGAATCAACCGACCTTCGGCAAACCAGCGAACGGCCAGTGGGTAAATCCTGTGTTCCTGGGTGTGAACCCGTTGCGCAAGGCTCTGCGCCGAGTCGTCAGACTCTACCGGAACCACTGCCTGTACGACCAGAGGCCCGCCATCGAGTTCCTCGGTGACGAAGTGCACGCTGCAGCCATGCTCGCTGTCGCCGGCATCGAGCGCACGCTGGTGCGTGTGCATGCCTTTGTACTTGGGCAGCAGGGAAGGGTGGATATTCAGCAGCCGCCCTTCGTAATGCCTTACGAAATCAGCGCTGAGGATGCGCATGAAGCCGGCCAGTACCACGAGTTTGGGGTTGAAGGCGTCAATCAGTTCGATCAAGGCGCTATCAAAGGCCTCGCGACCTTCGAAAGCCGTGTGATCCAAGGCGCGGGTGTCGATACCCGCGTCCCTGGCGCGTTGCAGGCCATAGGCGTCGCTGCGGTTGGAGATCACCGCAGCGATGCGCACCGTGCTGTCGCCGGTGCGCGTGCTGTCGATCAGGGCCTGCAAGTTACTGCCGGTGCCGGAAAGCAGCACCACGACATCACAGGTCTGAGGCATCAGTGAGCCTTGAGGTTCTTCAGTTCAACCTGTGCCGCGCCTTCTGGGGCGGTGGCGATCTGGCCGATAACCCAAGGCTGCTCGCCGGCTTCACGCAGCACGTTCAGCGCGCTTTCAACGTGCTCTTGAGCCACGCAAATAACCATGCCCACGCCGCAGTTCAGCACGCGGTGCATTTCGGTTTCATCGACGTTGCCTTTCTCTTGCAGCCAGTCGAAGACCGCAGGACGCTGCCAGCTGGCCACGTCGACGATCGCCTGGGCGCCTTTTGGCAGGACGCGCGGGATGTTGTCCAGCAAACCGCCGCCAGTGATGTGGGCCATGGCTTTGACTGCGCCAGTGTCCTTGATCAGCTTGAGCAGTGGCTTGACGTAGATGCGCGTAGGGGCCATCAGCAGGTCGGTCAGCGGCTTGCCGTCGAGCTGGATGTTCTCGATGTCGGCGCCGGACACTTCGATGATCTTGCGGATCAGCGAGTAGCCGTTGGAGTGCGGGCCGGAGGATGGCAGGGCCAGCAGGGCATCACCGGCAGCCACTTTGGAGCCGTCGATGATTTCGGCTTTTTCTACAACGCCGACGCAGAAGCCGGCCAGGTCGTAGTCTTCGCCTTCGTACATGCCTGGCATCTCAGCGGTTTCGCCGCCAACCAGAGAGCAGCCCGACAGTTCGCAACCAGCGCCGATGCCGGTCACCACCTGGGTCGCGGTTTCGACATTGAGCTTGCCGGTCGCGTAGTAATCCAGGAAGAACAAGGGCTCAGCGCCGCACACCACCAGGTCGTTGACGCACATGGCAACCAGGTCGATGCCGATGCTGTCGTGCTTGTTCAGGTTCAGCGCCAGGCGCAGCTTGGTGCCCACGCCGTCGGTGCCGGAAACCAGTACAGGCTGCTTGTAGCCGGCCGGGATTTCGCAGAGGGCGCCAAAACCGCCCAGGCCGCCCATGACTTCGGGGCGCGCAGTGCGCTTGGCGACGCTCTTGATGCGTTCGACCAATGCTTCACCGGCGTCGATGTCTACACCGGCGTCCTTGTAGCTCAGGGAGGGTTGCTTGCTCATGATCCAGGCCTTTAGGGGGGATTCAGGGGTAACGACCGAGCGGGCAGGCGCTTTTGGTAAAAGGCCCAGCCGTTGACGGTCTGCGAAGGCGCGCGATTTTATCAGGCTTGAGGGGCAGCGGCCATCCTCGGGCCGACGGGCAGGGCCATATAGGTCAAAAAAGCAGGTTAAAAAAATGCTAATCGGCTCTGCTTCGGTACGTATTAAGGTATAGCCTTTAACCCGCTGTTGTTATGACAGTACAAAAACTGCCATGACCCTGTGAATGTTTTACCGGTGGCTGTGGTCACAGCCTTGCCAAACCGAGTTCACGCGGCCTGTTGCAGCCGCTAAATTTGTCGTTCGGGAATCTTCCATGCGTCTGTGTAACTTCTTCTTTGTAGGCTGCTTGTCGTTGGTCAGCCTGGCGAGTCATGCCGAAACACTCAATGGCCTTTATCAAGTACTTGAGCCCGTCAGCAGCCAGTCCCCGCAAGAGCGCGACCAGGCTACCCAGCGTGCCGTGCAAACCATGGTGATCCGCCTGACTGGTGACGCCAAGGCCGCCGAAGGCCCGGGCCTGGCGGCGATTCGCAAGGATCCGCAACAAATCATCACGCAATATGGGTACGACGCTGGCCCGCCGGAAAGCCTGCAAGTGGATTTTGATCCGGTCAGTACTGACCGCGCTTTGCGCGATGCGGGCCTGTCGATTTGGGGCAGCAATCGCCCCTCGATCCTCGGTTGGTGGTTGAACGATTCTACTGGAGGCAGCAGCCTGGTAGGCGATGGCCAGACCGTCGCACAGGCGCTGCGCCGCGCTGCGCAACACCGTGGCCTGCCGTTGCGTCTACCGCTGGGTGACCTGGATGAGCAGGTGGTCGCCACCGTGCCGAACTTGGAAAGTGCCGATGCCACACCGTTGCGCGCCGCCTCCGAACGTTACGGCGCCGACGCTCTGCTGGCCGTGCATGCGCGTCAGGAAGGCAGCCAATGGCAGGCCAAATGGCGCCTGTGGTTGGGCGACAAGAGCGAACAGGGCACGGCGCAAGGTGCCGACACGGCTGCCGTGGCCGATGCGGTGATGCTGGCGGTCAGCCAGAAATTGGCGCCGCGTTTTGCGGTCAAGCCTGGCGTGAGCACCGAGCAATTGCTGGAAGTGCAAGGCATGACCCTTGAGCGTTACGCCGCGCTGGGTCATCTGCTTGAGCCCTTTGGTGGCCAGCCCCAACGGGTGGATGGCGATCGCATCGTGTACCGCGTCAACGGCAGTGCCGATCAGTTACGTACCCAGTTGAGCCTGGCTAAATTGCAGGAGATTCCTGCCAGTGAAGCACCGGTCCAGCAGCCTGTGGCAGATAGCACTCAACCTGTTGCTGCACCTGAGCCTCAAGCGCAGCTGCGTTTTCGTTGGTAGTAGTTTTCTTCTTTATATAGATGGAGTGGTTTATGGCGGATACGCGTCGTTGGGTGTGGCTTGGCGGGATTGTCCTGCTGTGTGTATTTGTGTTTCTGCTGCATTCGATCCTGACGCCGTTCCTGGTTGCGTTGCTGCTCGCGTACCTGTTCGATCCCATGGTGGATCGCCTGGAAAAGGCTGGCTTGTCGCGTACCTTGGGGGTAGTGGCAGTGTTTGCGCTGTTTACCTTGATCATCACGGCATTGGTGTTGGTGTTGTTGCCAATGCTGGCCAAGCAGTTGTATCGCTTGTATGAACTGGCGCCGCAGATGCTCGATTGGCTGCAGCACACGGCGGTGCCGTGGGCCCAGGCCAAGCTCGGGCTGTCGGACGGCTTCTGGAAGTTCGACAAGATCAAGGCGGCCATCAGCGAACACATGGGCCAGACCACCGATATCGTCGGTGTCATCCTCAGCCAGGCAACTGCATCCAGCCTGGCGCTGATTGGTTGGTTGACCAACCTAGTGCTGATCCCGGTGGTGGCGTTCTACCTGCTGCGCGACTGGGACATTATGATGGCCAAGATCCGCAGCCTGCTGCCGCGCGATCGTGAGGAGCGCATTGTTTCCCTGGCAGGCGAGTGCCATGAGGTGTTGGGCGCGTTTGTGCGTGGCCAACTGCTGGTGATGCTGGCGCTGGGCATCATCTATGCTGGCGGCTTGATGGCGATCGGTCTGGAGCTGGGCCTATTGATCGGCCTGATCGCCGGCCTGGCCGCTATCGTGCCGTACATGGGCTTTGTGATCGGTATCGGCGCGGCGCTGGTGGCCGGGCTGTTCCAGTTTGGCGGCGACCTGTACCCGATGCTGGGGATTGTCGCGGTGTTCATGGTCGGCCAGGCGCTGGAAGGCATGGTGCTCACGCCGTTGCTGGTGGGCGACCGGATTGGTCTGCACCCGGTGGCGGTGATCTTTGCGATCCTGGCGGGCGGTGAGCTGTTCGGGTTTACCGGCATCCTGATGGCACTGCCGGTGGCGGCAGTGATCATGGTGCTGGTGCGCCATATGCACGATCTGTACAAGGATTCGGATGTGTACACCGGCGTTGTAGACCCCGAGCTGTAACCGCTTCGTAACAAACCCGGTCCTGGCCGGGTTTGTTGTTTCTGGAGCAGCAGCGCCAAACAATCTGCGCAAATCCAACAAGTTAACGCAAACCTTTGATTTTGCTTGTGGTCTGCTGCATTGTGCGCCCGGCGTCACGGGTATAAACTTTGCAAACTTTTCACAGAGGCCACTAACGGTTCGTTTGGAGCCGTTCAGTCAGCATGAAACCGATTCAGCTGCCCTTGGGTGTGCGTCTGCGTGATGACGCCACCTTTATCAACTACTACCCAGGCGCCAATGCCGCTGCACTCGGCTATGTCGAGCGGCTCTGCGAAGCCGACGCCGGGTGGACCGAAAGCCTGATCTATCTGTGGGGCAAGCACGGCGTAGGGCGTACTCACCTGTTGCAGGCCGCGTGCCTGCGTTTCGAGCAGATGGGCGAGCCGGCGGTTTACCTGCCCCTGGCTGAGTTGATGGACCGTGGTATCGGCATCTTCGACCACCTCGAGCAATACGAGCTGGTGTGCCTGGACGATCTGCAAGCGATCGCCGGCAAGGCGGACTGGGAAGAGGCGCTGTTTCACCTGTTCAACCGCCTGCGTGACAGTGGTCGGCGTTTATTGATTGCCGCCTCGACTTCCCCACGTGAACTTCCGATCAAGCTGGCTGACCTCAAGTCGCGTCTGACCCTGGCGCTGATCTTCCAGATGCGCCCGCTGTCCGACGAGGACAAGCTGCGCGCCTTGCAATTGCGCGCATCGCGTCGCGGCCTGCATCTCACCGACGAGGTGGGGCATTTCATCCTCACCCGTGGCACGCGTAGCATGAGCGCTTTATTCGAGTTGCTCGAGCAGCTCGATCAGGCTTCCTTGCAGGCTCAACGAAAATTGACGATCCCTTTCCTGAAAGAAACGTTGGGCTGGTAACCCATTGAATTGAAGGGGGGGCGGCAATTTTCAGGCGCCAAAAAACCTGCGTTTGAGCCGAATTGGCCACGCATTTGAACCGATAAATGGAATGACGGCTTAGATGGCATAGTCCAATCGGGAAGTCACATAGACCACGATTGAATTTGCAAATCGATGTGATAGAAGGCATAGTCTCGGCTTCTTTACATACCAGCCACGGTCGTGCCCATGCTAAATCGCTTCGCACCCCTCGTGCCTCTCGCACTCGTTACCCTGTTGTTTGGTTGCGCATCCCACCCTCAACAGGTGGCAGAACAGCAAAAACCACAGGTTCAAAACCAGGCCAAATTTGTTGCTGCACAGTCTGCCTCTGTTTACGAAGAAGAGCTGGCAACTGAAAAAGAACTGGCCGATTTCTCCGGCAGCAAGCCTTACCAGCTTCCAGTTCTCGCCGACAGCATCCTCGAACGCGGCATGTCCCTGATCGGTACCCGTTACCGTTTCGGCGGTACCTCCGAAGCCGGTTTTGACTGCAGCGGTTTCATCGGCTACCTGTTTCGTGAAGAGGCGGGCATGAACCTGCCACGCTCCACTCGCGAAATGATCAACCTGAATGCACCGTTGGTCTCGCGCAACAACCTCAAGCCCGGTGATCTGCTTTTCTTTAGTACGGCTGGTCGTGGTCGCGTCAGCCATGCTGGTATCTACTTGGGCGATAACCAGTTTATCCACTCCAGTAGCCGTCGCAGTGGCGGTGTTCGAGTCGATAACCTGGGCTCCAGCTACTGGAGCAAAACCTTCATCGAAGCCAAGCGCGCACTCGCCATGGCCCCGACGACGGTTACCGCTAGCAAGTAAACTTAAAGTGATACTTGAAGTTTGACGTGTAAGCGCTAGAATCCCTGGACATTGTTGTAATCCGTTCGCGCGAGCTTTGCTTGCGCGTTCTGGTTTTCAGCGTTCGGCAGCGAAAAGCCGCATCCAGACCAGGATTGTTCTGCACATGTCGACCTCGGCCCGCCTGATTCTTATTGTTTGCGCCGCGCTGCTCAGCGCCTGTGCAAGCCGCCCACCGCCGCCCGCGCCTGTCGCGGTGAAGCCTAAGCCGGTGTTCAACTATTCCACCCAGAATTTCTCGCCTGTGGCTGAAGATGTGCTCTTCCGCGCGCTGGGCCTGGTCGGCACGCCTTATCGTTGGGGCGGCAACACGCCGGACTCCGGGTTTGATTGCAGCGGTTTGATTGGTTTTGTGTTTCGCGACGCTGCCGGCATCTCGCTACCGCGTACTACCCGTGAACTGATCGTGATGCGCGCCCAGGATGTCAGCGAGCAGAACCTGCAGACCGGCGACCTGCTTTTCTTCGCCACCGGTGGTGGTTCACAGGTCAGCCACGCCGGGATCTACGTGGGGGAAGGGCGCTTTGTACATGCGCCGCAGACCGGTGGTACGGTGAAGTTGGATACTTTGTCCAAGGCGTATTGGCAGAATGCTTACTTGAGTGCAAAGCGTGTGTTGCCGGCGAATCTGGCGCGGAATCCCTGAAAGCAGCGATAAGCTTCAAGTTGCAAGCTGCAAGACGGTGCAGCGCCACCTTGCAGCTTCAAGCTTAAGGCTTGCTGCTCCGCTATCTAGCGGCCGACACCCGCCACACCTTATTCCCTACATCGTCCGCCACCAGCAAATCCCCCTGCTGATCAATCACCACGCCCACTGGGCGGCCCATGGCGTTCTCGTCCTTATCGAGGAACCCGGTCAGCACGTCCACCGGCTGCCCTTTAGGCTGCCCGCCTTCGAACGGCACGAAGATCACCTTGTAGCCACTGTGCGGCTTGCGGTTCCACGAACCATGCTGGCCGATAAACGCGCCGTTGCTGAATTGCGCCGGGAGTTTGCTGCCCTCGGCGAATGTCAGTCCCAAGGATGCGGTGTGTGGGCCTACCGCGTAGTCCGGCGCAATCGCCTTGGCCACCAGGTCCAGATTCTGCGGTGTGACCCGCACATCGACGTGCTGCCCGTAATAACTGAACGGCCAGCCATAGAAGCCGCCATCCTTGACCGAGGTGATGTAGTCCGGCACCAGGTCGCTGCCGATTTCGTCACGCTCGTTGACCGCCGTCCACAGCTTGCCGCTCTGCGGCTCCCACGCCATACCGTTCGGGTTGCGCAGGCCAGAGGCGAAGATGCGGTGCTCGCCGCTGGCGCGGTCGACTTCCCAGATTGCCGCCCGGCCTTCTTCCGCTTGCAGGCCGTTTTCACCGACGTTGCTGTTGGAGCCCACGCTCACATACAGCTGGGTGCCGTCCTTGCTGGCCACCACGTTTTTCGTCCAGTGGTGATTCAAAGGCCCGCCCGGCAGGTCGACGACTTTGGTACCGGCTTGCTTGATCGCGGTGTCACCCGGTTGATAGGGGAAGCGCAGCAGCTTGTCCGAGTCAGCAACGTACAGGTCGTTGCCGACCAGTGTCATGCCAAATGGCGAATTGAGATTCTCCAAGAACACCGTGCGCGTCTCCGCGACACCATCGTGGTCGGCGTCACGCAGTAGCGTGATGCGATTCGGGCTCGGCACCCCGGCGCCAGCGCGGCCCATGACTTTCTCCATGACCCAGCCACGAATGCCCTTGGAATCATCCGGCTTGGGCGGCGCGTTGGTTTCCGCCACCAGTACATCGCCATTAGGTAACACATACAACCAGCGCGGATGGTCCAGGCCTTCGGCAAACGCCGCAACCTGGGTACCGGCGGCGGCCGTTGGCTTCACGCCCTCGGGCCAGCCGATGGCGGGGGCGATATTGACGGTGGGGATCAGGGTTTTGTTCGGTTCCGGCAACTTGGGCGAAGGCCCGGTACCGTCAGAGACCTGGAGGGTGGAGCTTTCACCGCAGGCGGCGAGGCTGCCGGCGACCAGGATGAGTAGGGCAAGTCTTGTTTTATGCATGGTGTTCTCCTTATACCTGTAAGGGTAGAGGCGAACGGCGGTGCGATGGTTCAAGTGCAAGGTCAGCTTTCATTGACGCTCCACCCCCAACCCACTAACCTTCGCGGCTTGTTCCAGGTGCTCTGTGACCTATGGGTCGACCGAGTGAAACAGGGAAGCCGGTGAGTGAGCGCACTTGTACACAGTGCTGCCGCGATTCCGGCGCTGCCCCCGCAACGGTAGATGAGTCAAGACGCTGCCTTTTGCCACTGTATCGCCTCGCGATATGGGAAGGCGCAACGTCGGCTTGCTCGCTCTTTCAATCAAGAGAGGAGCGCCACTCATGAGCCCGGAGACCGGCCTGGTACATCCAACAGCATCACGGTGGGCGATGCTTGGCTGTCTGTTTTTCTTTTTTCCTGCCCGCCGTTTTTGTCCAGCCCCAACGGAGAGCTGCCATGACCGATTCCCCCGACCGCGACGAACGCCACCTGGCGCGCATGCTGCGCAAAAAAGCCGTGATCGACGAGCGCATCGCCAACTCCCCCAACGAGTGCGGGCTGCTGCTGGTATTGACCGGCAACGGCAAAGGCAAGAGCAGCTCCGCATTCGGCATGCTGGCCCGGGCCATGGGCCATGGTATGCAGTGCGGTGTGGTGCAGTTCATCAAGGGGCGCTACAGCACCGGTGAAGAGTTGTTCTTCCGCCGATTCCCCGAGCAAGTACGTTTCCACATCATGGGCGAAGGCTTCACCTGGGAAACCCAGGATCGCCAACGTGACATCGCCGCGGCCGAAGCCGCCTGGGCGGTGTCCCGCGAACTGCTGCAAGACCCGAGCATCGGTATGGTCGTGCTGGATGAGCTGAACATCGCCCTCAAGCACGGCTACCTCGAACTGGACCAGGTGCTCAGTGACTTGCAGGCCCGCCCGCCGATGCAGCACGTGGTGGTCACCGGCCGTGGCGCCAAGCCCGAGTTGATCGAAATGGGTGACACCGTCACCGAAATGGGCATGCTCAAGCACGCGTTCCAGGCCGGTATCAAGGCACAGAAGGGCGTCGAACTTTGAATCAGCCCCGTCATTGCCCGGCCGTATTGATCGCCGCACCGGCGTCCGGCCAGGGCAAAACCACCGTCACCGCCGCGCTGGCCCGATTGCACCGCAACCTGGGTCGCAAGGTGCGCGTTTTCAAATGCGGCCCGGATTTCCTCGACCCGATGATCCACGAGCGCGCCAGCGGTGCGCCGGTGTATCAATTGGACATGTGGATGGTGGGCGAGCAGGAAAGTCGCCGCCTGCTGTGGGAAGCGGCGGGCGAGGCGGACCTGATCCTGATCGAAGGCGTGATGGGCTTGTTTGACGGCACACCGTCCAGTGCCGACCTGGCACGACACTTCGGCGTGCCGGTACTGGGCGTGATCGACGGCACGGCCATGGCCCAGACCTTTGGCGCCCTGGCATTGGGCCTGGCGCGTTATCAGCCGGACTTGCCGTTCGCTGGGGTGCTGGCCAACCGCGTTGGTACGCTGCGCCATGCGCAATTGCTGGAAGGCAGCCTCACCGAAGGCCTGCGCTGGTACGGCGCGTTGTCCCGTGAGACCGGTATAGAGCTGCCTAGCCGTCACCTGGGACTGGTGCAAGCCAGCGAACTGAATGACCTTGATGTGCGCCTGGACACCGCTGCCCAAGCCTTGGGCAGCAGTTGCGAAGTGGCTTTGCCGCCGCCGGTCGCCTTTGCGGCACCGGAAGTGATCGAGGCCGAGCCACTGCTAAATGGCGTGCGTATTGCGGTGGCCCGCGACGAAGCCTTCGCCTTTACCTACGGCGCAAGCCTTGACCTGTTGCGGGCCATGGGCGCGGAGCTGAAGTTTTTCTCGCCCATTCACGATCGCGTATTGCCTGATGCCGACAGCCTCTACTTGCCCGGCGGTTACCCGGAGCTGCATCACCAGGCGCTGTCGGAAAACACCCCGATGCTCGACGCGATCCGCGCTCACCATGCGGCCGGCAAACCCTTGCTCGCCGAATGCGGTGGCATGCTCTACCTGCTGGACTCGCTCACCGATGTCGACGGCACCCGCGCCGAACTGGTGGGCCTGTTGCAGGGCGATGCGGTGATGCAAAAGAAACTGGCGGCCCTGGCGCTGCAAAGTGTCGAGTTGCCGGAAGGCACGCTGCGCGGTCACACCTATCACCATTCCCTGACCAGCACCGACTGGCAGCCGATTGCCAGGGGTTTGAGCCCCAATGGTGGGCGCGGTGCCGAGGCGGTTTACCGTCAGGGACGGATGACGGCTTCTTACGTGCATTTTTATTTTCCGTCGAATCCAGCCGCTGTAGCCGCACTGTTTGCGCCAGGCCGGGATGTCGCTATCGCAGGCAAGCCACACACATCGACAGTGTTAACAGATCAAAATGTGGGAGGGGCGGTGCGACGATTCGACTTGCCCGCGATGAGGCCATGACTGACAACGCCTTTCCCGAAGCTGACCGCCAAGCCGTCTACCGCGCCATCGCCGAACGCCGTGACATGCGCCACTTCAGTGGCGGCACTGTCGCCCCCCAATTGCTGCACCGTCTGCTCCAGGCCGCGCACCAGGCCCCCAGCGTCGGTCTGATGCAACCTTGGCGTTTCATCCGCATCAGCGATCGCCAACTGCGTGGGCAGATTCAGCAGTTAGTAGAAGAAGAGCGCATACGCACCGCCGAAGCCCTGGGCGAGCGCTCCGACGCGTTCATGAAGCTCAAGGTCGAAGGCATCCACGACTGCGCCGAAGTGCTGGTGGCGGCGCTGATGGATGATCGCGAGCGACACATCTTCGGCCGTCGTACCTTGCCGGAAATGGACATGGCCTCGCTGTCCTGTGCCATTCAGAATCTGTGGCTGGCCGCGCGTGTCGAGGGCCTGGGCATGGGCTGGGTCTCGTTGTTCGAACCCCAGGCCCTGGCCGATCTGCTCGGTTTGCCGCCCGGCGCGAAACCCCTGGCCGTGTTGTGCCTGGGGCCGGTAACGGAGTTCTACCCGGCACCGATGTTGCAACTCGAAGGCTGGACCGAGCCTCGGCCGCTGAGTGATATGTTGTATGAGAATGTGTGGGGAGTGAGTCAATGAGTGTGGCCTTGCTGTGCGTCGCTGCAGTGGCGCTGGATGCGCTGCTGGGCGAACCCAGGCGCTGGCATCCGCTGGTGGCATTCGGCAATTTCGTCGGGCGCATCGAGCAACGTTTCAACACCGGTGGCCGTGGCTGGCGCAGCCATGGCGTGACCGCGTGGTTTATCGCCGTAGTGCCGCTGACCCTGCTGGCCACGGCGTTGTCGTGGGCGCCGTATATCGGCTGGGTAGTGGAGATTCTGGCGCTGTATTGCGCCCTCGGCATGCGCAGCCTCGGCGAGCATGTGATCCCGGTGGCCCAGGCCCTGCGCAGCGATGACCTGGAGGCAGCGCGCAAGCGCGTGAGCTACCTGGTCAGCCGCCAGACCAGCGAACTGGACCATACTGAAGTTGCCCGAGCCGCCACCGAATCGGTGCTGGAAAACGGCAGTGACGCAGTCTTCGCCGCGTTGTTCTGGTTCGTGGTGGCGGGCGTGCCGGGCGTGGTGCTTTATCGCCTGAGCAATACCCTCGACGCCATGTGGGGTTATCGCAACGAACGCTTTGAGCGCTTTGGTTGGGCTGCGGCAAAAATCGACGATGTGCTGAACTACATTCCGGCACGCCTGGTCGCCTTGACCTATGCCGTGCTCGGCAAGACCCGTCTGGCGCTCAAATGCTGGCGCACCCAAGGCCCGACCTGGGACAGCCCCAACGCCGGCCCGGTCATGGCTGCCGGTGCCGGCGCGCTCGGCGTTGAGCTGGGCGGTGCGGCGATCTATCACGGTGAAGTGCATCAACGTCCGCCACTGGGCGAAGGCCCGGCGGCGGATGCGGACGCCATCGACCGTGGCTGGCAACTGGTGCAGCGCGGCGTATGGTTGTGGCTGTTGATCCTATGCGTCGGGGGGCAGTTTTATGCTTGAGCACGGTGGCCGGCTGCGCAAGGCAGCGATTCAGTACGGAATTGCCGAAGCTGACTGGCTCGACCTGTCCAGCGGCCTGGCGCCCTGGCCCTGGCCGATCCCCGAGATCCCGCTGCGCGCCTGGGCGCGTCTGCCGGAAGCCGATGACGGCCTGGAGCAGGCCGCCAGCGAGTATTACGGCGCGGCGCATCTGTTGCCAGTAGCTGGCTCCCAGGCGGCGATTCAGTTGCTGCCACGTCTGCGTCGCGCCGGCAAAGTCGGGGTATTGTCGCCATGCTATGCCGAACACGCCGAAGCCTGGCGCCGCGCCGGTTACGTAGTGCGCGAAGTGCTGGAGCAGGAAGTCGACTTCTTTCTTGATGGCCTTGACGTATTGGTGGTGGTCAATCCCAACAACCCCACCGGCCTGAGCCTGAACCCGCAACGCTTGCTGGACTGGCACTCGCGGCTGGCCCAGCGCGGCGGCTGGTTGGTGGTGGACGAGGCGTTCATGGACGTGACCCCGGAATTGAGCCTGGCGGGCCAGGCGCATCAGGTCGGCCTGATTGTGCTGCGCTCGTTCGGTAAATTCTTCGGCCTGGCCGGTGTGCGACTGGGCTTCGTACTGGCCGAGCGCAAGCTGCTCAAGTTGCTGGCCGAGCAGGTTGGCCCTTGGGCGGTCAGCGGGCCGACGCGGGTGCTGGGCCAAATCTGCCTGCGCGACAGTGCCGGGCATGCGCGGCAACGCGCGCGCTGCATCGAGGCGAGCCAGCGCTTGTTTACCACGCTGGAGCGCCACGGCTTTCAACCTCAGGGCGGTTGCGCCTTGTTCCAGTGGCTGATCACGCCGCACGCCGAACGCATGCATGAATTCATGGCCCAGCGCGGCATCCTGCTGCGCCTGTTTGTCCATAACAGCAGCTTGCGTTTTGGCCTGCCGGATACCGATGCCGACTGGCAACGCCTGGACGAAGCTCTGGCCGCCTATAAGGACGCGACATGAGTACGTTGATGGTGCAAGGCACGACGTCCGACGCCGGCAAAAGCACCTTGGTGACGGCGCTGTGTCGCTGGTTGGTGCGCCAGGGTGTGCCAGTGGTGCCGTTCAAGCCACAGAACATGGCGCTCAACAGCGCCGTGACGGCCGAGGGCGGCGAGATCGGTCGTGCGCAAGCGGTGCAGGCCCAGGCGGCCAACTTGGCGCCGCACACCGATATGAACCCGGTGCTGCTCAAGCCCAACAGCGACACCGGTTCCCAAGTGATCATCCACGGCCGCGCTGTTACCAGCATGAACGCGGTGGCCTATCACGACTACAAAGCCATCGCGATGCAGGCGGTGCTGGCCTCCCACGCACGGTTGAGCCAAGCCTACCCCGTCGTGATGGTGGAAGGCGCGGGCTCCCCGGCGGAGATCAACCTGCGCGCCAATGACATCGCCAACATGGGCTTTGCCGAAGCAGTGGATTGCCCGGTGCTGCTGATCGCCGATATCAATCGCGGCGGGGTGTTTGCCCATCTGGTCGGCACCCTTGAACTGCTTTCGCCCAGCGAGCAGGCACGGGTCAAAGGCTTCATCATCAACCGATTTCGCGGCGACATTGCGCTGTTGCAACCGGGCCTGGACTGGCTGGAAGCGCGCACCGGAAAACCGGTGGTGGGCGTATTGCCCTACGTGATGGACCTGCATCTGGAAGCTGAAGACGGCATCGATCAGCGCCAGATCGATAAGGCTGCGCAGGTACTCAAGGTGGTGGTACCGGTGTTGCCGCGCATCAGCAACCACACGGATTTCGACCCGCTGCGTTTGCATCCCCAAGTGGACTTGCAATTCATCGGGCCAGGCCAGCCGATCCCTGCTGGCGACCTGATTATCCTCCCTGGCTCGAAAAGCGTGCGCAGCGACCTGGCCTATCTGCGTGCCAACGGTTGGGACAGCGCCGTGGCGCGGCACTTGCGCTACGGCGGCAAAGTGCTTGGCATCTGCGGCGGCTTGCAGATGCTCGGCGAGCAGGTGCATGACCCGCTGGGCCTGGAAGGGCTTGCCGGCTCCAGCGAGGGCCTTGGGTTATTGGCGTTCAGCACCACCTTGGAAGAAGAGAAACAGCTGCGCAACGTACGCGGGCGTCTATTGCTGGAAGATGCCGACGTCAGCGGTTATGAGATCCATGCGGGCGTGACTTCCGGCGAGGCTTTATCGAATGCCGCTGTGCTTCTCGATGACGGCCGCAGCGATGGCGCGCAAAGTGCGGACGGGCAGATCATCGGCACTTACCTGCATGGCGTGTTCGAAACCCCGGCCGCGTGCAGTGCGCTGCTGCGTTGGGCGGGGTTGCAGGATGTGCAGGAGGTCGACTACCACGCCTTGCGCGAGCGCGATATCGAGCGCCTGGCCGACTTGGTGGAGAACCACCTGGACACCGAGCTGTTACGCAAACTGTGCGGGATTTAATGGTGTGTGAATGCGCTGACTATTCAACTGATGCACTGCGATCCAAATGTGGAACCGTGTCAGTCTCGAAAATTCGACCTGCAGAACAAGGTGTAGCCTCATGCTCCAACTGATCCTCGGCGGCGCCCGTTCCGGCAAAAGCCGTCTTGCCGAAAAACTCGCCAGCGACAGCGCTTTGCCGGTCACTTACATCGCCACCAGCCAACCTTTGGATGGCGAGATGAATGAGCGTGTCGCCTTGCATCGTCAACGTCGCCCCGACCATTGGGGCCTGGTCGAAGAGCCCATCGAACTGGCGCGTGTGCTGCGCGAAAACGCGGCTGCCGAGGGCTGCCTGCTGGTGGATTGCCTGACCCTGTGGCTGACCAATCTGCTGATGCTCGAAGACCCGAAGCGCCTGGCTCTGGAGCGCGATCAACTGCTGCAAACCCTGGCCTCGCTGCCGGGTGAAATCATTTTTGTCAGCAACGAGACCGGTCTGGGTGTCGTGCCGCTGGGCGAATTGACTCGCCGCTATGTGGATGAAGCCGGTTGGCTGCATCAAGCCTTGGCCGAGCAGTGTCAGCGTGTGGTCCTGACCGTTGCCGGCCTGCCCCTGACTTTGAAAGGTACTGCGTTATGACTGACACCTGGTGGCTCAACCCGTGTAAGGCGAGTGATGCTCAAGTGTATGAACAAGCCCTGGCGCGCCAGCAGCAATTGACCAAGCCGGCCGGTTCCCTCGGCCGGTTGGAAGCGCTGGCGGTGCAATTGGCCGGCTTGCAGGGTCAGGTCAAACCGTCGGTGGATCAGCTGTGGGTCGTCATCTTCGCCGGTGACCATGGCGTGGTCGCGGAAGGCGTGTCGGCATTCCCCCAGGAAGTCACTGGGCAGATGCTGCATAACTTTGTCACGGGTGGCGCGGCTATCAGCGTGTTGGCGCGGCAGCTGGGTGCGCAGTTGGAAGTGGTCGACCTTGGCACGGTGAATCCGTCCCTGGACCTGCCCGGTGTACGTCACCTGAATATTGGCGCGGGCACCGCAAACTTCGTCAACGGTCCGGCGATGACCGAGGTCCAGGGGCAATTGGCCCTGCAAGCCGGACGCGACAGCGTGCATCGTGCATTGGCAAGCGGTGCGCAGTTGTTTATCGGCGGCGAGATGGGCATCGGCAACACCACCGCTGCCAGTGCGCTAGCGTGTGCCTTGCTCGACTGCCAGGTCAGTGATCTCACGGGGCCGGGCACCGGATTGAATGCCCAGGGCGTTAGCCACAAGGTGGCCGTGATCGAACGTGCACTGGCGTTACACGCCGGACGGCGCGGTGATGCATTGCCTACCCTGTTCAATCTCGGCGGCTTTGAGATTGCCGCCCTGGTGGGCGCGTATCTGGCTTGTGCTCAAGAAGGCATCGTGGTGCTGGTGGATGGGTTTATCTGCACTGTCGCCGCGCTGGTCGCGACGCGCTTGAACCCGGCGTGCCGGGAGTGGCTGATGTTCGGCCATTGTGGTGCCGAGCCAGGTCATCGTCATGTGCTGCAAAGCCTCGACGCGCAACCGCTGCTGGACCTGGGCCTGCGCCTGGGCGAAGGCAGTGGCGCAGCGCTGGCCGTGCCGTTGTTGCGCCTGGCCTGTGCGCTGCACGGGCAGATGGCGACCTTCGCCGAAGCCGCCGTGGCAGGCCGCCCGGCATGACCTTGCGCCTGGACCTGCTGCGACACGGTGAAACCGAGCTGGGCGGCGGCTTGCGTGGCAGCCTGGACGACGCACTCACCGCCAAGGGTTGGGCGCAGATGCGCGCGGCGGTAGTGGAGCAGGGGCCGTGGGACCGCGTGGTCAGTTCGCCGCTGCAACGGTGCGCGCGGTTTGCCGATGAATTGGGCGCTCAGCTCAATGTGCCGGTAACGCTGGAAAAGGCACTGCAAGAGCTGCACTTCGGCGCCTGGGAAGGGCAGAGCGCGGCGGCCTTGATGGAGACCGACGCCGAAGGGCTGGGCCTGTTCTGGGCCGACCCCTACAGTTTCACGCCGCCGGAAGGGGAGCCTGTCAGTGACTTTTCCGAGCGCGTGTTGGGTGCTGTCGCACGCCTGCACCAGACTTATGCGGGTGAGCGCGTGCTGTTGGTCACTCATGGCGGCGTGATGCGCCTGTTATTGGCACAGGCACGCGGTTTGCCCCGGGAGCAACTCTTGAATGTCGAAGTCGGTCACGGTGGGTTATTCAGCCTGCAAGTTTGTGCTGACGGCGTGCTAAAGGCGCTGGCGTGATCATGCTGCCATTCTGGATCGCCCTGCAATTTCTCAGCAGCCTGCCGATTCGTCTGCCGGGCATGCCGCAGCCTCAGGAACTGGGACGCTCACTGCTGTTTTATCCGGTGGTCGGCGTATTGTTTGGTTTGCTGTTGTGGGCTTTGAACACCGCGTTGATGGGCGCACCGTTGTTATTGCATGCGGCGCTGGTGCTGACGGCCTGGGTGTTGCTCAGCGGCGGCCTGCACCTGGACGGTCTTGCGGACAGCGCCGATGCCTGGCTGGGGGGCTTCGGCGACCGCGAGCGTACGCTCACGATCATGAAGGACCCGCGCAGCGGGCCGATTGCCGTGGTCACCCTGGGGTTGGTGCTGCTGCTCAAGTTCACCGCCTTGGTGGCCTTGATCGAGCAACATGACGGCGTAGCGCTGATCCTGGCGCCGCTGATCGGACGCGCATCGATGCTGGCGCTGTTTCTGACCACGCGCTATGTGCGTGCCGGAGGATTGGGCCAGGCGTTGTCGGATCATTTACCGAGGATCGTCGGCCAACAGGTACTGATCCTCAGCGGCCTGGCCTGCATCCTGATCGGCGGCTTCAGGGGTGGGCTTGCGGTATTGCTCGCTGCAATCTGCTTCATGGGCCTGCGCCGACTGATGGTCAATCGCCTGGGCGGCACCACGGGTGACACCGCTGGCGCCTTGCTGGAACTGCTGGAAGTCGCGGTTCTGGTCGCTCTGGCGCTGTAACACTTTCTTGCATTTCCTTAATCGCGGGTATATACACGTTCCATGCTGGCCTCCCAATGTTTATGTACCAACCTGCGACGTGCCGCCCGTGGCGTCAGCAGGCATTACGACGGCGCCCTTGATGGCTTCGGGATTAACGTCGCCCAGTATTCGTTGCTGTGTAACTTGCAGCGGCTCGATCAGCCGAGCATCTCCAGCCTGGCGGAAGCCATGGGACTTGACCGCAGCACCTTGGGGCGCAACCTTCGGGTGTTGGAAGGCGAAGGCCTGGTGCAACTGGTGGAAGGCGATGACCTGCGCAATCGCCTGGTGATGCTGACAGCGGACGGTGAGGCACGACTCGCTGCAGCTTTACCCGCCTGGGAGGCGGCGCAGCAAAAATTGATCGATCAACTCGGCGCGCAAAAACGCGAAACCTTGTTGGCCTTGCTGGACGAACTCGCCTGAACGCGGGGTTGTTCGACTATAAGCGGGTATATACCCGCGAGCGGAGAATAAGAAATGACTTCCATGTGGCGCACCAGTGGCTGGATTCTTGTGGGGAGTGCGCTGATCCTGGCACTGTCGTTGGGTGTGCGGCACGGTTTCGGCCTGTTCCTGGCGCCGATGAGCAGCGAGTTCGGCTGGGGCCGTGAGACCTTCGCCTTTGCGATCGCTTTGCAGAACCTGATCTGGGGTTTGGCGCAGCCGTTTACCGGCGCCCTGGCCGATCGGTTTGGTGCCACTAAAGCAGTGTTTGTTGGTGGCATCCTGTACGCCGTTGGCCTGGTGTTGATGGGCATGTCTGATTCGGCCTGGTCGTTGTCGCTCAGCGCTGGCTTGTTGATTGGTATCGGGCTGTCCGGCACGTCGTTTTCCGTGATCCTTGGCGTGGTCGGCCGGGCCGTGGCGCCGGAAAAACGCAGCATGGCGATGGGCATCGCGAGTGCTGCCGGTTCGTTCGGTCAGTTCGCCATGGTGCCGGGCACACTGGGTTTGATCAGTTGGCTGGGCTGGTCCGCCGCATTGCTTGCGCTGGGCTTGATGGTGGCACTGATTCTGCCACTGGTCGCCATGCTCAAGGACCGGCCACTGCCGGTGATGGCCGGTCAGCAAACCTTGCGTGAAGCCTTGAAGGAAGCGTGCTCTCACTCCGGGTTCTGGCTGTTGGCCTTTGGCTTTTTTGTTTGCGGTTTCCAGGTGGTGTTTATTGGCGTGCACCTGCCGGCGTACCTGGTGGATCAGCACTTGCCAGCCACCACAGGCACCACGGTGCTGGCACTGATCGGGCTGTTCAATATCTTCGGTACCTACACCGCTGGCTGGCTCGGCGGGCGCATGTCCAAGCCGCGTTTGTTGACAGGGTTGTACCTGCTGCGTGCGGTGGTGATCGTGGTGTTTCTGTGGGCGCCGGTTACCGAAGTTACGGCCTATGCGTTTGGTATGGCGATGGGCTTCCTGTGGCTGTCCACCGTGCCGCTGACCAACGGCACCGTCGCGACGTTGTTTGGTGTGCGAAACCTCTCCATGCTTGGTGGGATAGTGTTCCTGTTCCACCAACTCGGTTCGTTCCTGGGGGGCTGGTTGGGTGGGGTGGTCTATGATCGAACGGGTAACTACGATTTGATCTGGCAGGTGGCAGTTCTGTTAAGCCTGCTCGCCGCGGCGTTGAACTGGCCGGTGCGTGAGCGGCCAGTGGCGCGATTGCAGGCGCAGATGGAGGCGGCATGAGCATAGCGATACGTGGTTTAGTCGTCATCGCGGGGGGCACTTTGGTACTGCTGGCCTGGTGGGGCTGGCAGAAAGGTGGTCTCGCGTTGATGCAGTTGGGTATGACGATCTGTTAAGTTCATGGCCTGATTATTTTCAAGGACACACGACATGCAGATGCGTTGGCTCGCTGTACCCATCCTGATGGCAATTGGCAGTGCCGCTTCTGCTGCCAGTTGCCCGCCGCTGCTGGAAGGCCAGTTGCCCAAGCTGCGCGCCAAGGAATCCATCGACCTGTGCGAGCGGTTTGCCGGCAAACCGTTGGTCATCGTCAACACGGCGAGCTTTTGTGGGTTCGCCCCCCAGTTCAAAGGCCTCGAAGCCTTGTACCAGCGCTACAAGGGCGAAGGGCTGGAAGTGATCGGCGTGCCCTCCGATGACTTCAAGCAGGAAGCCAAGACCGGCGAAGAGACGGCCAAGGTCTGCTACGTGAATTATGGCGTGACCTTCACCATGACCGAGCCACAGAAGGTCAAGGGGCCGGATGCGGTACACCTTTTCAAGGTGTTAGCGCAGCAGACCGACGCGCCGCCGAAATGGAATTTTTACAAGTACGTGGTGGATCGACAGGGCAAGGTGATCGCCAATTTCTCCAGCCTGACCAAGCCGGACAGCCCGGACCTGATCAAGGCGGTGGAAGAGGCGATCGCTTCCAAGCCCTGATTGTCAGCCATTAAAAAGCCCCGTCTCCTTTGCAGGAGAGCGGGGCTTTTTTACACCTGTCTGGATTAGAAGGTGTAGGTCATGCCCAGGCCGAAACCGTTGGCACTGTTTTCGTACTTGGCGCGGTAGCTCGCCGTCGACGGTGCATCAGCGGTCTGGTTGACCTTGATGTCTTCTTCTTTCAGGTAGGAGTAAGCCAGGTCGACGGTCATGTTATCCATGACTTTGTAGCCCAGGCCAACGCTGAAAATCGTACGGTCCCCAGTCGGGATGCGCGGCGAGCGATCAGTGTTGTTGGTGGGCGACTGGTCGAAGGTCAGGCCGGTACGCAGCACGACTTGCTTGGTCAACTGGTAGGAGGTACCCACTGCGTAGGCCCAGGTGTCGTGCCAGTTTTGTTCTTCGGTGATGGAACTGAGCTGGCTGGGTGCCAAAGCGCCGCCAGCGGCAGTAACGCCTTCGTTGTTGACGGTGATTTCCTTCAGACGGCTCCAGCGCGTCCAAGTGGCACCGCCATACAGTTTCCAGGCATCGGTCAGGTCTTGAGTGACCGACAGGTCGTAGGACTCAGGCGTGTCGATTTTCAGCGAAGCGTCGTAACGATTGTTTCGCAGGAACGGTTGAGTCGCCGACGGGCCGCTGACGGTGGTGTGGCCTTCAAGCTTGTACTTGACCTTCGAGTGGTAGGTCAGGCCGACACGGGTGGTATCGGTGGCCTGGACCAGTACGCCTACGTTGAAGCCCAGCGCGGTGTCGTCGCCCTTGATTTTGACGTTGGTATCACTGGCGGCAGCGCTCAGCGTCCTGTCCGATTCCAGTACACCGGAAATCCGGTTGATGGTCGGACCAAAGCCGATGGACACGCGGTCGTTGAATGCATAGCTGACAGTTGGCTGGAAGGTCATGACCTTCACTTCGCTCTTGCTGCCGAAGCCACGCCCCTGAAAGCCATTTTCATAGTCGGTCACCAGGCCAAACGGTGCGTATACACCGAAGCCGATGGCCCACTGATCATTGAGTTTGTTGGTGTAGAAACCGAATGGCACCGCAGTGAACGGAACCATGTCGCCTTTATTGGAGCCGCGTGAGTTGCCGCCGGTGTCGCTGATGTCAGTCGAGGCATCAATTGCTGCAACGCCACCTGTGATTTGCTGGCCATTCAGGCGAGCCATACCGGCAGGGTTACCGTAAACAGTGCTTGCATCATCGGCAGAAGAAGAGCGACCCGCGAAACCGGTACCCATCCCGCTCACGCTCTGTTCGTTCAGCGCGAAACCGCTTGCAAACAGTTGGGAGGATGCCATAGCAACGGCGAGGCTAAGTGTGGTCTTGAGCATTACTTTTTTCATTATTAGAACTCCGAGTGATCACCGCTGCGGAAAGTATCAATAAATTTAACATCGCGCTATAGGCTGAAACGTAGGAGATAGAGCGGTTTTGTAGGACAATCCGACCAGGATTCAGGTTTTTTGACGAATCTTGCAAATTGCCCGGTCAGCAAACCACGTGATTCATGGGTGAAACGCAGGTTTGCCAGGCTTGAGTGAAATCACGCAGGCGTCCCTGAGGGTGAAAAATTTCTTTCCAGATACGCGCCATACCCAGCAGATCACCCGGCGGAGGCAGTGCGGGAGTGTGTTGTTCGACTAAAAGCCAGGCAATGGCCGTGGCGTAGCGCAGGTTGACCGTCAGTTCGAGTTGCGGCGCGCTGAGGAATGCATGCTGGCTTGCCAGGCCGCGTACCAGGCTCGCGCGATCGGGGTCCAGCGCGAGGTAATCGTCCCACAAGGCGCGATGGCGAGGTTCGGTGATGCTGTACAGGCCGTGTCCACGCCGGTCATGCAGGGCGGAACCGAGTTCCGACTGGCTGGCGGCAATGCCCAGCAACAGGGACTCAGCTGCTGGGTTATGGCGGCCGAGGTACAGCAAGGTCGGCCGAATCACATAACGACACAATTCGCTGGCAGCGATACCCATACAAGCCTCAATCCGTGAAAGTGGTCGGCGAGTCCTGAGAAGGGGGCTTGGCAGCGGTGGATCGGCTCTCAGGCTCGCCGGAAGCGGATCAAGCCGCTTGAGTTGAAGTGTAGTGTCATATTCGTGATGTAAAGGACTGTTTTTAAAACATCTTCGCCATCCAGTTATAACGGTTATATCTATTTGAACTTAGGGCAAAAGTTCGATACTCAAATCGCAGGCAATAAAAAACCCTGCTTTTGAGCAGGGTCTTTTGTGTTTCAGCGACTCGGGTCGATCAGGCAACCAGTGCCTGACGGGTACGCTCGATCACGGCCTGCAGCGGTTCTGCGCTGGAGTATTGATCGGGGTACAGGCGTTCGCTGTGACGCGCGATGCCGTGTTCGTTAACCAGGGTGAAGCTGAAGCAGCCTTTGCGAGCGGCCATAATCAGGCAGTTCATTGGGGCAAAAGCGTTGGTGAGGGTGCGAATGGCATCCTGAGTATGGATTTGAGCGTTCATGTTATGGGTGTTCCTACAAATGACACGGATAAGAACCGTGCCGTATTAAAACGTTCCAGTGACGTTGATCACTATTGATCAAACGAAGAACCCGACTGGAACAAAGCAGCCAGTTTGAAGCGCTGATAATTTAGGCGCGCTTGGGCTGGCAGGTAGGTACTTAGGAGGGCAGGCAACACAACAGGGGCAAAGGTTCTGGGCCCGGGGTGAAGATCCTGATCAATTTGCAGGTTGGTTCGGTCAGAGTATTGAAACTTCGCGACACCCTTTGTTTGTTCAAAGGCTGTGTCGTCGCAAGTGATACCTGGAAACCATCGAGGTGATCGATCCCGTGTTGTTCAGGGGACTTGTTCGACCAGAATTGACTTTCAGCTTGGTACTAACGCCGCGGATAGTAACGGATTGAATCAGGTTAGGGAAGTGCGCAAGTCAAAAAACTTCAATCAGCCGCCCAGCATGCCTCGATAGACCAGCACAGTGATCGCCGCTGCCAGTGAGCAGCCCAATCCGTAGGCGGCAAGGGTCAAGCGCAGTGACTGGCCGGTCTCGACCGCCTTCATCACATCGGCCATGTCATTGATGCGGCCTTCGCCCAACTCAATGCACAGGCTCACCGCAGTGAAAGCCGCCGACAGCAGGATAGCGATGGCAAACAGCGCACCATCCGGTGAGGGCAGTGCCGCATTGATTCCCAGGGAGGCGGAACAGATGGCCAGTAGCAACACGGCAAACAACAGCATTCCTTTCATCGACTCACCCACCGTTGCGTTGTAGGGCGGGGAGTGTGGCGAGCCAGCAAAGATTTGAAAAGTCCCCGTTTTGCCCTGGCGGTAACATTTTTGCGGCGAATTGCGTCAAGAAAAGCCGGCGATATAACCGGCGGATGGGTACTTGTGCACATTAGTTGCGCGGTGTGTAACCCCGCTGTCAACGGCGCTTGAGCGCCGCCTTTAGCCTGTATTGGAAATTTAAGTCAATGAAAAATCTCGCTTTTTTTTATTGGTGAAAAAATCGTCAGTTTGACTGCGGCCCCCATACCATGGGGCTTTGCGCGAGTTAAAGCAGGGTTGTCCACTGAGTTATCCACAGCTTCTGTGGATTGTCCCGAGCGCTTGCTCTAGAACGGGCGTACAGAGTTTTTTCAGCTTTACCTGTACGAAAAAAAGAGTAGAGTGGCGCGCCTTCCGTTCTGTCCCGCAGTGCTTTATGAAGTTTCGCTCAGTATCACCTTCTGTTACCGACACTCCTCAAACTGTTACCGCTCCCAAACGCTTCTCCTTGAAAGTTGCCTTGTGGTTGCTCGACAGCCCCCGCCTGGGTCACAACACCAACGTCAAACACTTCGCCGGGCGTTTGCTCAAGCAGCCTGCCCGTGAAGGCGTGGTTGCCGCACAAAGCCGCCTGGGCCAGCTGATGTGCCGTGAGTGCGGAAATGCCCGCGACCGCCGCATCGGCCACGACCTGCTGCGCCTGGCGGCCCGCGCCGGTGACCGCCGCGCCCAGCGTGAACTGGGCCAGGTCGAAGACTGAGCTGTCCTCAGGCCCTGTGCTCCGCTAACCTTGCTTTTTTTCGGTGATGGCAGACATGTCTATGGTTTTTGACTGGACCAGTATCGCCCTGGGACTTGCTGGCGCAGCTGTGCCTTTATTGGCCGTGTGCTGGCAGCTTCAGCGTCGGCTGACCGCGCGCATGACCGGCTGGGAACTGCTCGAAGAGCGCCTGGCGACCGCGCAACTGGCTCAGGAAGGCCTCGCCGCACAGCTGGATGCCAGCCGCGATGAGATCAGCGATCTGAGCCAGGCCAACGCAGCCAAGCAGGCTGACTTGGCCGCCGTGCGCCGCGAAGTCGAACTGCTGCAGATCGACCGCGACAACGCTCGCGACGCCGCCCACGCCTGGAACCTCGACCGCAGCGCCAGGGAGACTGAGCTGCGCCGCCTCGATGCGTTGTCGGCCGCTTTGCGCGCTGAACTGCGTGAACAACAGGACAGCCATCAACAACGCCTCGCCGACCTGCAAGGCTCGCGGGATGAACTGCGTGCACAGTTCGCCGAGCTGGCCGGCAAGATCTTCGACGAGCGCGAACAGCGCTTCGCCGAAACCAGCCAGGAGCGCCTGGGCCAACTGCTCGACCCATTGAAAGAGCGTATTCAGTCCTTCGAAAAGCGCGTGGAAGAAAGCTATCAGAGCGAGGCGCGCGAGCGCTTTTCCCTGGCCAAGGAGCTTGAGCGCCTACAGCAACTGAACCTGCGTCTGTCAGACGAAGCCACCAACCTGACCCGTGCCCTCAAAGGCCAGAAAACCCAGGGCAACTGGGGCGAGCTGATTCTTGAACGGGTGCTGGAGCATGCTGGCCTGGAGAAAGGCCGCGAGTACCAGACCCAAGTCAGCCTGAAAGGCCCGGACGGCGAGCGTTTCCAGCCAGACGTGCTGATCATGTTGCCCGGCGACAAGCAGGTGGTGGTGGACTCCAAGGTCAGCCTCACCGCGTATCAACAGTACGTGGCAGCGGATGATGATGTGATCGGCCAGGCGGCGTTGAAGCAGCACGTGCTGTCGTTGCGCAACCACGTCAAAGGTTTGGCCGGTAAGGATTACAAGCGCCTGGAAGGCCTGCACAGCCTGGATTTCGTGTTGCTTTTCGTGCCGATCGAAGCAGCGTTTTCCGCTGCCTTGCAGGCCGAACCGAATCTGTTCCAGGAAGCGTTCGACCGCCATATCGTGATCGTCAGCCCCACCACGTTGCTCGCTACCCTGCGGGTGATCGATAGCCTGTGGAAGCAGGAGCGCCAGAGCCAGAACGCGCGGGAAATCGCCGAGCGTGCGGGGTGGCTGTATGACAAGTTCGTGCTGTTTATCCAAGACCTGGATGAAGTCGGTAACCGCTTACAACAGCTGGATAAGGCTTACAGCTCGGCGCGAAACAAGTTGACAGATGGACGCGGAAATCTGGTCAGCCGGACCGAGCAATTGCGGTTGCTCGGTGCTCGGGCCAGCAAGAACTTGCCGGCGGATTTGTTGGAGCGCGCGATGACTGATTCAGATGGTGTGGCCCATCTACCTGAATAAACACAGCCCAAAAATGTGCGAGCGGGTACAAACAATTTACAGCGGCAAATGCCGACTCAGCAACGCCCGCAACGCCGCCGGCTTGACCGGTTTAGCCAAATAATCCAGCCCCGCCGCATGCACCTCGGCCACCATCTCCGGGCGGCCGTCGGCACTGATCACCACGCCGGGAATCGGCTCCGCCAATTGCGCGCGCAGCCAACCCATCAACTCAGTACCGGTTTCGCCATGGTCCAGGTGGTAGTCCACCAGTGCCAGTTGCGGGCGCACGCCATCCGCCAGCAACGCCGCGCATTGCGCCTTGTCCGTCGCGGTCCACACGTCACAGCCCCAGCGCGTCAACAGGCTGCGCATGCCGATCAGAATGCTCTCTTCGTTATCCACGCACAGCACCTGAGCACCGGTCAGCGGCAGGCCGGTTTCCTGTGGTGTCTTGACCTGCGGGCTGGCCTGGTTGCGCGCCAATGGCACGCGCACACTGAATACGCTGCCTTTTCCAGGCCATGAGCGCACGCTCAGGCGGTGCCCCAGCACACGGCACAGGCCGTCCGCGATGGCCAGGCCAAGCCCCAGGCCTTTCTCCGCGCGGGTCTGGTGGCTGTCCAAACGTTTGAATTCTTCGAAGATCACCTGCTGTTTATCCAGCGGTATCCCGGGGCCACGGTCCCACACCTCCAGGCACAGTTCGCCCTTGCGTCGACGTACGCCCAGCAGCACCGGGCCGTCGGCATAACGGAAGGCGTTGGTGAGGAAATTCTGCAGGATTCGCCGCAGTAACTTGATGTCGCTGTCGACACGCACTCGACTGCCGCGCAGGCGGAAGCGCAGACCCTGCTCCTGGGCCAGCGCCTTGAACTCTGCGCCCAAGGTGTCGAACAGTTCGTTGAGAACAAAAGGCTGGCGCTGCGGATTGATTTTGCCGTTTTCCAGGCGTGAGATGTCCAGCAGGTCGCTGATCAGGTCTTCGGCGGAGCGCAGCGAGCTGTCCAGGTGTTGCACCAATTGCCGGGCTTCGCCGGACAGACCTTCGTTCTGATGGGAGAGGGCGGCGGAGAACAGGCGTGCAGCGTTCAAGGGCTGCATCAAGTCATGGCTGACCGCCGCCAGGAAGCGCGTCTTCGACTGGCTGGCGGACTCGGCCACGCCCTTGGCATCGGTGAGCGCCACGTTGAGCTGCGACAGCTCATGGGTGCGCTCGGTCACCCGTTGTTCCAGGCCTTCGTTGGCCTCCGTGAGTGCCTGCTCGGCTTCGCGGAAGGCGGTAATGTCAGTGAAGCTCATGACGAAACCGCCGCCGGGCATCGGGTTGCCGATCAGCTCAATCACCCGCCCATTGGGGAATAAACGTTCAGAGGTATGTGCGCGGCCCTGACGCATCCAGTGCAGGCGCCGCGCCACGTGAACCTCGGCCTCGCCCGGCCCGCACAGGCCGCGTTCGGCGTTGTAGCGGATGATGTCGGCAATCGGCCGACCGACGCTTATCAGACCGTCCGGGTAATTGAACAGCTCCAGATAACGCCGGTTCCAGGCCACCAGTTTGAGGGACTGATCGACCACGCTGATGCCCTGGGTGATGTTCTCAATAGCGCCTTGAAGCAATGCGCGGTTGAACTGCAGCACTTCCGACGCTTCATCGGCGATGCGTACTACGTCCTCCAGCTGCATTTCGCGCCCTTCGATGGCGGCTTTCACCACCGCCCGGGTCGACGATGCACCGAGCACACCCGCCAGCAACCGCTCGGTGTGGGCGATCCACTCGTTGTCGGCATTCTGATTGGGGTTGAAGCCTTTACCTTGGCGATAGGCAAAGCGGATAAAGCTTTGCTGTGCCCGTTCCTCACCCACAAAGCGTGCGGCCAGGCTGAGCAAGTCGCTGATCTGCACCGACAGCATCGAGCGCGCGGTGGCGCGCTGGCTGATTTCCTGGCCGATAAACCGCCCGGCTTGCCAATGTTCGGAAACCCGCGTGCGGGACAGCATCGACACCCACACAAACAGCGTGAAGTTACCTGCCAGGGAAAACACGGTGCCCAAGGTCAATGAGGTGACGGACAGACCCAGTGGGTGCGAGTGCATCCACGTCAGTCCTGGAAAAAGGCTAAGGGACCAACCCAGGCTTTTCGCCGTAACCGGTAGGACCAAAGTGTAGAACCACAGGAAAGTGCCCGCAGCGAGCCCCGCGAATACACCGCGTCGGTTGGCTTGCTTCCAATAAAGGGCGCCGAGCATGGCCGGCGCCAGTTGGGTGACGGCTGCAAAGGCGATCTGGCCGATGGTCGCCAGGCTCGCGGTTGAGCCCAACAGGCGATAGCTCACGTAGGCCAACAGCAGGATGATCACGATGCTGACCCGGCGTACCGACAGCATCCAGTGGCGGAACACTTCGAACGGTCGCTCGGCGCCGGAACGGCGCAGCAGCCATGGCAGCAACATGTCGTTGGAAACCATGGTCGACAAGGCAATGCTCGCCACGATCACCATGCCGGTGGCCGCTGAAGCGCCGCCGATAAACGCCAGTACGGCGAGTGCGGGATGGGCTTCGGCCATCGGCAGGCTGATCACGTAGGAGTCCGGCATTACCGAACTGGGCAGCAGCATCTTGCCGCCCAAGGCGATCGGTACTACAAACAGCGCGGCAAGAATCAGATACGCGGGAAACACCCATTTGGCCAGGCGCAAATCCTGAGGGTCGATGTTCTCCACCACCGTGACATGGAACTGCCGAGGCAGGCAGATGATCGCCATCATGGCCACGCCGGTCTGCACCACCATGGACGGCCAGTTAACGGTCTCTTTCCAGTATTCATCCAGGCGGGGGGCGAGCATCGCTTGGCTGAACAGGTCGCCGAATCCGTCGTACAAACCGTAGGTCACAAACGCGCCGACCGCGAGAAACGCGAACAGCTTGACGAGGGATTCAAACGCAATCGCCAGCACCATACCGCGGTGGTGCTCCGTGGCGTCGAGGTTGCGTGTGCCGAAGACAATCGTGAACAGCGCCAACACCAGCGACACGATCAGCGCGGTGTCTTGAGCACGAGTGCCGGTGGTGTCGGCGCCAGCGCCGATCAGCAGATTGACTCCCAGCACGATGCCTTTGAGTTGCAGCGCGATGTAGGGCAGTACCCCCACCAGGCATATCAACGCGACCACCACCGCCAACGATTGGGATTTACCGTAGCGCGCGGCGATAAAGTCGGCGATGGACGTGATGTTTTCCTGCTTGCTGATCAAGATCATCTTTTGCAGGACCCAAGGTGCCAACACCAGCAACAGCACCGGGCCCAGGTAGATCGGTAAAAATGCCCACAACTGTTCGGCGGCCTGACCTACAGCACCGAAGAAGGTCCAGCTGGTGCAATACACGGCCAGTGACAGGCTATACACCCAGGCACGCATGCGCGGCGGCAGTGGCGCACGGCGACGGTCACCATAGAAGGCGATGGCAAACATAATGGCCATATAGGCCAGGGCAACGGCGGCGATCAGCCCGCTGGACAGCGTCATGGTAACTCCGAGCATGGGAACACCCGAGCATTCCAGGCCCGGTTGGACAGTCTCGCATGATGCTCGGGGTTAGTCAGTGTCGACCAAGGTCGGGTGAGTGGTGCGTGTGAGAGCCGGCGGTTCGATGCCTCGACAGCGGCCACGTAGATGGCTCGCTCGCAGGCAAGTCGGACGCCGCCGTTACCGGGGCGGCAGGGTCTTTTGGCGCAGGATGTAGATCGTCACCAGCACGGCACTGGTCAACATGAAGCCACGTGCCCACGGCAATGGCACTAGGTAGCAGGACACACTGATGCTCAACCACATCAAGCCGATGGCGTAGACCTTGCCTTTAAGAGGGATACCGTTGCCGTCCAGGTAGTCACGGATCCACGGACCCAGGCGCGGGTGTTGCACCAGCCAGTGGTAGAAGCGTGGGGAGCTTCGGGCGAAGCAAGCGGCGGCGAGAAGCAGGAAGGGCGTAGTCGGCAAGACCGGTAGGAAAATGCCGATCACTCCCAGCGCTACGCTCAACCAGCCGATGGCCAGCAGCACGTAGCGCAAGAGCAGCGAACGATTGCCCATGGGTGTCACGGGCAAGCGACTCAGTGGTGACGTGGCTTGAGGATCGCCGGTTTTTCGTCAGGGGCGTTGCACAGCAGGTACAGCGCGGTGAGGGCTTCCGGGATCTGTACGATCATGTCGTCCATCAGGTTGGCGTCGGCGGCGATATCGGCGAACTCCGGCTGGTCGTCGAACAGGCCCGACCCCACCATGATCGGCAGCAACATTTCGCTGACTTCTTCCTCGGCAGTTTCGAACCAGGCGGCTTCGCGCAGGAACACGCCTTCCATGAAGCCGATGCACCAGCCGCGCAGGTCGGAGTCGTCCGGCTCTTCGCCAAGGTCCAGCTCGCATGGCAGCTCGAATTCTTCGTCCGACGCCAGTTGGCGACCGATGTGGGCCTTGAGGGCCAACAGGGTGGATTCGATTTCTTCGCGTTGGGCGTCGTCGGCGTAGTGCGGCTCTTCGGCGAACAGTGCGTCGATCCATTCACGGTCGGGTACGATCTCGGCGCAGATCGACAGGGCGGTCAGGTAGCCGTGGGCGGCCACGTAGTCCAGCGCCTCGTCATGCAGCTCATCGGCGTCGAGGAAGGCTTGCAGGCGGGTTAGTTGCTCAGCGAAGGACATTGAAGGACTACCTTGGAAATAAACGATGCTGAATTCTAGGCTTTCTTGAGCGCCCAGGCCAGCCGCCATGCAGATTTGCCCGCTTTAAGAGACGGGCTGCAATTCGTCAGTGGCGCCCTTTGCCGGGTATCGCTCGGGTATACTGCCGCGTTTTGTGATGCCCTCGCAGGTCAAGCCCAGCGCGCGAAAACTTCGCTTACGGATTATTTCCCGTGAGATCGTGTTTTTTCGACCAGCCTGTACAGAGGGATTTGCGCACTTTTTTGGAGTTTTACATGCTCGAGCAGGCTCAACGCGTCCTCAAGGACATCTTCGGCTACGACAGTTTTCGTGGCCGCCAGGGTGCGATCATTGAGCGCGTGGCCAGTGGTGGTGACGCACTGGTCTTGATGCCTACCGGGGGCGGCAAGTCGTTGTGCTTCCAGGTGCCGGCGCTGTTGCGCAATGGCCTGGCGGTGGTGGTGTCGCCGCTGATCGCATTGATGGACGACCAAGTGGCAACCCTGGAAGAACTCGGCGTCGCTGCGGCGGCCTTGAACTCTACCCTCAGTGCCGAGCAACAGCGCGACCTGGCGGCCCGCATCAAGCGCGGTGAAGTGAAAATGCTTTACCTGGCCCCTGAGCGCCTGGTGCAGCCGCGCATGCTGGCCTTTCTGCAGAGCCTGGAAATCGCCCTGTTCGCCATCGACGAAGCCCACTGCGTATCGCAATGGGGCCACGATTTCCGTCGCGAATACCTGCAACTGGGGCAATTGGCTGAGTTGTTCCCTGACGTTCCGCGTATCGCCCTGACGGCCACCGCCGACAAGCGCACCCGCGAAGAAATCGTTGAGCGGCTGCACTTGCAGAACGCCGAGCGCTTCCTGTCGAGCTTCGATCGGCCGAATATTTTCTACCGCATCGTACCCAAGGAGCAGCCGCGCAAGCAGTTGCTCGCGTTCCTGTCCGAGCGGCGCAGCGACGCGGGCATCGTCTATTGCCTGTCGCGCAAAAAAGTTGATGAAGTCGCCGCGTTCCTCTGCGAGCAAGGCTACCCGGCGCTGCCTTATCACGCCGGGCTGCCCAACGAAACGCGCTCTGCGCACCAGAAGCGCTTCCTCAATGAGGAAGGCCTGATCATGGTAGCCACCATCGCGTTCGGCATGGGCATCGACAAATCCAACGTGCGCTTTGTCGCGCATATGGACCTGCCCAAATCCCTCGAGGCGTACTACCAGGAAACCGGTCGCGCCGGCCGTGATGGTCTGCCGGCGGATGCCTGGATGGTCTACGGCCTGCAAGACGTGGTGATGCTCAAGCAGATGCTGCAGAACTCCGAAGGCGACGAGCGTCACAAACGCCTGGAGCAGCACAAGCTCGACGCGATGCTCTCGCTGTGTGAAGAGACTCGTTGCCGTCGCCAGACCTTGCTGGCGTATTTTGACGAAGACATGCCTGAGCCTTGCGGCCATTGCGACAACTGCATTGATGGCGTGCAGACCTGGGACGCCACTGAGCCGGCGCGTCAGGCTCTGTCCGCTATTTATCGCACGGGCCAGCGTTATGGCGTCGGTCATTTGGTGGACGTGTTGCTGGGCAAGGACAACGAGAAAGTGCGCAGCTTCGGCCACGAGAAACTGTCGGTGTACGGCGTCGGCAAGGCCCGCGCCGACGGAGAGTGGCGTTCGTTGTTCCGGCAGATGGTTGCACGCGGGCTGGTGGACATCGACATCGAAGGTTATGGCGGCCTGCGCCTCAACGACAGTTGCCGGCCGTTGCTCAAGGGCGAAGTGAGCCTGGAGTTGCGCCGCGACCTCAAACCGCAGACCACCGCCAAGAGCAGCACCAGCCAGGCCAGCCAACTGGTGCGTGGTGAAGAGCGCGAGCAGTGGGAAGCCTTGCGCACCCTGCGCCGCAAACTGGCGCAGGAACACAGCGTGCCGCCGTACGTTATTTTCCCCGACTCCACCCTGCTGGAGATGTTGCGCGAGCAACCCACCAGCATGGCCGAGATGGCGCGGGTCAGCGGCGTAGGTGCGCGTAAGCTGGAGCGTTACGGCCAGGCTTTCCTCGAAGTCCTCGGCGGCCAGGCCGAAGCGCCAAAGGAAGTTGCCGATATCCGCCACGAACTGATCAGCCTGGCACGCGCCGGCATGACCCCGATCCAGATCGCCGGCCAACTGCAATGCTCGGAGAAGAACGTCTACACCTTGCTGGCGGAATCCATCGGCAAGCAGCAGTTGTCGTTGGAGCAGGCGCTTGATTTGCCAGAGGATCTGCTCGGCGAAATCCAGGATGCGTTCCTCGACGGGGAGGGCGAATTGCCACCTGTGGCGGAGATCGCGCCGCTGTTCACCGGGCGTGTTCCTGAGGGTGTTTTGTACTGCGTGCGGGCGGCTTTGCAGTCTGAATTCGAGATTTAGTGCGCCAATTACGACAATGTAACAGATCAGTACATAGCAACTCTTGCCTACTGGCAACGCTCATGCTTAGCTGACTAATAATTAGCCACACTTTATTTTCAGTCTAAAACAAGAGCTTTTTATGCCGTTAACCGATCAACACCGATTTGGCATGCAACTGGCGCAGATGTCTCGTGGTTGGCGCGCCGAGCTGGACCGCCGTTTGGCGGGGCTTGGCTTGTCCCAGGCTCGGTGGCTGGTGCTGCTGCACCTGGCCCGTTTCGAAGAAGCGCCCACCCAGCGTGAGTTGGCGCAAAGCGTTGGCGTCGAAGGGCCGACACTCGCCCGCCTGCTGGACAGCCTTGAAGGCCAGGGCCTGGTGCAACGCCAGGCGGTGGTGGAAGACCGTCGTGCCAAGCGCATCCTGCTGTGTGATACCGCCCGGCCACTGATCGAGCAGATCGAGACGATCGCCACGGCGTTGCGTCACGAGTTGTTTGTGGGGGTGGATGAAGCCGATTTGAGTGTGTGCATGCGCGTGCACGGGCGCATCCTGGCGAATCTGGAAAAGTCCTGAACGGTATGAGCGGGCGGTGCGACGATTCGACAAGCCCGCTCACTACAAAGCCTCGCGCATCATTTAGAACGTCTGCCCCAGGTTCAAATACACCGCCTTCTGGTTGTCATCATTGAACCCATAGCTGAAGTTCAGCGGCCCCAACGGTGTATCAAAGCCCAGGAAAATACTCGCCGCGTTGATATAGCCGCTGTCGAACTCATTGTCGTTGTTCCACGCCCGGCCGCGTTCCAGTGACGCCCCCAGGTACAACGGGAAATCCAGTGGCAGGTACGAGCGTGGCGTGAGCCGGCGGTAGTACACCGCCCGCATCAAGCTGATGTTCTGGCCCGAGATCGCATCCTGGCGGAAGCCCGACAACTGCCGCGCGCCCCCCAGCAGGAAGCTGGAAATCACCACATCCGAATCATCCAGCGTGCGCCCATAGCGCCCCCCCAGCACAAGTGTGTCCGGGCCGTGGCTCATGGCCTTGTCCAACTTGAACTCCCATTGGCGGTAGCGCTGGTCCGAGCCCAGCCCCGGTTCGAATTCGCGGTAGGCCAGGCCGATTTCTTCGCCGGTGTGGGGGAAGTACACATTGTCCAGGGTGTCGAAGGAGTACTTCAGCTCATAGAAGCCCTCGCTGAAACTCACGCTGGGCAGGTCGCGGTCGCCGATGCGCACGTCTGCCTTGCCCCAGGCTTCACCGACGCCGAAGCGGATTTCGCCACTGTTGCCAATCTGGCGCCCTACGTTCAAGCCGAAACCGTAGCGTTCCAGGCGGTATTCGGAGATGGGGTCGTTGTCCAGGATCAGTTCGACGTTCTGCGCCTGGGCGCTGATATAAGGGGCGACAAAGTAACGCGAGCCAGTGTCCATCGGCTGGTAGAACTCGCTGTACAGCTCTTGTCGATCACCGATCTGCACCCGTGTCAGCCATTCTGCGCCAAGGCGGTTGATACCGTTCACGCGGTAGCTCGCGCCAAGGTTGAAGGCGCTATCGCCGCGCATGTCATCCGACAGGTTCAGGCCCAGGCGCAGGTAATCGGTGCCGCTGCGCTTGCCGCGCGCGCTGATCACCAACGTGTTTTCCTTGCCTTTCTTGATTACGCGGTATTGCACTTGTTCGAAGTAATCCAGACCATACAGGGTGCCCATGTCGGTTTGCAGGCGGCCCAGTTCCAGCGGCTCGCCCAGGTTCTGGCGGATGTAGTAGCGGATCACGTCGTCGCTGACTTTCGAGTCGTTTTCCACGCTGATGGCGGTGATTATCGGCGTGCGTTCCCCTGGGGTACGGGCGGCCACCAGTTGCGGGTCGATTGGCTCTGCGGGGCGCAGATGGGCGAGGCGGGCATCGAGGGCGCGGGTAGCGCGGTAGCCGGCGTCGATCATGTCCTTGGCGCGGCCGAAGTCGGTCACGCCATAGGCAGCGAGCGGCGGCTGGATCAGCACGTCCTTGGGGTGCAGGTCCTTGAGTTGCTCTTCAGAGTTGCGCCGGGTCATCAGGGTGATGGATTGGTTAAGCACGTCCACCACCGTGGCCAGTTGCTTGCGCGAGCGCAGCGGGGTGCCGATGTCCACGACAATGGCGATATCCACGCCCATTTCCCGTGCCACATCCAGTGGGATGTTATCGGTCATGCCGCCGTCCACCAGCAATCTTCCGTCCAGTTCCACCGGAGCGAACACGGCCGGGATCGACATGCTGGCGCGGATCACCTGGGGCAGGTGGCCCTTGCGGAACACTACCTTTTCGCCGGTGGTGATATCGGTCGCTACTGCGCGGAAGGGGATTGGCAGCTTGTCGAAGTTACGCGTGTTGCTGCTGTGGGCGAACATGCTTTCCAGCAGCAGTGCCAGGTTCTGGCCTTGGATCACGCCCAGTGGCAAGCCGAGGCTGCCGTCGTCGCGGAAGCTGAGTTTTTGCTTGACCAGGAAGTCCCGGTCATCCTGCTTGCGCCGAAACGGTACGTCTTCCCGCGGCGGCGCATCGGACAGGGCCTGCTGCCAGTCGATGCTCAGCGCCAGCTTTTCCAGCTCATCGATTTTATAGCCCGACGCGTACAGCCCACCGATCACCGCGCCCATGCTGGTGCCGGCAATCGCATCGATCTGGATGCCTTGCTCCTCAAGCGCCTTGAGTACGCCGATATGCGCAAGGCCACGGGCGGCGCCACCGGACAGCACCAAGCCGATTTTCGGGCGTGGCGGCTCAATGGCGTCGGCAACAAGGGGAAGCAAGCACAGAAACAGGCAGGACAGCAGGCGGCGCATCATGAATCTCAAGGCTGGGCGATAAAGGCCGGTATTATAGCCACTCGATCCGCCAAGCCCGTTACGCCTGGAGCTTCTCAAATTATGTCGTCGATCAAACCCGAGATCGTCATCACCTATTGCACTCAGTGCCAGTGGCTACTTCGCGCCGCCTGGCTGGCGCAGGAATTGTTGAGCACGTTTGCCGATGACCTGGGCAAAGTGTCACTGGCGCCCGCCACCGGCGGCGCGTTTCGCATCACCTGTGATGGCGTGCAGATCTGGGAGCGCAAGGCCGACGGCGGTTTCCCTGAGGCCAAGGTGCTCAAGCAGCGCGTGCGCGACCAGATCGACCCGCAACGGGATCTAGGGCACAACGACCGCACGCAGTGAGCGTCAGAGATCAGGCCGTTGCCGCAGGCTGTTTGGCCTGGCTGGCGCCGCCCATCAACCCCGACAGCACGATCGCGACGATGATCAGCACGCCGCCGAGCAGCATGCGCAGCGTCGGGGTTTCGGCAAACAGTAGCCAGGCCGCAGTGATACCGTAGACCGGCTCCATGGCAAACACCACCGAAGCCGTGCGTGCCTTGATCACCGCGAGGCTGGCGACAAACAGGCTGTGGGCCAGGCCCGTGCAGAACACGCCGAGCAAACCGATCCACAGCCAGTCAATCGCTTGCACATCCGCCACCCCAGGCGCCGCGACCGGCAAAAGGCACGCTGCAACCACCACGTTCTGGCACAGCGCTGCCTGCACCGCAGGGATGCGCCCGGAACTGGCGCGATTGTTCAGTGACAGCAGGGAAAACAGCAGCCCCGAGGCGATCCCCCAGAGCAACCCGCCGGTGGCTTCGCTGGCAAGATTGAAGTCCGGCGTGACCAGCACCAGGCCGATGCTGACCAGCACCACCAACAGCACTTCATTGGCGCGAATGCGCTCGCGGAAAATCAGTCCTTCGAGGATCACGGTAAAGGCCGGGAACGCGGTAAACCCCAGGGTCGCGACGGCCACGCCGGCCACCTTGACGGCAATAAAGAACGTTACCCAATGCGCGGCCAGCAATACGCCGCTGACCAGCAGCCGGCGCCAGTCGCGCAGTTCCAGCTTTTTCCAGGCAGTGTTGCTCGCGAACCGTGCAAATAGCGCCAGGGCAATCACGGCAAACACGGCACGCCCAAAGACGATGATGGCGGGCGAGGCGGCCGCCAGTTTGCCGAATACACCGGTAAGGCCAAACATCAATGCGCCGATGTGCAGGGCGCCGAGGGCTGAGCGGGGAGTCATTGCGATCCTTGAATCAAGCGGGTGACAGAAACGCAGTCTAGTGGGGCTGCCGCGTAGGCGTCTGTCGTCCGGCTCGCGATTTTTATCGCGAGACTCGTCCTACGCGTTGCGCCGCAATGCGCCCGGCGAGGCGCCAAACTCACGCAGCATCGCGGCCGCAAATGCGCTTTGCGAGGTATAGCCGACGCGATCGGCGATTTCACCAATGGGTAATGGCGTTTTGCGCAGCAGGTCCAAGGCCATGTGCAGGCGACGGCGGCGGATATAGTCCATCGGCGTCTGCCCGCATTCCGCCATGAACCGTGCGTGCAAGCGCGCCACCGACAGGTCTGCGATGCGCGCCAGGTCGGCTACCTGCAGCGGGTGTGCAACGTGGCGCTCGATATGCGCATTGAATGCCTCGTACGGCAGGCGCCGGCCCGGCAGCGGTTGAGCCAGCGGGTGATTGAGGCTGGCCAACAACAGCACCGCGCCTTGCTGGACGATCAGCGGATCATCCACCGGGCTCTGCGCCAGCCACTGCACCAGTTGGCTTTGCCGCGAATCCAGGGCGAGTCGCGTGGGTTGATCGAGCAGCCGGCGACTGGCATCGGCATGTTCGCCCAACGATTGCAGCACCCAGTGCTCGGTGGGCACGTCCAGCACCAGGCAGCGGCTGCCATCGCGACTGCCACAGGCATGATGGGCTGAGAAGGGCAGCACCATCACGCTGCTTTCGCGCACCTGGCTGCCACGGCCTTCCACTTCGAAATCCAGGTGTCCGGACAGGCCGAACACCAACTGCGCATGATCATGGCTGTGGGCGATGGGCGCTTCGAGGTAGTGGCGTAGCGTGAGAGTGGGGCTCATCGCGGTCTCCTGGGCTGCAAGCCGGCAGTCTACAACGCTTCTCGGTCGGCCGGCGCTGTCATCAGACTGACGCACAGCTGTCATGGGCTATTAACCGCCGAGGCGCAAGCTCGCGAAAACAGCGTCGAGGGATGCCCATGACCAGTGCCGAGTTCGTCAAACCCAGCCGTAAGCAACGGGTTCGTACCCTGTGGATTTCCGACGTGCACCTGGGCACCCGGGATTGCCAGGCCGAACATTTGTCGCAGTTCCTCAAGGGCTACCACGCCGACAAGGTCTACCTGGTAGGCGACATCATTGACGGTTGGAAAATGCGCGGCGGCATGTATTGGCCCCAGGCCCACACCAACGTGATCCGCCGCTTGCTGACCATGGCCAAGCGCGGCACCGAGGTCATCTACGTCACCGGGAACCACGATGAATTCCTGCGCCGCTACTCCAAGCTGATCCTGGGCAATATTCAACTGGTGGATGAAGCGGTGCATGTGACTGCTGATGGCCGTCATCTGTTGGTGATCCATGGCGATCAGTTCGACGTGATCACCCGCTATCACCGTTGGTTGGCGTTCCTCGGTGACTCGGCCTATGAGTTCACGCTTACGCTGAACCGCTGGCTGAACCATTGGCGTGCGCGGTATGGCTATGGTTATTGGTCGCTGTCGGCGTACCTCAAGCACAAGGTCAAGACGGCGGTGAGTTTCATCAGCGATTTCGAAGAAGCGATCGCCCACGAAGTGACCAAGCGCGAGTTGCATGGCGTGGTGTGCGGGCATATCCACCATGCGGAGATTCGCAAGGTGGGCGAGGTGGATTACCTCAACTGCGGGGATTGGGTGGAGTCCTGCACGGCGTTGATCGAGCACTGGGACGGGAGTATCGAGTTGTATCGGTTGGCGGATGCGCAGGCGAAAGAGGCACTGCTAAAGGCTGAACTGGTAACAGGCTGACGGCCTTGATCGGTCTAAATGTGCGGGCTTGCGCGCGAATGCAAAGTGTCAGTCACCCTATACATCGACTGATACACCGCATTCGCGAGCAAGCCCGCTCCCACATTTGGTTCCGGTTTCGTCAGTTGGATACGTCGGCGATGGCTTCCGCCAAAAGTGCCAGCCGCGTCGCATCAATACCCGCCACGTTAGCCCGCCCCGAACTCACCATGTACACGCTGTGCTTCTCCCGCAGTTGCTTGACCTGCTCGGCACTCAAGCCGGTATAGGAAAACATCCCGCGCTGCGCTCCAATATGGGCAAACCGCTCCGATAAACCGTGGGGCGCCAACGCCTCCACCAGCCCGGATCGCAAGTGCGCGATCCGCGAGCGCATGGCTTCGACTTCATTGCTCCATCGCTTTTTCAGCTCGGCATCGCCCAGAATCGTAGCCACCACGGCTGCGCCGTGATCCGGCGGCGTCGACCACAGGTTGCGTGCCGTATTAGCAAGCTGGCTGCGCACATCCGTCAGCTTCTCGGCATCCGCCGCACACACGATCAACGCGCCAACACGGTCGCTATACAGGCCAAAATTCTTCGAGCAGGAACTGGTCACCAGCACTTCCGGCAGCTCGGCCGCAAATAGGCGCACGGCCCAGGCGTCCTGCTCCAGGCCATCGCCAAAGCCCTGATAGGCGAAGTCGATCAGCGGCAGCAGTTGGCGCTCGCGCACGATCTGCAGCACCTGGCGCCAATCATCCGGGGTCAAGTCGAAACCGGTCGGGTTGTGGCAGCAGGCATGCAGCAGTACCACGTCGCCCTCTGGCACGCTGGACAGGGTAGCCAGCATCGCCGCCACGTCCAGGCGATTGTCAGCGCCCACGTAGGGGTAATGGCTGACCTTAATCCCGGCCTTGGCGAAGATAGTTTCGTGGATCGGCCAGGTCGGGTTGCTCAGCCATACGCCACGGCCGGGCAGATTGTGGGCGATGAAGTCGGCGCTCAGGCGCAGGGCGCCGGTGCCGCCTGGCGTCTGGGTGGCGCCGGCGCGGCGTTCGCGGATCAGCGCCGAATCGGCACCGAGCACCAGTTCGCTGATCAGCGAGCCGAACACAGCATTACCGTGGCCGCCGATGTAGGTCTTGGTGGTCTGCGTGTCTACCAGGCGCTGCTCGGCCAGTTTCACTGCGTGCGGAATGGGCGTGAGCCCCTGGTCATCCTTGTAGACGCCCACGCCCAGGTCGAACTTGTTCGGGTTGGTGTCCTGGGCATACAGGTCCATCAGCCCGAGGATCGGGTCGCCGGGCACGCGGCCTATGGCATCGAAGTGCATTACTTGCGGCCCTCGGCGTCCTTGGCCACTTCGTCGGTGCGTGCGGCCATGATGAAGTCGTTGCGGTGCAGCCCCTTGATGGAGTGGCTCCACCAAGTCACGGTGACTTTGCCCCACTCAGTGAGCAGGCCTGGGTGATGGCCTTCGGCTTCGGAGATTTCACCCACGGCGTTGGTGAACGCCAGGGCAAATTTGAAGTTCTTGAACAGGAAAACCTTTTCCAGCTGCATCACGCCGTCGCGGACTTCGATGTTCCAGTCTGGGATCTGCTTGAGCAGCACCGGCAGTTCTTCATCGCTGACTTGCGGGGCATCGGCGCGGCAGGCTTCGCAGTGGGCTTGGTTCAAGGTGGTCATGGAGGTGTCCTGAATTCGAATGTTTGAAGGTCAGTAGCGTCACCCTAAAGCAACGCGGCGCCAGGGAACAGACTCACCTGGCCTCAAGAAGTAAGGTTCAAGCAACCTTGGGCTTCGGGGGGGGCTGCCTTTGGGGCGAAGAGCGGGGCGCGCAGCCCCAGCTGCATCCCGCGCTCAACCATGCCCATGATGTCTTCCTGCGCGACTTCGAACAGGCGCTTGAGGTTTGGCAGCACGAAGTACAGCGGTTGCAGGATATCGATGCGATACGGCGTGCGCATGGCTTCCAGCGGATCGAAGGCTTGGTGCTCAGGCTCGGAAGACAGGCTGTACACCGTTTCCTTGGGCGACGACAGAATACCGCCACCGTAGATGCGCCGACCTTCGGGCGTATCCACCAGGCCAAACTCGATGGTCATCCAGTACAAGCGCGCCAGGTACACCCGTTGCTCCTTGGTGGCCGCCAGGCCGAGCTTGCCGTAGGTATGGGTAAATTCGGCAAACCAGGGGTTGGTCAGCAGCGGGCAATGGCCAAAGATCTCGTGGAAAATGTCCGGCTCTTGCAGGTAGTCGAGTTCTTCGCGGGTGCGAATAAAAGTCGCCACCGGAAACTGCTTGTTGGCGAGCAATTCGAAGAACGTCTGGAAGGGAATCAGCGCCGGCACGCGGGCGACTTGCCAGCCGGTGGTTTCGGCCAGCACCTTGTTGATCTCGCCCAATTGCGGGATTCGGTCCAGGGGCAGGCCGAGCTTGTCGATGCCGTCCAGGTATTCCTGGCAGGCGCGCCCTTCAATCACTTTCAATTGACGAGTGATCAGGGTGTTCCACACCGCGTGTTCTTCTGGCGGGTAATGGATAACACCTTGCGCATCGGGCTCGCGGGCCACGTACTGCGTCTGTTTCATACGGCTCTCCTGCTAGGCATTCGTTCTTGTTATGTCCTGCGTTGAGCCTATTGATAACCCGTGCGCGCCGGGATTCCATCTGTTTAAAACGCCTCTGAGTAGGAAAACTTACCGGTTTTCGTAAAGTATTCGTTACGGATACCGGATTTGCTGCTGGGTCGGGCTGGGAAAACCCCCAAAGCTGTCACATAATCTTGACGACTATCTGCGCCCAGCGACAAAAAAGCCGCGGCGCTTACCCAACTTTCGGGCCTTTTCATGCGTATCAAAGTGCACTGCCAGAACCGTATCGGCATCCTGCGGGACATCCTCAACCTGTTGGTGGAGTACGGCGTCAACGTCGCCAAGGGCGAGGTCGGCGGTGAGCATGGCAATGCCATTTACCTGTACTGCCCGAACCTGGTGAACATGCAGTTCCAGGCGCTGCGCCCGCAGTTCGAGGCGATTGCCGGAGTGTTTGGGGTGAAAAGGGTAGGGCTGATGCCCAGCGAGCGCCGGCACATGGAACTCAATGCGCTGCTCGGCGCCCTGGAGTTTCCGGTGCTGTCGATCGACATGGGCGGTTCCATCGTCGCCGCCAACCGCGCGGCGGCCCAGTTGCTCGGGGTGCGGGTGGATGAAGTGCCGGGGATTCCGTTGTCACGGTATGCCGAGGACTTCGACTTGCCGGAGCTGGTGCGTGCGAGCAAATCGCGGATCAACGGCCTGCGGGTCAAGGTCAAGGGTGACGTGTTCCTGGCGGACATCGCGCCACTGCAATCGTCCGAACATGATGACAGCGAGGCCATGGCCGGCGCCGTGCTGACGTTGCACCGCGCCGACCGCGTCGGTGAACGCATCTACAACGTGCGCAAGCAGGAGCTGCGCGGCTTTGACAGCATTTTCCAGAGTTCCAAGGTCATGGCCGCCGTGGTTCGCGAAGCGCGACGCATGGCGCCGCTGGATGCGCCTCTATTAATAGAAGGCGAAACCGGCACCGGCAAAGAGCTGCTCGCGCGTGCCTGTCATCTGGCCAGCCCGCGTGGTCAATCGCCGTTGATGGCGCTTAACTGCGCCGGTTTGCCGGAGTCGATGGCCGAGACCGAGCTGTTCGGCTACGGCCCCGGCGCGTTCGAAGGTGCGCGCGCCGAAGGCAAGCTGGGGCTGCTGGAGTTGACGGCGGGCGGCACGCTGTTTCTCGACGGCGTGGGGGAAATGAGCGCGCGCTTGCAGGTGAAGTTGCTGCGCTTTTTGCAGGACGGTTGCTTCCGCCGCGTAGGCAGCGATGAAGAGGTGTACCTGGATGTGCGGGTCATCTGCGCCACCCAGGTGGACTTGTCTGAACTGTGCGCCCGTGGCGAATTCCGCCAGGACCTTTACCACCGTCTAAATGTGCTGTCCCTGCATATCCCGCCGCTGCGCGAATGCCTCGACGGCCTGGCGCCGCTGGTGGATCACTTCCTTGATCAGGCGAGCCGGCAGATCGGCTGCCCGCTGCCGAAGCTCGCGACGGCTGCGATGGATCGTCTGAGCCACTACCACTGGCCAGGCAACGTACGGCAGTTGGAAAACGTGCTATTCCAGGCGGTGTCGTTGTGCGATGGCGGGATGGTCAAGGCCGAGCATATTCGGCTGCCGGACTATGGCGTGCGTCAGCCCCTTGGCGATTTTTCCTTGGAGGGCGGCTTGGAGGACATTGTCGGGCGCTTCGAGAAGGCGGTGCTGGAAAGTTTGTACGCCGAGCACCCGAGCAGTCGGCAGTTGGGCAAGCGGTTAGGGGTATCGCACACCACCATCGCCAATAAATTGCGCGATTACGAAGTCGTCAAGGCCGACAAATAACCCACTGGCTAAACAGGGGCAAGCTGTGGGGGCGGGCTTGCTCGCTCCCACATCATTTGAATTTTTGTCGCCTGTAATACCGGTGTTTGCCGCACGCGGCAGTAGTCCGCCGTTTTTTCGACTCTCAGCCGGCAGCCTAATCCACCCATCTCCCGCCAAACCCCCGTCCCGCCTGCACTTCTCCTTCTTTTCCAAAGTTGGTTCGCAAATTGCTTAAGCCTTATCAGTACAGCGGTGGGCGGCAAGCGTCCGTCAGAAAGAGGAAAGAGCGTGGACAAGTACCTTTATGTGGCAATGACCGGCGCCAGCCAGAATGCTCTGGCGCAGAAGGCCCATGCCAACAACCTGGCGAACATTTCCACCAATGGTTTCCAGCGTGACCTGGAGCAGGCGCGTTCGATGCCAGTGTTCGGTGACAGCTTTCCGGCGCGGGCGTTTGCCTTGACCGAGCGCCCAGGCACTGACTTCTCCCCTGGCGCGATGATTGAGACCGGCCGTGACCTGGACGTTGCCGTCAGCGGCGATGGCTGGATGGCCGTGCAAACCCCGGATGGCGGCGAGGCCTACGTGCGCAGCGCCAGCATGAACGTCGATGCATTGGGCGTGCTGCGGGCCGGCAACGGCATGCCGATCATGGGCAACGGTGGCCCGATTGCCGTGCCGCCCCAGCAGAAAATCGAAGTGGGTGCCGACGGCACCATCAGCATCCGCGCCATGGGTGAAGGCCCGCGTGTGATGGCTGAAGTGGACCGCATCAAGCTGGTCCAGCCGGACCTGAAGAACATGAGCAAAGGCCTGGACGGCACCATCCACACCAAGGATGGCCAGCCGGCTCAAGCCGACGCTAGGGTCACGCTGACCTCGGGCTTTCTGCAGGCGAGCAACGTCAATGCCGTAGAAGAAATGACAGCGGTGCTGGCGCTTTCTAAGCAGTTCGAGCTGCACATCAAGATGATGAACAGCGCTAAAGAAGACGATCAGGCCATGACTCGCGTCATGCAGATGAGCTGATAGCCCCTAACTAATTTGCAACGCGGCGCCAACAAACAGGCGCACGAAGGAGAACAGCATGCTTCCGGCTCTATGGGTTGCCAAAACAGGTCTGTCCGCCCAGGACACCAACCTGACCACCATTTCCAACAACTTGGCCAACGTGTCGACCACGGGTTTCAAACGTGACCGTGCCGAGTTCCAGGACTTGCTCTATCAGATCAAGAAACAGCCAGGCGCCCAATCGACCCAGGACAGCGAACTGCCGTCGGGCCTGCAACTGGGTACCGGTGTGCAGATCGTCGGCACCCAGAAGAACTTCAGCGCCGGCAACCTGCAGCAGACCGGCCAGCCGCTGGACATGGCCATCAACGGCCGTGGTTTCTTCCAGATCCTGCAACCGGACGGCACCACTTCCTACACCCGTGACGGTACTTTCCACTTGGATTCCAACGGCCAGATCGTGACGGCCAACGGTTTCTCCCTGGAGCCAGCCGTTGTCGTACCGGCTGATGCCAAGACGTTCACTGTCGGCAACGACGGCACCGTGTCTATCACCGTCGCCGGTAACCCGGCTTCGCAAGTGATCGGTAACCTGCAAACCGCCGACTTCATCAACCCGGCCGGCCTGCAGGCCATGGGTAACAACCTGTTCCTGGAAACCGCCTCCAGCGGCGCACCGCAAATCGGCACCCCTGGCCTGAACGGTTTTGGCACCACGCTGCAAAGCACCCTGGAAACGTCCAACGTGAGCACCGTTGAGGAGATGGTCAACATGATCACCACCCAGCGCGCCTACGAGATGAACTCCAAGGTGATCTCCACCGCCGACCAGATGCTTTCGTTCGTAACGCAGAATCTGTAATCAAGTCTATGGGGCGCCCCTGAGGTCGCCTGCAACACCGTGAGGTAAGGGTCATGAATCGCTATGTTTCTGTTCTGGCATTGAGTGGGATTGCCGTGCTCGCGGGCTGTGTCGCCCCGACGCCAAAACCCAATGACCCGTACTACGCGCCGGTGTTGCCACGCACGCCGTTGCCGGCGGCTGCCAACAATGGCTCGATCTATCAGGCGGGCTTCGAACAGAACCTGTACAGCGACCGCAAGGCGTTCCGGGTCGGTGACATCATCACCATCACCCTGAACGAGCGCACCCAGGCCAGCAAGAACGCCAACTCTCAAGTCGGCAAGACCAGTAAGGCTGGCATCGGCCTGACGTCGTTGTTCGGCGCCGTGCCCAACGTCAACAACCCATTGGGTGATGGCGACCTGAGCCTCAGCGCCGGCTACAGCGGCGACCGTGCCACCAGCGGCAAAAGCGCGGCGGGGCAGGGCAACAGCCTGACCGGTTCGATCACCGTGACCGTAGCCGATGTATTGCCCAACGGCATCCTCGCCGTACGCGGTGAAAAGTGGATGACGCTCAATACCGGTGACGAACTGGTGCGCATTGCGGGCATGGTTCGCGCCGATGACATCACCACCGACAACACCGTGCCGTCCACGCGTATTGCCGATGCACGCATCACTTATTCCGGCACGGGCGCCTTTGCCGATGCGAGCCAGCCGGGCTGGTTCGACCGTTTCTTCCTTAGCCCGCTGTTCCCTTTCTAGGTGGCCACTTTGAACTTCAAACAGCTGATGGCGGCCGCGCTCCTGCTTTGCTTAAGCGCTGTCGCCCAGGCCGAACGCCTGAAGGACATCGCGAGCATTTCCGGTGTGCGTTCCAACCAGTTGATCGGCTACGGCCTGGTGGTGGGGCTCAATGGTACGGGTGACCAGACCACCCAGACCCCGTTCACCCTGCAGACCTTCAACAACATGCTCTCGCAGTTCGGCATCAAGGTGCCGGCCGGTTCGGGCAACGTGCAACTGAAAAACGTCGCGGCGGTGTCGATCAGTGCTGACTTGCCGGCGTTCTCCAAGCCCGGCCAACTGGTGGACATCACTGTCGCGTCGATCGGTAACTCGAAAAGCCTGCGTGGCGGCACCTTGCTGATGACGCCGCTCAAGGGGATCGACGGCAACGTCTACGCCATCGCCCAGGGCAACCTGGTGGTGGGCGGGTTTGATGCTGAAGGTCGCGACGGCTCGAAGATCACTGTCAACGTGCCGTCGGCGGGTCGTATCCCAGGCGGTGCCAGTGTTGAACGCACTGTGCCGAGCGGCTTCAACCAGGGCAACAGCCTGACCCTGAACCTCAACCGCTCCGACTTCACCACCGCCAAGCGCGTGGTCGATAAGATCAACGACATGCTCGGCCCTGGCGTGGCCCAGGCGATCGACGGCGGCTCGATCCGTGTGACCGCCCCGCTGGACCCCAGCCAGCGCGTCGACTACCTGTCGATCCTGGAAAACCTGGAAGTCGACCCGGGCCAGGCTGTCGCCAAAGTCATCATCAACTCGCGTACCGGTACCATTGTGATCGGCCAGAACGTCAAGGTATCGCCGGCAGCGGTGACCCACGGCAGCCTGACCGTGACCATCACCGAAGACCCGATCGTCAGCCAACCTGGGCCTTTGTCCAACGGCCAGACGGCGGTGGTGCCACGCTCACGCGTCAACGCCCAGCAAGAAGCCAAGCCGATGTTCAAGTTCGGCCCCGGCACCACCCTGGATGAGATTGTCCGTGCGGTGAACCAGGTGGGCGCGGCGCCCGGCGACTTGATGGCGATTCTCGAAGCACTGAAACAGGCCGGCGCCTTGCAAGCCGACCTGATAGTGATCTGAGGCCATGGTCATGGACATGCGCAAGAGCGGTATCAGCAGCACGGCGGACTCGGGGTCTTACTCCGACTTGAACCGGCTTAACCAGCTCAAGGTCGGCGACGACAAGAACAGCGAAGGCAACATGCGCAAGGTCGCGCAGGAGTTCGAGTCGCTGTTTTTGAGCGAGATGCTCAAGTCCATGCGTTCGGCCACCGAGGCGTTGGGTAAGGACAACCCGCTGAACACGCCGGCCGCCAAGCAATATCAGGAAATGTACGACCAGCAACTCGCGGTCTCGATGTCCCGCGAAGGCGGGGGTATCGGCCTGGCCGATGTGCTGATGCGTCAGATGCAGAAGAACAAGCCGGTGGAGGCCCAGGCCGCCACCCTGCAGGGCCCTGCGGCGGCAGGGGCTGCCAAGAAAGTCGACGTGCCGACGGAAATTGCCGCCGGCACCCAGGCCGAAGGTCCGTTGGGCCGTTCCAATGGCCAGCGTCCGCTGTGGGCTTACCGCGTGGCAGAGCCACAGGCTGGGGCTGCTGCATCGCACAGCAATGACATGGAATTGATGAACCAGCGTCGGATTGCCTTGCCGAGCAGGCTGACTGATCGCCTGCTGTCCGGCATCGTGCCGAGTACCGATGCAACCACCGTCGCCAAGTCTGCGCCACTGCGTAACAGCGCGGCCGATGACAACGTGGTCAACAGCACGGCGCGCACTTTCGCGGTGCCCGGCGACCGCATGCAGGTCTACGGCCGTGCCGTGGCCCAGCCACCGTTGGCGCCGGCGAAGAAGGCCTTCAGTTCGCAGGATGAATTTGTCGCGACCATGTTGCCAATGGCCAAGGCGGCCGCCGCGCGCATTGGTGTCGACCCGAAGTACCTGGTGGCCCAGGCCGCCCTGGAAACTGGTTGGGGTAAATCGGTGATGCGCGCCCAGGATGGCACCAGCAGCCACAACCTGTTTGGCATCAAGGCCGGCCAGAGTTGGCAGGGCGAGAAAGCGCGTGCGATCACCAGCGAGTTCCGTGACGGCGCAATGGTCAAGGAAACGGCGCAGTTCCGTTCCTACAACTCTTACCAGGACAGCTTCCATGACCTGGTGACATTGCTGCAAAGCAATGATCGCTATAAAGAAGTTGTGAAGTCGGCCGACAACCCGGAACAGTTTGTACGCGAGTTGCAAAAAGCCGGTTACGCAACCGACCCGGCCTACGCCAGCAAGATTTCGCAGATCGCCAAAACGATGGACAGTTACCAGAACTACGCTGCCGCTGGCGCAACCACACATTTATAAGGTCTGAACCATGAGTTTGCTCAATATCGGGATGTCGGGGCTTAACGCTGCTCAAGGATCGTTGTCGGTCTTGAGTAACAACATTGCCAACGCCAACACGGCGGGCTATTCGCGTCAGCAGACTACCCAGAGCGCGAATGCGTCGAACCAGTACGGCGGCGTGTTTATCGGCAGCGGTACCACCCTGGCTGACGTGCGCCGGGTGTACAACGAATACCTGGACACGGCGTACCAGAACAGCACCTCGCTCAACAGCGATGCCAAGGCTTACCTGGATCAAGTGAGCGCCGTGGACAAGACGTTGTCGGACAAGACTACGGGCATGTCGTCCGTGCTCAGTTCGTTCTTTGCCGCTGTTCAGACCGCCTCGGCTAACCCGAGTGATACCTCGGCTCGCCAGATACTGCTGACCAGCGCCCAGACATTGAGCAACCGCTTCAACTCGATCTCCAGCCAATTGAGCCAGCAGAAAGAAACCATTAACAGCCAGCTGACCTCCTTGACCGATCAGGTCAACCAGCTGACCTCGTCGATTGCTTCGCTCAACAAACAGATTACTCAGGTGCAGGGGTCTTCGAACACCACCCCGGCCAACCTGCTGGACGCGCGCGCCGAAGCCGTACGTTCGCTCAATGAGTTGATCGGCGTGAACGCCAGCGAGAAGAACGGTGTGTTCAGCGTCAGTACCGGTACCGGCCAGTCCCTGGTGCTGGGCGATCGGTCCAACACCCTTTCTGCCGTACCGAGCAAGAGCGACACCAGCCAGTACACGATTCAGATGAATGCGGCTGGCGGGACGACGATGGACCTGGGCAACGTGATCAGTGGTGGCAGCATCGGTGGCTTGCTGCGCTATCGCAGCGATGTGTTGATGCCGGCCATCAATGACCTGGGTCGCATTGCTATCGTCACTGCCGATACGATCAACAGTCAACTGGGCCAGGGTATCGACCTGAACGGCGAATTCGGCTCGTCGATGTTCAAAGACATCAACAGCGCTGCGTCTGTCGCGCTGCGTAGCCTTTCCGCTCAAGGTAATCAGGGCGTTGGTAGCCTGGGTGTTACGATCAAGGACACCAGCAAGCTGACCAACTTCGATTACAAGGTCACCTTCAGCGACCCTGTCGATCTCAACAAAGTCACCGTCGAGCGCTCTGATGGCAAAGCCATGGGCACGTTTGATATCACGGCTACACCGCCCTCGGTGATCGATGGTTTCACCTTGGAACTCAAGAACGGACCGATGCAGGCGGGTGACAGCTTTAAAGTCAGCCCGACCGCCAGTGGCGCCCAGAATATCGGTACTGTCCTCAACGACCCGAGCAAGATTGCGTTTGCCGCGCCGCTGAACGGGGAGGCCAGCAAAACCAACCAGGGTACCGGTAGCTTCACACCGCCGACCCTGACCCTGCCCCTGGATATCCAGGGTGGCGCGACTACCGCGCAACTGCGCGTTGGCATTGAAAATTCGATGCCAGTGAAGATGGTGTTCGGCAAGCCGGCGGCTGATGGCACTCAGAGCTATACCCTTAACGACGCCAAGGGCGATCCTATCGGCTCGGGGACCATCATTCCGGGGCAGGCCAATAAAATCACCGTCAACGTGCCGATGCGTGATGCCAGCGGTGCCCTGGTAGTGCCGGCCAAGAGCTTTGGCTTTGACACCACGGTTGCGGGCTCGCCGACCGAGGGGGACAGCACCACCTTTTCGTTTAACGCCACGGGCGTATCCGACAACCGCAATGCCCAGCAACTGCTGAATCTGCAAACCAAGGCCACCGTGGGCGTGGCGACAGATGGCACCGGCGGCACGAGCCTGGTCGGGGCCAACAGTAAGTTGGTGTCTACTGTAGGCGCCAAGGCCGCTGCGGCCACCACTGACACCACGGCCACCAATGCGTTGCTGGCGGCTAACAAAAATGCGCGCAACTCCGTGTCCCAGGTCAACCTGGACGAAGAGGCGGGCGACATGATCAAGTTCCAGCAGTACTACACAGCGTCGTCGCAGATCATCAAGGCTGCGCAAGAAACCTTCAGCACGCTGATTAATAGTCTTTAAGGGAGTCTGGGACGATGCGCATTTCTACACAGCAGTATTTCGACACCAGTGCGAGCAAGTATCAGAACAATTATTCCAGCGTGGTTAAGGCCCAGGAACAGGCGAGTTCCGGCGTGCGTGTACAGACCGCTGGGGATGATCCGGTGGCCGCGCAGCGTTTGCTGATGTTGCAGCAGCAGAAAGATATGCTGGCGCAGTCCAGCGGCAATATCAGCTCCCTGAAAAGTTCGCTGACCAACGAGCAGAGCATCCTGGATGCGCTCGACAAGGCGATGCAGGCTGGCAAGCAGCTGGCCCTGCGGGCTGGCGGTGTGACCAGCGATGCTGATCGCAAGTCAATCTCGGTCGAAGTGGGGGCCCTGGAAGAGCAGGTGCTGGGTTTGCTCAATAGCAAGGATGCGGCAGGCAACTACTTGTTCTCCGGCTCCAAGACCCAAACCCCCCCGTATTCGCGCAACAGCGATGGCACCTACAGCTACCAGGGTGACGAAAACGAACTGAGCCTGCAGGTTTCCGAGACGCTCACGGTGCGCACTGGCGATACCGGCAAAACCATTCTGGGAGGGGCGGCCAACAGCAGTCGCACCCAGTCCACCTACATTGCACCTGCGACCGCGCCGCTGCCGCCAGCGATTTCTCCGCCTTTGGTCGATGATAAAAAGGTTGCGATTTCGGCCGGCCTGGTGACTTCGGGTATCGACTACACCAAGCAATTTGCCGACGGCCAACCTTACAAGCTGACCTTCACCAGTAGTACCCAGTACAAGGTGACGGACAAGGACAACAATGACATTACCTCAGAGATTGCGGGTAATGGCACGTTCGATTCCACCAAAGAGGGCAGCGCCAGTGTCAATCTGCGCGGGGTCAAGTTCGATATCACCGTCGACATGACTGACCTCGCCACCGGGCCGAATGCCGATGCGCTCGTTCAGGGGCGTGAGTTCAACCTGGCTGCCAAGCCGGATGCGTTCAATGTCTCGCGTACCGCGAGCAATCAGTCGACCGCACAACTGACCAACGGCAACGTCAGCAGCGCGGCGGACTATTCCAGCACCTTTCCCGGCAATAGCGGGGTGCTGATCAAGTTCAGTGATACCGACCCGACGGCCTTCAAGGTATTTGCCCAGCCGTATACCGCCGACAGCAAAGAGATCGATTCGGGCGTTATCGACACAGCCACGACGCCGAATACCATCACTGCGGCCGGTGTGACCTTTGGGTTGAGCGGTACGCCGCAGATCGGCGACCAGTTTGCCGTCGGTGCGAGCACCCAGAAAACCCAGAACGCCCTCGACACCCTAAGCCAGCTGCGCCAAGCCCTGGAAAAGCCGGCCGATGGCATCCCGGGCGCGCGCGTCAAGCTTCAGGATGCGTTGAACGCCGCAGTCAGTAACCTGAACAACTCGACCACCCAGCTGGGCAATGTGATCGGCTCCATTGGTGCGCGCGAAAACGCGCTCGATGTGCAATCCGACGCAAACGCCAGTATCGGCCTGGCCAATACCACCACCATGAGTGCACTGGCCAATATCGACATGGGCGAAGCCGCGATTAACCTGACCCTGCAGCAGACCATGCTGGAAGCCTCGCAACTGGCGTTTGTAAAAGTCTCGCAGTTGAGCCTCTTCAACAAGATGTAAGTGGCGTGACGTCAAGCGGCCCGCTCTGGAAACAGGGCGGGCCGTTGTCGTTTATGGGGTTTAATTGTTTGAAGGTTTTGCACAAAGCACACAAAATTGAGTGACCTGTGAGTCATAAAGCGCATCTTCACTGTATCGTGTGAAAAGGATAAGTCGTCACAGGGTCCTTGCGAGGCGGCTTTCAGCGAAATTTTTATGGGGTTATCCCCTTTATTGTCAGCACTCCGGGCGCAGTCCCAGGGGTGTTCTCCAGCTATTTAGTATTGGGAAGCCACAATGATTGGCATAAAAAGCATCGCCAGTTACGTGCCGGCAGACGGGATCGATAACTACGCCCAGGGTGCCAAATTCGCCAAGGATGAAGAGTTCATCATTGGCAAGATCGGTTCGGCGTTTTTGCCGCGCAAGGATGCCGCGCAGGAAACGTCTGACCTGTGTGTCGAAGCGGTCAACGCTTTGTTTGCCAACAACCCGGATTTGAAGCGCGAGTCCATCGACGCACTGATCGTCGTGACCCAGAACGGTGATGAAGAGGGCTTGCCCCACACCGCCGCCATCGTCCAGGACAAACTCGGCCTGCCGACTCACGTTGCGGCGTTCGATATTTCCCTGGGCTGCTCGGGCTACGTCTACGGCATCTATGCGATGAAGGGCTTCATGGAAGCCGCCGGCCTGAAAAACGGCCTGCTGGTCACCGCCGACCCGTACTCGAAGATCGTCGACCCGGAAGACCGCAACACCACCATGCTGTTCGGCGACGCCGCCACCGCCACCTGGATGGGTGAAGACGCACCGTGGCTGCTGGGCAAGGCCAAGTTCGGCACCGACGGTTCCGGCGCACCGCACCTTAAGGTCAGCGACGGCGTGTTCTTTATGAATGGCCGCCAGGTGTTCAACTTCGCGCTGCTTAAAGTGCCGGCGCATTTGCACGAGCTGCTCAACGAGTCGGACCTCAAGGCTGACGAGATTGATGCCTTCTGCATTCACCAGGGCAGTGCGGCCATTGTCGACGCCGTGGCGCGTCGATTTGAAGACGCTCCGGTGGACAAGTTCATCAAGGACATGGTCGAAACCGGCAACACCGTTTCATCGAGCATTCCATTGCTGCTGGAAAAACACGTGATGGACGCCACCTGGAAGCGCGTGGCAATCAGTGGTTTTGGTGTGGGCCTGTCGTGGGGTTCGGCGATTCTCTATCGCCCTTGATGCTTTAATCGCCTCAATAAAAAAACGCCGATGATCGAAAGATCATCGGCGTTTTTTATTTGGCGCCAGAAAACCTAATGAAATCGGGGTTTCGAGCCTGCGTAAACCCTTGAATTACAAGGGGTGGCACGACGCCAGTAAATAATTTCAAAAAAATCCTCAAGCATCCGGCTACCACGACGATAACTATTACGTAGGTTCTCAGGCCACACCCGGCGGTTGCCAGGGCCGGAAGCCGCAGTATCCATCCAACGAGGATTTCGTCATGGCTTTAACAGTAAACACCAACATTGCTTCGATCACTACTCAGGGTAACCTGAACAAAGCTGGCGGCGCCCTGGCCACTTCCATGCAGCGCCTGTCTTCCGGCCTGCGTATCAACAGCGCTAAAGACGACGCTGCCGGCCTGCAGATCGCTAACCGCCTGACCAGCCAAATCAATGGCCTGGGCCAAGCAGTCAAGAACGTGAACGACGGTATCTCGATCGCTCAGACCGCTGAAGGCGCGATGCAGGCTTCGACCGACATCCTGCAAAAAATGCGTACCCTGGCTCTGTCCTCGGCAACTGGTTCCCTCAGCCCTGACGACCGTAAGTCGAACAACGACGAATACCAGGCTCTGACTTCGGAACTGACCCGAATTTCCGCCACCACCACTTTCGGCGGCCAGAAGTTGCTGGACGGTTCGTACGGTACCAAGGCCATTCAGGTTGGCGCAAACGCTAACGAAACCATCAACCTGAGCTTGGAAAACGTTTCGGCCAGCACTATTGGTTCGCAACAGATCAAAAGTAAGGCAATCGTGCCAAGTGCCGGTGGCTTGGTTGGCGGTGACATCACTGTTACCGGCAATGGTCAAACCAAGACGGTTACTTACGGCCCAGCCGCTTCGGCAAAAGACATTGCTGCAGGTCTGAACGGTTCGATTGGTGGCCTGAGTGCTAGCGCGAGCACTGAAGTTCAGCTGGAAGTGGGCGCTTCAACACCGTCTAACTTCTCACTGGCTGTGGGTAACAGCGGGGCTGTCAAGTTCGTAGGCGTCACCGATCTGGCTGGTCTGGCTGACCAACTGAAGTCTAACTCCGCCAAGCTGGGCATCAGCGTTAACTACGATGAAACTAACAAAACCCTGTCGGTTAAGTCTGATACCGGTGATAACCTGTCGTTCTCAGCCGCTGATGGCAACGCACAGACCAACATTTTGGTTGGCGCGAAAGATGGCGCCGGTGCCTTCGCCACCCCTGCTGCGCTGACTACTGCCACGCTCGTTGTTAACGGTCAAGTCTCCCTCGATTCGGCGAAAGGCTACTCGTTGAGCGATGCCGCTGCTGGTGTTTCGGACTTGTTCTCCGGCGCTACCGTTTCGTCGACCAAAACCAAAATCGCTGATACCGACGTCACCAACGCTACCAACGCTCAAAACGCCCTGGCGGTAATCGACAAAGCCATCGGCACCATCGACGGCGTTCGTTCGGGCCTGGGTGCTACCCAGAACCGTCTGACTACCACTGCAGACAACCTGCAGAACATTCAGAAGAACTCCACCGCTGCACGCTCCACCGTTCAGGACGTCGACTTCGCTTCCGAAACCGCCGAACTGACCAAGCAACAAACCCTGCAATCGGCTTCCACCGCGATCCTGTCGCAGGCTAACCAACTGCCATCCGCTGTACTGAAGCTGCTTCAGTAATCCCAGCGCTTGGTCACTAACGGAAGGGCGCGTCTACGTGCCCTTCCGTTTTTCGGTTTAGAGGAGATTGGACATGGACATGAGTGTAAAGCTGAGCCCGTCTTATCCGCTGGTTGCACCTCAAAGCGCACCTGCTCAGGTGGCAGCCGACAAAAGCATCAGTAAAGTCCAGGAAGCACCGACCATAGGCAAAGAGCCTGAGCGTGCGGACCTGGAAAAAGCGGTCACCGATATTCGAGAATTCGTTCAGGCTGCCCAGCGCAGCCTGGATTTTTCCATTGATGACTCCACCCACCGTGTGGTGGTCAAAGTCATCAATACCGACAATGGCGAAGTCATTCGCCAGATTCCGTCGGAAACGGCGCTGAAGCTGGCACAGAACCTTTCCAGCGCAAGCCACCTGTTGTTTGACGACAAGGTCTGAGCTGGCATGAAACTTGTTGCTGTCCTGTCTTGAAGCGTAATAAGTCAAGATAACGGCAGCCACCGAACAGGAGATAGATGATGGCGGGTTCAACGGTAAGTGGTATCGGTTCGAACATCGATACGCAAGCGATCGTGAAGTCTTTGGTCGATGCCGAAAAGGTGCCCAAGCAGTCGCAGATCAATACCGCGTCCCAGAAAGCGACCACCACGCTGTCTTCGATCGGCAAGATTCAGGCTGCGTTGGATGCGTTTCGTGGTGCACTGGACACGATGTCCAAGGACAGCAGCTTTACCGGTTTGACGGGTTCGTCCTCGGATGAGAAGACGGCGACCATGACGGCCAGTAATACGGCCTCAAACGGCAGTTTCCGGTTGATCGTCGACCAACTGGCCCAGGCGTCGAAGTTGTCGAGCAAGAACTTCGCCGGTGGTACATCGTCTGTTGTTAACGCTACGGATAAGCCGACTACCTTGACCATCACTCAGTCAGGTAAGCCTTACGATGTCAGCGTTCCGGCCGGTGCGACCTTGCAACAGGTGCGGGATTCGATCAATACCCAGTTTGGTACTTCGGGGCTGAGCGCGAACATCCAGACCGACTCCAATGGTTCGCGGTTGATCCTGACCTCTACCACCATGGGGACCGGTTCAGATCTCACTCTTTCTGGCACCTCGGGGCTAGATGTAGGGGCCACCGTTGTCGAGTATCCCAAGGATGCGCAGTACAGCATCGATGGTGTTGCGTCTGTGTCCAAGACCAACAATATCGAGGGTGCTCTCAGTGGTGTAAACATCAAGTTGGTGGCGCCTTCCACCTTCAAGACGAATTCGGATGTCGAAAAAAACGCTACGCTCATCACCGTCAGTACAAACAATACGGCGCTCAAGTCTGGGGTCAAGGGTTTCCTCGATACCTACAATGCCTTGATCACCGCCATGAACGCCGAGACCAGGGTCACGACGAATCTGGATGGCAGCACCACAGCTGCGGCGCTGACGGGTGACTCGACCATGCGCTCGTTGCAGAGCGCAATCCGCAATGAGTTCAACGCGTTGTCGGGCACCGGTACCTTCAAGTCCTTGGCCCAATTCGGCGTAGTTACAAGTTCGGGTACGGGGCTGCTGACGATCGATGACAAGCGTTGGGATGCTGCCGTCAAAACCAACTCGGCCGATATCAACAGCATGTTCACCGGCAAAGACGGCATGCTGGCGCGCATGAAAAACGCCACGGAGGATTTTGCCAAAGCGAGCACAGGTGTGCTGGCGACGCGTTCTTCTTCGCTGACTGATAGCCTCAAGGATTTGACCAAGCAGCAGAACACGCTCGATGAGCGCATGGCCCTGCTCACCAGCAGCCTCTCCGCCAAATACAACGCCATGGACACCCTGGTCGCCCAATTGCGCCAGCAAAGCACCAGCGTCATGACCACGCTCAATGCATTGAACAACCCAAAAACCAATAATTGATCCCTTCAGTGGATACGGGCCAGACACTTGTCTGGCCTTTTTTTATCATTGACGACTGGCCTAAAGCTTTTTGCGGCCCAGTCGACATATTGGTTACTGAATTCCTTTTCGCTGTCGCCTGTCACGAGGTAGAAACATGAATCCCATGAGAGCCCTTCGCCAATACCAGAAGGTCAATTCCCATGCTCAGATCTCCGAAGCCAGCCCGCATCGCCTGGTGCAGATGCTGATGGAAGGCGGCCTTGACCGCATGGCCCAAGCCAAAGGTGCGCTGGCGCGTGGTGACATCGCGGCCAAGGGTCTGATGCTCGGCAAGGCGATTGATATCGTGATCGGCCTGCGTGACGGCCTGGATGCGCAAAAAAGTGATAACCCGGCTTACGTCCAGCAGTTGGAAAGTTTGTATGCATATATGACCAACCGACTGATGGAAGCGAACCTGCATAACGACGCCGACATGATCGACGAAGTGGCGCGTTTGCTGATCACCGTAAAAGAAGGCTGGGACGCTATTGCGGCGCCACAGGCAGCAGCAGAATAAGGCCACCGGCCTTGAGGTACACGTTATGAGCCAAGCACTGCAACGCATTGATGAAACCCGTGAGGCGCTGATGGGCGCGCTGGCGGACCGTAACTGGGACGCCATCGGCGAACTGGACCTGGGCTGCCGTCACGTGATCGATGAGGTGCTCAGTGAAGCGCCAGTGGACGAGGATGCGTTGCGTGAGAAGCTTGAGAGCCTGTTGGCGGTTTACCAGCAATTGCTTGAGGTGACGACTGGCGAGCGCCAGGCGATTTTCGAAGAGATGTCGCAGATCAACCAAGCGAAAAATGCGTCGAAGGTCTACCATCTGTTCGGGTGAATGCGCTTAGTTAATCCGGGCGGCGCGTCATATATTTGACTGTGCCAGCATTTTTGACTTAACTAGTGCTGTTTTCAGATTTCAGACGTCTATAGAGTAAGAAGTCCTACAGCCGTCTTGATTGCCCTCACACCGGGCAGGAAGTTTTACTAGGGAAGTTGCTATTGCATGTGGCGTGAAACCAAAATTCTGCTGATCGATGACGATAGCGTCCGCCGCCGCGACCTGGCGGTGATTTTAAATTTTCTCGGTGAAGAAAATTTGCCCTGCGGCAGCCATGACTGGCAGCAGGTGGTCAGCTCATTGTCGTCGAGCCGTGAAGTCATATGCGTGCTGATCGGGACGGTAAACGCTCCTGGCGCTGTTTTGGGCTTGTTAAAGACACTGTCCACCTGGGATGAGTTCCTGCCTGTGTTGCTAATAGGCGATATTTCTTCTGTCGATCTGCCAGAAGACCAACGCCGCCGCGTGCTTTCCACCCTGGAAATGCCGCCCAGCTACAGCAAACTGCTGGATTCCCTACACCGTGCCCAGGTCTATCGCGAGATGTACGATCAGGCGCGCGAGCGCGGTCGCCATCGCGAACCCAACCTGTTCCGCAGCCTGGTCGGCACCAGCCGTGCCATCCAGCATGTGCGCCAGATGATGCAGCAAGTGGCCGACACCGACGCCAGCGTACTGATTCTCGGCGAGTCGGGCACCGGCAAGGAAGTGGTCGCGCGCAACCTGCACTATCACTCCAAGCGCCGCGACGGGCCTTTTGTGCCGGTCAACTGCGGGGCGATCCCGGCAGAGTTGCTCGAAAGCGAACTGTTCGGCCACGAGAAGGGCGCCTTTACCGGGGCGATCACTAGCCGTGCCGGGCGTTTCGAGCTGGCCAACGGCGGCACCTTGTTCCTTGATGAAATCGGCGATATGCCGCTGCCGATGCAGGTCAAGCTGCTGCGCGTGTTGCAGGAGCGCACCTTCGAGCGTGTGGGCAGCAACAAGACCCAGAGCGTCGACGTGCGCATCATCGCGGCCACCCACAAGAACCTCGAAAGCATGATCGAGGTCGGCAGCTTCCGCGAAGACCTGTACTACCGGCTCAACGTCTTCCCGATCGAGATGGCCCCGCTGCGTGAGCGCGTGGAAGACATCCCGCTGCTGATGAACGAACTGATCTCGCGCATGGAGCACGAAAAGCGCGGCTCGATCCGGTTCAACTCCGCTGCAATCATGTCCCTGTGCCGCCACGGCTGGCCGGGTAACGTGCGCGAGCTGGCCAACTTGGTGGAGCGCATGGCGATCATGCACCCCTACGGCGTGATCGGTGTGGTCGAGTTGCCGAAGAAATTCCGCTACGTCGACGACGAAGACGAGCAACTGGTCGACAGCCTGCGTAGTGACTTGGAAGAGCGCGTAGCCATCAACGGCCATACCCCGGACTTCGGTTCCACCGCCATGTTGCCGCCTGAAGGTCTGGACCTGAAGGACTACCTCGGCAACCTGGAACAAGGCTTGATTCAACAAGCCCTGGACGACGCCAACGGCATCGTCGCCCGTGCCGCCGAGCGCCTGCGCATCCGTCGAACCACCCTGGTGGAGAAAATGCGTAAGTACGGTATGAGCCGCAAAGAAGGTGATGAACAGGCAGATGATTGACGCCTGTTTTTCAAGCCGCTGATTTTGGGTGTCCGGCCTCGCCAATACTGTTCCGTTTTTGACGGCGTCTGTTGCCGTCATACTGCGTTGCAGCTCCTCCCCATAGCCAGCTATGAGTCGTCGCTGCGCCTTGTCTGACGGCAACAGCCACTCGTCAAAACGAAACTGTATTGGCGAGGCCGGGCACCTTGGTTTTTTTTCGGCACAAGTATTGCAAAAGCCCTCGCAACGTTCCGTTTAACTGACGGTCAGCCAAGCGAGAGAGCATGATGCCCCACGCCGCCCAACTATCTTCGGCCCCTGTTACCCAGGGGTTGATCCCGCCTGTAGAACCGCTGTCCCGTCAGGGGCTTGAGCACGCGTTCTCGCAGTTCAACCAGATGTCGAGCCAGCTGACCGATTCCTACAGCCTGCTCGAAGCCCGGGTGTCCGAGCTAAAAGGCGAGCTGGCCGTGGTCAGTGCCCAGCGCATGGAAGAGCTGGCCGAGAAAGAACGCCTGGCCAACCGCCTGCAAAACTTGCTGTCGCTGTTGCCAGGTGGCGTGATCGTCATCGATGAAGACGGCCGCGTGCGCGAAGCCAACCCGGCCGCCTGCGACATGCTTGGCCTGCCGCTGGAAGGTGAATTGTGGCGCCACGTCATCACCCGCTGCTTTGCGCCGCGTGAAGACGATGGCCACGAAATCTCCCTCAAAGACGGCCGTCGCCTGTCCATTGCTACCCGATCTCTTGACGCGGAGCCGGGCCAACTCGTGCTGCTCAACGACCTGACCGAAACCCGTCACCTGCAAGATCAGCTGGCGCGCCACGAGCGTTTGTCCTCGCTGGGGCGCATGGTCGCGTCTCTGGCGCACCAGATCCGCACGCCGCTGTCGGCAGCGTTGATCTACGCCAGTCATTTGACTGATGAGCAATTGCCCGCTGCCACCCATCAGCGCTTTGCAGGGCGCCTTAAAGAGCGTCTGCATGAGTTGGAGCATCAGGTGCGTGACATGCTGGTGTTTGCCCGCGGTGAATTGCCGCTGACCGATCGCATTACGCCGGCCGAGTTGATGCAGGCTCTGCAAGCGGCGGCCGCCACCCATATTCAAGACGTCCAGGTGCGCTGGCAATGCGACAGCCACCTCGGTGAGCTGCTGTGCAACCGCGACACGCTTGTAGGTTCGCTGCTTAACCTGATCGAAAACGCCACCCAGGCCAGCGGTCCAGGTGCGCGGTTCAAGGTGCACCTGTACAGCCGTGGGCAAACCCTGCGCCTGTGCATCAGTGACAGCGGTAGCGGCATCGAGCCCGCCGTTTTGCAGCGTTTGGGCGAACCCTTTTTCACCACCAAGACCAACGGTACGGGCCTGGGCCTGACCGTGGTCAAGGCAGTGGCGCGTGCTCATCAGGGGGAATTGCAGCTGCATTCCCGTCTGGGGCGTGGCACTTGTGCATTGATGACCTTGCCGCTGTTTTCATGCGCGGCAAGCGCGGAGTAGAGAGGATATGGCTATCAAGGTTCTGTTGGTGGAAGACGATCGCGCCCTGCGTGAAGCATTGGCTGACACGCTGCTGCTGGCGGGTCACGACTACCGAGCGGTCGGTTCTGCCGAGGACGCCTTGGAGGCGGTGGAGCAGGAGTCCTTCAGCCTGGTGGTCAGTGATGTGAACATGCCCGGTATGGACGGCCACCAGTTGCTCGGCCTGCTGCGTGCACGTCAACCGCAGTTGCCGGTGTTGCTGATGACCGCCCATGGCGCCGTGGAGCGCGCGGTCGACGCGATGCGCCAGGGCGCGGCGGATTACCTGGTCAAGCCATTCGAGCCTAAAGCACTGATCGAATTGGTCGCTCGGCATGCCCTCGGCGTGGTCTCGGCCAGCGAAGGCGAGGGCCCGATTGCCTTCGAGCCGGCCAGTGCTCAGTTGCTGGAACTGGCGGCCCGCGTGGCGCGCAGTGATTCCACTGTGTTGATCTCCGGCGAGTCCGGCACCGGCAAAGAAGTGCTGGCACGTTACATCCATCAGCAATCGACCCGCGCCAAGCAACCGTTTATCGCGATCAACTGCGCGGCAATTCCCGACAACATGCTCGAAGCCACGTTGTTCGGTCACGAAAAAGGCTCGTTCACCGGCGCCATCGCGGCCCAGGCTGGCAAGTTCGAACAGGCCGACGGCGGCACCATCCTGCTCGATGAGATTTCGGAAATGCCTCTGGGCCTGCAAGCCAAGTTGCTGCGGGTCCTGCAGGAACGTGAAGTAGAGCGTGTCGGCGCACGCAAGCCGATCCAGCTGGATATCCGCGTGGTCGCTACCACCAACCGCGACCTGGCGGGCGAAGTGGCGGCGGGGCGCTTCCGTGAAGACCTGTTCTACCGTCTGTCGGTATTTCCCCTGGCCTGGCGCCCGTTGCGCGAGCGCCCGGCGGACATCATCCCGCTGGCCGAACGCCTGCTGAACAACCACGTCAAAAAAATGAAGCACGCTCAGGCACGCCTGTCCGCTGAGGCCCAGGCTTGCCTGATCAGCTATCCGTGGCCGGGCAACGTGCGGGAATTGGACAATGCCATCCAGCGCGCGCTGATTCTGCAGCAGGGCGGGCTGATCCAGCCCCAGGATTTCTGTTTGGCCATGGGCAGCGGTGTGGCGCCGCTCCCGACCTTGGCGCCCGCGCCCGTGGTGGCTGAAATCGAAACTGCCGGTGCCCTGGGCGACGACCTGCGTCGCCGCGAATTCCAGATGATCATCGACACCCTGCGTTCTGAACGCGGCCGCCGCAAAGAGGCCGCCGAACGCCTGGGCATCAGCCCGCGCACCCTGCGTTACAAGCTGGCGCAGATGCGCGACGCCGGCATGGACGTGGACGCGTACCTATTCGCCACCTGATCTGTATCGAGGCCGACAAGCTTTGTCGCCTTTTCTTACGACTTGATACAGAGCTGGCACCCTTGTTGCTACTTCCCCTAGTAATTGCGGCGTAGCGTCAAAAAACTGCGGGTTGTCGGAGAGAGAAGTTCATGAGCCAAGGTATTGAGTTCAATCGGTTGATGTTGGATATGCGCTCCATGCAAATGGACGCCATGGCTCAACCGAAATCCGTCGCGCCAGCGCCGGAATTGGGCCAAAGCAGTTTCGCCGACATGCTGGGTTCGGCGATTAACAAAGTCAGTAGCACCCAGCAAGCCTCCAGCCAGTTGGCCAATGCGTTCGAGATCGGCAAAAGCGGCGTGGACCTCACCGACGTGATGGTCGCTTCGCAAAAGGCCAGCGTTTCGTTCCAGGCGCTGACCCAAGTGCGTAACAAGCTGGTTCAGGCTTACCAAGACATCATGCAGATGCCGGTTTAAGGACGAGATTTAAGTCATGGCAGAAGCAGTCGTGGACAACGCACCCGCCAAGGCAGACGGCAAGCCGCCCCTGTTTGGCCTGTCGTTCCTGGAAAACCTCTCTGAAATGACCATGCTGCGTCAGGTGGGCCTGATGGTCGGCCTGGCTGCCAGCGTGGCAATTGGTTTTGCCGTGGTGCTGTGGTCGCAGCAACCTGATTACCGGCCGCTGTATGGCAGCCTGGCGGGCATGGATTCCAAGCAGATCATGGAAACCCTGGCCGCCGCCGACATCGCCTACACCGTTGAGCCCAACTCCGGGGCGCTGCTGGTCAAGGCCGACGATGTGGCCCGTGCGCGCATGAAGCTCGCGGCGGCCGGCGTGACCCCGTCCGACAGCAATATCGGTTTTGAAATCCTCGACAAGGACCAGGGCCTGGGGACCAGCCAGTTCATGGAAGCCACTCGCTACCGTCGTGGCCTGGAAGGCGAACTGGCGCGCACCATCTCCAGCCTGAATAACGTCAAGGGTGCACGCGTGCACCTGGCCATTCCGAAGAGCTCGGTGTTTGTGCGCGATGAGCGCAAACCCAGTGCTTCGGTATTGGTTGAGCTGTTTTCTGGCCGCTCCCTTGAGCCTGGCCAGGTCCTGGCGATCATTAACCTGGTAGCCACCAGTGTTCCTGAGCTGAACAAGTCGCAGATCACCGTCGTTGACCAGAAGGGCAACCTGCTGTCCGACATGGCCGAAAACTCCGCGCTGACCCAGGCCGGCAAGCAGTTCGACTACAGCCGTCGCATGGAAAGCATGCTCACCCAGCGTGTGCACAACATCCTGCAACCGGTGCTGGGCAATGATCGCTACAAGGCTGAAGTGTCCGCCGACATCGACTTCAGCGCCGTCGAGTCGACCTCCGAGCAGTTCAACCCGGACCAACCGGCGTTGCGCAGCGAGCAGTCGACCAGTGAACAACGCACCGCCGCCAATGGCCCGCCGCAAGGCGTGCCGGGTGCCCTGAGCAACCAGCCACCGGCCCCGGCCTCGGCCCCGCAAACCACGGGTGGCGCTGCCGCTACTGCGGGTGCGATTCAGCCTGGCCAGCCATTGCTGGATGCCAACGGCCAGCAGATCATGGACCCGGCCACCGGCCAGCCGATGCTCGCACCGTACCCGGCGGACAAGCGTAACCAGTCCACCAAGAACTTCGAGCTTGACCGTTCCATCAGCCACACCAAGCAACAACAGGGTCGCGTCAATCGCCTGTCGGTGTCGGTGGTGGTCGATGATCAAGTCAAGGTCAACGCTGCTGACGGTGCGGTAACCCGCACCCCATGGAGCGCCGACGAATTGGCGCGCTTCACTCGCCTGGTTCAGGACGCGGTCGGTTTCGACGCCAGCCGTGGTGACAGCGTCAGCGTCATCAATATGCCGTTCTCCGCCGAACGTGGCGAAGTCATCGCCGAGGCCGCGTTCTACACACAGCCGTGGTTCTGGGACATCGTCAAGCAAGTGCTGGGTGTGTTGTTTATCCTGGTACTGGTGTTTGGCGTGCTGCGCCCGGTGCTCAACAACATCACCGGCAACGGCAAGAAACAACTGGCTCCCTTCGGTGGCAGCGATGTCGAGTTGGGTGGCATGGGCGGCCTGGACGGCGAACTGGCCAACGACCGCGTCAGCCTGGGCGGCCCGCAAAGCATTCTGTTGCCAAGCCCGAGCGAAGGCTATGACGCTCAGTTGAACGCAATCAAGAGTCTGGTAGCAGAAGACCCGGGCCGTGTGGCCCAAGTCGTGAAAGAGTGGATTAACGCAGATGAGTGATCGAGCCGCTGTTGCCAAGCTCACCAAGGTCGATAAAGCCGCAGTCTTGCTGCTGTCCCTCGGTGAAACCGACGCCGCCCAAGTGCTGCGCCACATGGGCCCCAAAGAGGTTCAACGGGTCGGCGTGGCCATGGCGCAAATGCGCAATGTGCACCGCGAGCAAGTCGAGCAGGTGATGAGCGAGTTCGTCGAGATCGTCGGCGACCAGACCAGCCTGGGCGTCGGCTCCGACAGTTACATCCGCAAGATGCTCACTTCGGCCCTGGGCGAAGACAAAGCCAACGGCCTGATCGACCGCATCCTGCTGGGTGGCAACACCAGCGGCCTCGACAGCCTGAAATGGATGGAGCCGCGCGCCGTTGCCGACGTGATCCGCTTCGAGCACCCGCAGATCCAGGCGATCGTAGTGGCGTACCTCGACCCCGACCAGGCCGGTGAAGTCCTCGGCCACTTCGACCATAAAGTGCGCCTGGACATCATCCTGCGCGTGTCGTCGCTGAACACCGTGCAGCCGGCGGCCCTGAAAGAACTCAACACGATTCTCGAGAAGCAGTTCTCGGGCAACTCGAATGCCTCGCGTACCACCCTGGGTGGTATCAAGCGCGCGGCCGACATCATGAACTTCCTCGACAGCTCGGTCGAAGGCCAGTTGATGGACTCGATCCGCGAGATCGACGACACCCTGTCCGGCCAGATCGAAGACCTCATGTTCGTGTTCAACAACCTCTCCGATGTCGACGATCGTGGCATCCAGGCGTTGCTGCGCGAAGTCTCCTCCGACGTGCTGGTACTCGCACTCAAGGGCTCGGACGAGGGCGTCAAGGAAAAGATTTTCAAGAACATGTCCAAGCGCGCCTCGGAACTGTTGCGCGACGACCTGGAAGCCAAAGGCCCGGTGCGCGTCAGCGACGTGGAAACCGCGCAGAAAGAAATCCTCACCATTGCCCGCCGTATGGCCGAAGCCGGAGAAATCGTTCTCGGCGGGAAGGGCGGCGAAGAAATGATTTAAGGCGCTTTCCATGTCGAACAAAGATGAGGCACCCAGCGATCTGATTCGCGCACGGGATGTCGGCGGGTTCGACATCTGGTCGTTGCCCAGCTTCGATCCGCACGTGCCGGAGCCTGAGCCGGAGCCGGTTGTAGAAGCTCCGGTGGAAATGGAAGAAGTGCCGCTGGATGAAGTCCAGCCACTGACCCTGGAAGAGTTGGAAGGCATCCGCCAGGAGGCCTACAACGAAGGCTTCGCCGTCGGTGAAAAAGACGGTTTTCGCAGCACCACGCTCAAGGTGCGCCAGGAAGCCGAGGTAGCGCTGAGCGTTAAGCTGGCCAGCCTGGAGCGCTTGATGGGCTGCCTGTTCGAGCCTATCGCCGAGCAGGATTCGCAGATCGAAAAGTCCATGGTCGACCTGGTGCAGCACATTGCCCGCCAGGTGATCCAGCGTGAGCTGGTGCTGGACTCCAGCCATATCGAAAGCGTGATGCGCGAAGCGCTTAAGCTGCTGCCCCTGGGCGTCGGCAATGTGCGGCTGTACATTAACCCGCAGGATTTCGAACAGGTCAAAGCCCTGCGCGAGCGCCATGAAGAAACCTGGCGCATCGTCGAAGATGCGGCGCTGCAACCCGGTGGCTGCCGTGTCGAAACCGAACACAGCCGGATCGACGCCACGGTGGAAACCCGCATCAGCCAGATCACGGCCAAGCTGCTGGACCAGGCCCACGAGCAGGTGTTGAACCCGGCAGAGCCTGACCTGAGCGTGGACCTGGACGCACCCGATGCGCCTTGATCGCACCAGCTTCGCCAAGCGCTTGAGCGGTTACGCCGAAGCCACAGAGTTGCCCGGCCAGCCAATCCTTGAAGGGCGCCTGCTACGCATGGTCGGCCTGACCCTCGAGGCCGAAGGCCTGCGCGCCGCCATGGGCAGCCGCTGTATGGTGATCAACGACGACAGCTACCACCCGGTGCAGGTCGAAGCCGAAGTGATGGGCTTTTCCGGCAACAAGATTTTCCTGATGCCCGTCGGCAGCCTGGCAGGCATTGCCCCCGGCGCTCGCGTGGTGCCATTGGCCGATACCGGCCGTCTGCCCATGGGCATGAGCATGCTCGGCCGCGTACTCGACGGCGCCGGTCGTGCGTTGGATGGCAAAGGCGGCATGAAGGCCGAAGACTGGGTGCCAATGGACGGCCCTACCATCAACCCGCTTAACCGTAACCCCATCAGCGTGCCGCTGGATGTGGGCATTCGCTGCATCAACGGATTATTGACGGTCGGTCGCGGCCAGCGTCTGGGCCTGTTCGCCGGTACCGGCGTGGGTAAGTCGGTGTTGCTGGGCATGATGACGCGCTTCACCGAAGCCGACATCATTGTGGTGGGGCTGATCGGCGAGCGGGGCCGCGAGGTGAAGGAATTCATCGAGCACAGCCTCGGCGAAGAAGGCCTCAAGCGCTCGGTTGTGGTCGCGTCGCCGGCGGATGACGCGCCGCTGATGCGTCTGCGCGCCGCCATGTACTGCACGCGCATCGCCGAATATTTTCGCGACAAGGGCAAGAACGTCCTGTTGCTGATGGATTCGCTCACACGTTTCGCCCAGGCCCAGCGGGAAATTGCCCTGGCCATTGGTGAACCGCCGGCCACCAAGGGCTATCCGCCGTCGGTGTTCGCCAAGCTGCCCAAGCTGGTTGAGCGCGCCGGTAACGCCGAGGCCGGCGGTGGCTCGATCACCGCGTTCTACACCGTATTGTCTGAAGGCGATGACCAGCAGGACCCGATTGCCGACTCGGCGCGGGGCGTGCTCGATGGCCACATCGTGCTGTCGCGGCGCCTGGCAGAAGAGGGGCACTACCCGGCCATCGACATCGAAGCGTCCATCAGCCGGGTGATGCCGGCGGTGGTTACGCCGGAACACATGGCCCGCGCGCAACAGTTCAAACAGCTGTGGTCGCGCTACCAACAGAGCCGCGATTTGATCAGCGTCGGCGCCTACGTGGCCGGCGGCGATCGCGAGACTGACCTGGCTATCGCCCTGCAACCGCAGTTGGTGACCTACTTGCGCCAGGGCCTCAACGACAAGATCAGCATGGGCGAAAGCGAAGCGCACCTGCAGACGATCTTCGCTCCTGCGCCGGGCGGCTAAGCCATGGCCAACAGCCGTGCTGCGCGCCTGGCTCCGGTGGTGGACATGGCCGAAAAAGCCGAAAAAACCGCCGTTCAGCGCCTGGGGTATTTCCAGGGCCAAGTCCGCCTGGCGGAAAGCAAACTGGGTGACCTGGAGCGCTTTCGCGGTGAGTACCAGCAGCAATGGATCGAGCGCGGCACCCAAGGTGTCTCGGGCCAATGGTTGATGGGCTACCAGGGCTTTCTCAACCAGCTGGAAACTGCCGTCGGCCAGCAACGCCAGAGCCTGGCGTGGCACCAGAACAACCTCGACAAGGCCCGCGAAAGCTGGCAGCAGGCGTTTGCCCGCGTCGAGGGCTTGCGCAAACTGGTGCAACGCTACATTGACGAGGCGCGGGCGCTGGAAGACAAGCGCGAGCAGAAGCTGCTGGACGAACTGTCACAGCGCCTTCCACGCCAAGAACAGTATTAAGGAGTGGGCTTACCTGCGATGGCCACGGGCATTTACACACACAAATATTGCATAGCCCACACACATTTGATTTGTTGTGTTGCCCATAGCCGGTTCACCTGCTAAACCTTGTGTCATTGCCAATGACAAGGAAGCAGTCGCATGTCAGTTGAGTCAGAAGTATCCCTGGATGGGAAGAAATTGACGATCGTGATCAAAGGTCGGTTCGATTACGGCAGCCATCAAACCTTTCGCGAGGCCTATGAGCCGTTCAACAAAGTGCCTGAGTTGTACGTCGTCGACTTGAAGGACACCCTCTACATGGACAGCTCGGCCTTGGGCATGCTCTTGCTGTTGCGTGATCACGCGGGGGGCGACGACTCGGAAGTCCGGGTAATCAACAGCAACTCCGATGTGCGCAAGATCCTCGCTATCTCCAACTTCGACAAACTGTTCGACATCAGTTGAGCGCCCTGGCCCCCGTCCTTGAACCGCTGACGATCCTGATCGCCGAAGACAGCGCCGCCGACCTGCTGTTGCTGGCGACCATCGTACGGCGCCAGGGCCACCAAGTGCTGACGGCCACCAACGGTGCAGAGGCGGTCGAGGTGTTTATCCGTGAGCGCCCGCAGTTGGTGTTGATGGATGCGCTGATGCCGGTGATGGATGGCTTTGAGGCGGCGCGCCGGATCAAGCAGTTGGCGGGTGAAGAGCTGGTGCCGCTGATTTTCCTCACCTCCCTGCGTGAGAGCGAGGCCCTGGCCCAATGCCTGGATGCCGGCGGCGATGATTTCCTGCCCAAACCCTACAACCAACTTATTCTCGCGGCGAAGATCAATGCGATGGACCGTCTGCGGCGGTTGCAGGCCACGGTCCTGCAGCAGCGAGACCTGATCGCCAAGCATCATGACTATCTCCTGCATGAGCAGCGGGTGGCCAAGGCGGTGTTCGACAAGGTTGCGCATTCGGGCTGTATCAACGCCGCGCCGAATATTCGCTACCTGCAATCGCCCTACGCGTTGTTCAACGGCGACTTGCTATTGGCCGCCTACACGCCCTCCGGCGACATGCATGTGTTGCTCGGCGATTTCACCGGCCACGGCCTGCCGGCGGCGGTGGGCGCCATGCCCCTGGCAGAAGTGTTCTACGGCATGACCGCCAAGGGTTACGGCCTGGCGCAAGTTTTGAGCGAGATGAACGCCAAGCTCAAGCGCATCCTGCCGGTGGACATGTTCTGCTGCGCCACGCTGTTGTGCCTGAGCACGCAGCGGCGGGTGGTGGAGGTGTGGAACGGCGGCATGCCCGAAGGGTATGTGCATGAAGTCGCCACCGGCAGACGCACGCCACTGGCATCCCGACATTTGCCGTTAGGGGTGCTGTCGGCGGAGGCCTTTGATGATCGCACTGAAGTCTGGCCCATGGCCCTGGGCGACCGGGTGTTCTTGCTGTCCGATGGCGTGTTGGACACTGCTGGCGCCAATGACCAGCTGTTTGGCGCAGAGCGTTTGCAGCAGGTGTTCGCTGCCAATCGCGAGCCTGACCGTTTATTTGAAGATATCGAACAGGCCCTGGCGGCGTTTCGAGGTGAAGCGCGGGATGACGTGAGCATGGTGGAAATCACCCTGCAAGCCGGCCAGCAGCCGCGTGCCACCGGGCAGTTATACGCCGACAGCGGGCAGGCATGCCCGCTGGATTGGTCGGTGAGTTTTGAATTCCGCGCCGAAACGTTAAAACGTTACAACCCTTTGCCGTACCTGTTGCAACTGTTGCTGGAAATCCATGGCCTTCGCGAGCAGAGCGGGGCGCTTTACAGCGTGATGGCCGAGCTGTATTCCAACGCGCTGGAGCATGGCGTGCTGGGCCTGGACTCCCGGCTCAAGCGCGATGCCCAAGGGTTTGCCGAGTATTACCACCTGCGCAATGACCGCCTGAACCTGCTGACCAGCGGTTATGTGCGGGTGCATGTGCAGGTGGTGCCGACGCAGGGGGGCGGTCGCCTGAGCCTGTGTATTGAAGACAGCGGCGCGGGCTTTGACGTGGAACAGGTGCTGGCGCGGCCGCGGGACATCGACCGTCTGTCTGGCCGGGGGTTGAGCTTGGTACGGCAGTTGAGCAGCGATGTACGCTGGTCCGATGGCGGGCGCAGTGTCTGCGTGGAGTTTTGCTGGGAGGCTCTGGCATAATCTGCCGATTCTTGATCAAGGAGCGAGCAAGTGATTGATCTACATCTGGACCCAGATGTGTTGTCGGGTTTGCAGGAAGTCATGGAAGGCGAGTATCCCAAGTTGCTTGATACCTTTCTCGACGATTCCCAGAAGCGTGTCGAGGCGCTGCGCAAGGCGCGGGATGATGCGAAGGCGTTGGGGCGGATTGCGCATAGCTTCAAGGGGAGCAGTGGGAACCTTGGGGCGGTGCGGTTGGCGCAGTTGTGTCAGCGGTTGGAAATTGAGTCGGTTCAATCCACCACGGATCTGGGGGCGCTCGTGGATCAGATTGATTATGAGTTTGCTTTGGTTAAGCCGCTGTACGAGTCGGAGCGGCAGCGGTTTGGGGTTTGAGTTGCGGTTGTGTGCATATCCGTTATTTAGGTAACGGCCCCTTATGGTTCCGCTCTTACAGCGGGTCACTTTTTGAAGAGCGCAAAAAGTAACCAAAAACGCTTCGCCCCAACACTCGGCACCTCGCCTAGGCTCGGTGTGCCCGAACGAAGGCTTTGGAGCGTGGGCCGCCGCGATGGGCCATCCTTGGCCCAGCGCGGCTAACCCGGCGTCCTGCCGGGTTACCCACGCTCCAAAGCCTGCGTTCGGCCAGCGTGTTTAACGGGGCGCCCCAGATCAAAAGCAAAGCGCGGCGGCCTTAGGGCCGACCGGTTTTCTAACTGCCAATCTCGGTCCAAATGTGGGAGCTGGCTTGCCTGCGATAGCATCACCCTGGTTTATCTGATGTACCGAGTTGCCTGCATCGCAGGCAAGCCAGCTCCCACAATTTAAATCTCCATTCATCAGGCAGATATCAACCCGCTCTTGATCTGCTCTTGATCTGGCTTGTGATCTTGATCTGAGGCGCCCCGTTAAACACGCTGGCCGGAATTCGACATGGATTTGGGGGGTAAACCGGCAGGGATGCCGGTTTAGCCGCCCCGCGCCATGGATGGCGCGTGGCGGCGGCCCCCCAAATCCATGTCGGATTACGGGCACACCGAGCCTAGGCGAGGTGCCGAGTGTTGGGGCAAGAGCCCTTTGCTTACTTTGGGGCTCTTTTCCAAAGTGAGCCGCCGTAAGGGCGGAACCAATAGCAGCCGTAACCGCAGAAACGGATATGTACACAATAAAACCAGTCCAACAAGAAACCTGGCCCAACTCTTGCTATACCTCCTGATACTGCATCCCCGATCCCCATGCAGTGGAGACCTTTACCTATGCCAGTCGCCCCGAATTCGCTCCTTCAGGCTGCCCCCGCGGCCAAGCCTCAAGCACCCGTCGCCAACCCACCGGCAGCGGTTGCGACCCCACGGGACACGGGCCCTGGCTTCGCTCAAGTGTTCGCCAGCCAAGGCGCCAAACCCACGGTCAAGGCCGACGATAACTCGCCCAAACCCACTGCCGGCAAGTCTTCGGATGCAAGTGCCAAACCTGCAGCGGGCAACGACAAACCTGCCGCCAGCACGCCAGCGGTTGCCGATAGCGGCAAACCCTTGCCTGCCACCCCGCCGGCCAAGACCGACGACTCTGCCAGCAAAGACGACGACGCATCGTCCGACCCGACCCTCGTGCAGCAGCCTCCGGCTGATCCGGTGGTCGATCCGGCATTGATTGCCACCGTCACCCCGGTGGCTGTGACGGTAATACCGGTAGAAACCCCCGCGCCCCTGACCGCCGCCAAGGATGACAAGGCTCAGCCGGTAGTCGCGGCACCGATCGCAGCAACCGAGGAGGCCAAGCCGGCCTTCGACCCGGAAGCTGATCCCCTGGATGCCATGCCGGCCGTGCGCCTGGCGATGGAGCAGGGCGGTCATGTCTCTGCCAGCAGCCAGGCGCAGGCGAAAGCGGCCCCGGCCCCGGCCCCGACTCAAGATCAGCCGACCGCCGCGCAGAATTTTGCTGCTGGCCTGGCCACTATGGTCGACCAGCAAGCCTCCAAGGACAGCACTGACCAAGGCGGCGACAAAGCGTTCAGTGGGCTGATCGAGGACGGGCTCAAGGACCTGAAGAACGCCAGCAGCGACACCCGTGTCGATGACTTCGCCAACCGCTTGGCCGCGTTGACTCAAGCCGCCACGCCGAAAACCGCCAATGCCTTGCCGCCGGTGACTAATGCGCCATTGGCCATGCACCAGAGCGGCTGGACCGACGAAATCGTCAACCGCGTGATGTACCTGTCCAGCGCCAACCTCAAGTCGGCGGAGATCCAGTTACAGCCGGCTGAACTCGGTCGCCTGGATATCAAGGTCAACATGACCGCCGACCAGCAGGCCCAGGTCAACTTCATGAGCGCCCACCCGGTGGTGCGTGAGGCGCTGGAAAGCCAGTCGGGGCGTTTGCGCGAGATGTTTGCCCAGCAGGGGATGGGGCAGGTGGATGTGAACGTGTCTGACCAGTCTCGTGGTCAGGAACAACAACAGCCGCAGGCCCAGACCCGTGGAGTGGGCGGCGGCAGCGGGCGTGGTGACAGCGGCGACAACGGCGCTCACGTTGACGTGGCTGAAGCTGTCGCGCCTGTGACCTCTACGGTGATCGGCTCCAGCGCTGTCGATTACTACGCCTGACTCGAACCCTGCACAGGCCTAAATGTAGGAGCGGGCTTGCTCGCGAATGCGGTGGATCAGTGACAGATGGATTAACTGACACACCGCATTCGTGAGCAAGCCCGCTGCCACATGGGATATCCAGCGTGACATCTGCCCCTGTCTACCAGACAACTCTGGCATAACACTTGCTCTTGCCTTTCCGTAGATCTATGAATCCCCGAATAGTGACGGATTATTGGCATGGCGAAGAGCGACGACGCAGTAAAAGCACCCGCAGGCAAAGGTAAGCTCAAGCTTATCCTGTTGATAGTCGTGGGCCTGCTCCTGGCCATCGGCGCCTCGGTGGGTGGCACCTGGTACATCATGCACAGCAGCGCCGCCAAACCGGCAGCCGCCGCTGAAACTGCCAGTAACGTCAAGCAACCGGCAATCTTCGAGCCGATGCTTCCGGCCTTTGTCGCCAACTTCAATCAGAACGGTCGTCAACGCTACCTGCAGGTGAGCATCACCTTGCTGGCGCGTAACCAGTCGGACCTGGATGCCCTCAAGGTGCATATGCCAGTGATCCGCAACAACTTGGTGATGCTGTTCTCCGGCCAGAGCTTCGACACACTTGCCACCCCGGTAGGCCAGGAAATGCTGCGCCAGAAGGTCACTGCCAGTGTGCAGGAAGTGGCCCAGAAGGAACTCGGCAAAGTCGTGATCGAACAGGCGCTCTTCACTAACTTCGTATTGCAGTAGGATCACGACATGGCCGTGCAAGACCTGCTGTCCCAGGATGAAATCGACGCGCTGCTGCATGGTGTCGACGATGGTCTGGTACAGACCGAAATGGCTGCCGAGCCCGGCAGCGTCAAAAGTTATGACCTCACCAGCCAGGATCGCATCGTCCGTGGGCGCATGCCGACCCTGGAGATGATCAACGAACGTTTCGCCCGTTACACCCGCATCAGCATGTTCAACATGTTGCGCCGTTCGGCGGACGTGGCGGTGGGCGGTGTGCAGGTGATGAAGTTCGGTGAGTACGTGCATTCGCTGTACGTGCCCACCAGCCTCAACCTGGTCAAGATCAAGCCGCTACGCGGCACTGCGCTGTTCATCCTTGACGCCAAGCTGGTGTTCAAGCTGGTGGACAACTTCTTCGGTGGCGACGGCCGTCACGCCAAGATCGAAGGCCGTGAATTCACCCCCACCGAACTGCGGGTGGTGCGCATGGTGCTGGAGCAAGCCTTCATCGACTTGAAGGAAGCCTGGCAGGCGGTCATGGAAGTCAATTTCGAGTACATCAACTCGGAAGTGAACCCGGCCATGGCCAACATCGTCGGCCCCAGTGAAGCGATTGTGGTGTCGACGTTCCACATCGAACTCGATGGCGGCGGCGGCGACCTGCACGTGACCATGCCTTACTCGATGATCGAGCCGGTGCGCGAAATGCTCGACGCTGGCTTCCAGTCCGACCTGGACGACCAGGACGAACGTTGGGTCAAGGCCCTGCGCGAAGACCTGCTGGATGTCGACGTACCGCTGAGCGCCACCGTGGCCCGTCGCCAGTTGCGTCTGCGCGATATTTTGCACATGCAGCCGGGGGACATCATCCCTGTCGAATTGCCGGAAGAAATGATCATGCGCGCCAGCGGCGTGCCGTCGTTCAAGGTCAAGCTCGGCTCCCACAAGGGCAACCTGGCACTGCAAGTGGTCGAGCCGATCAACCGTCGCTGATTCGCCCTAATTAATTTATGAATGTTTGCTCCGCCGAGGACATGTAATGGCTACCGAACACGAAAACACTTCCGCCGAAGACCAGGCCCTGGCTGACGAATGGGCGGCTGCCCTGGAAGAAACCGGCGATGTTGGCCAAGACGATATCGATGCGCTGCTGGCCGCTGACGCTGCCACTGCACCGGCCGGCAATCGCCTGCAAATGGAAGAATTCGGCAGCATGCCGAAGAACAACGACCCGGTGACCCTCGACGGCCCGAACCTGGATGTGATTCTCGACATTCCGGTGTCGATCTCCATGGAAGTCGGCAGCACCGAAATCAACATCCGCAACCTGCTGCAACTCAACCAGGGCTCGGTCATCGAGCTCGACCGCCTGGCCGGCGAGCCGTTGGACGTGCTGGTGAACGGCACCCTGATTGCTCACGGCGAAGTGGTCGTGGTCAACGAAAAGTTCGGCATCCGCCTGACGGACGTGATCAGCCCGAGCGAACGCATCAAGAAGTTGCGCTGATATGAAACGGCTGATCGTGGGACTGTTAGTCGCATTGCCCCTGGACGCCTGGGCCGCTGAACCGGTGGCCCAGGCCGCCGCTGCGCCCGTGGGCAGTGTCGGCGGGCAGCTCACTCAGCTGGTGCTGGGCCTGTTGCTGGTGGTCGGCTTGATTTTTGCGCTGGCCTGGCTGATGCGCCGCGTACAGCGCGTGGGCCCGGGCAACGGCCAGGTGATCGAAATGATCGGCTCCCGTGCCCTCGGCCCGCGTGATCGGCTGGTGTTGGTGCAAGTGGGTGAGGAACAGATCCTGCTGGGCATTACCCCCGGACGCATCACTCCGCTGCACGTGCTCAAGACGCCGGTAAACGTGGACCCGTCCAAGCCCGCCACGCCAGAATTCGCTCAGCGCCTGATGGAGTTGCTGGGCAAGGATCAGAAGGATAAGAAGTAATGCGCGTTTTATTGACGCTCATGCTGTTGCTGGCGGCGCCATTGGCGCTTGGCGCCGACCCGCTGTCGATCCCGGCCATTACGCTGGGCACCAATGCGGCCGGGGCGCAGGAGTATTCGGTCAGCCTGCAGATCCTGCTGATCATGACCGCGCTGAGCTTTATCCCGGCGTTTGTCATGCTGATGACCAGCTTCACGCGGATCATCATCGTGTTCTCCATCTTGCGCCAGGCCCTGGGCCTGCAGCAGACGCCGTCGAACCAGATCCTCACCGGCATGGCGTTGTTCTTGACGATGTTCATCATGGCGCCGGTGTTCGACAAGGTGAACCAACAAGCGCTGCAACCGTACCTGGCGGAGAAAATGACGGCCCAGGATGCGATCGACAAAGCCCAGGTCCCGATCAAGGATTTCATGCTGTCGCAGACCCGCTCCAGCGACCTTGAGCTGTTCATGCGCCTGTCCAAGCGCACCGACATCGCCACCCCCGACCAGGCGCCGCTGACCATCCTGGTGCCGGCGTTTGTCACGTCCGAGTTGAAGACCGCGTTCCAGATCGGCTTCATGATCTTTATTCCGTTCCTGATCATCGACTTGGTGGTGGCGAGCGTGCTGATGGCGATGGGTATGATGATGCTGTCGCCGCTGATCATCTCGTTGCCGTTCAAGATCATGCTGTTTGTGTTGGTGGACGGCTGGGCGCTGATTATCGGCACCCTGGCCGGCAGTTTCGGCGGGGTATAGCGCGATGACACCTGAAGTTGCCGTCGACCTGTTTCGTGAAGCGCTGTGGCTGACCACCTTGATGGTCGCCGTGCTGGTCGTCCCGAGCCTGTTGGTGGGCTTGCTGGTGGCGATGTTCCAGGCCGCGACCCAGATCAACGAACAGACCTTGAGTTTCCTGCCGCGCCTGCTGGTGATGCTGGTCACGCTGATCGTTGCCGGTCCGTGGCTGGTACAGACCTTCATGGAATATATCCTGCAGTTGTACGGCAGTATTCCGCAGTTGATCGGCTGACCCGATGCAGTCTTTGCTGGCATTGACCGACACTCAGATCAGCACCTGGGTGGCGTCCTTCATCCTGCCGCTGTTTCGCGTAACGGCGATGTTGATGGCCATGCCGGTGTTCGGCACGACCCTGGTGCCACGGCGCGTGCGCCTGTACTTTGCGGTGGCGATTACCGTAGTGATCGTGCCGGGTTTGCCACCGATGCCGCCGGTGAATGCCATCGACCTCAGCGCACTGCTGCTGATTGCCGAGGAGGTCCTGATCGGCGCTATGTTGGGGTTCTCCCTCTCGCTGTTTTTCCAGGCCTTTGTCATCGCCGGGCAAATCATCTCGATCCAGATGGGCATGGGCTTCGCGTCCATGGTCGACCCTACCAACGGTGTGTCGGCGGCGGTGATTGGGCAGTTCCTGACCATGCTGGTGACCCTGCTGTTCCTGGCGATGAATGGGCACTTGGTGGCGTTCGAGGTGTTGACCGAGAGCTTCACCACCTTACCGGTCGGCTCGGGGCTGGTGGTCAATCACTTCTGGGAAATCGTGGGGCGCTTGGGTTGGGTGTTGGGCGCCTCGCTATTGCTGGTGTTGCCGGCGATCACTGCGCTGCTGGTGGTCAACATCGCGTTTGGTGTGATGACCCGCGCGGCGCCACAGCTGAACATTTTTTCGATTGGTTTCCCGTTGACCCTGGTGTTGGGCATGGGGATTTTCTGGCTCGGCCTGGCTGACATTCTCAATCAGTATCAACCGCTGGCGACCGACGCCCTGCAGTTCTTACGTGATCTGGCACGGGCGCGCTGAGCCATGGCCGAGAGCGAGAGTGGTCAGGACAAAACAGAAGACCCCACGGAGAAACGTAAAAAGGACTCGAGGGAAAAGGGCGAGATTGCGCGCTCCAAAGAGCTCAACACAGTTGCGACCATGATGGCCGGCGCCGGCGCCTTGCTGATCTACGGCGGTGGCCTGGCGCTGGACTTGATGGAGTTGATGAAGCACAACTTCGCCTTGCCCCGCGAGGTGCTGCTCAATCCTGGCGCCATGGGCCAGTACCTGCTGCACTCGGGGAAAATCGCGCTCCTGGCGGTGCAGCCGATCCTGATCACCTTGCTGCTGGCCGCGTTGATCGGCCCGGTCGCCCTCGGCGGCTGGCTGTTCGCCGCCGGCAGCATGGCCCCCAAATTCAGCCGCATGAACCCCGGTGCCGGGCTCAAGCGCATGTTTTCCGCCAAGGCTCTGGTGGAGTTGCTCAAGGCCCTGGCCAAATTCATTCTGATCTTGTTTGTGGCGCTGATGGTGCTCTCGTCGGATATCGACGATCTGCTGCGCATCGCCCATGAACCGCTGGAGTCGGCGATCATTCACAGCGTGCAGGTGGTGGGCTGGAGCGCGCTGTGGATGGCCGCCGGGCTGATCATCATTGCCGCCGTGGATGCGCCGATCCAGCTGTGGGAAAGCCATAAGAAACTGCTGATGACCAAGCAGGAAGTGCGCGACGAGCACAAGGATTCGGAAGGCCGCCCCGAGGTGAAACAGCGTATTCGCCAACTGCAACGGGAAATGTCCCAGCGCAAGATGATGGCCGCGGTGCCCGACGCCGACGTGGTCATCACCAACCCGACGCACTATGCCGTGGCCCTCAAGTACGACCCGGAGAAGGGGGGGGCGCCGATGTTGTTGGCCAAGGGCAGTGACTTTACGGCCCTTAAGATTCGTGAGATTGCGGTGGCCAACAACATCCTGTTGCTGGAGTCGCCGGAGTTGGCGCGGTCGATCTTCTACTCCACCGACCTCGACCAGGAAATTCCCGCCGGGTTGTACCTCGCCGTGGCTCAGGTGTTGGCCTATGTCTATCAGATCCGCCAATACCGTGCGGGCAAGGGCAAGCGCCCGGACCCGCTGAAAGACTTGCCAATCCCGCCTGAATTACGCCGCGACTCCTGATCATCTCCGCCTATCACGCCTCATGATCTTCCGTCTACCTGTCATATTTGACAGTAGCCATCTTGTGCTTCCCGCAGTTCTACTACAGCCAGCACTGCGCGCAGGCTGTAAACGAGATGCAGGGAGAGAGGGGAAGATGTTCAGAGGCACGGTCAAATCTTATGACCGCAAGACTGGGAAAGGTTGGATTGCCCTGGAAGGTGGGGACGACGTGCAAGTGGATCTCTTGGGTTCTCGCTGCATCTGGCTTGCGGTGGGCCAGCGAGTGGAATTTTGCATGATTCACCGGCCCGATGGCGTCTTTGCGTGCGAAGCCAGAGTTATCCCTAATGTCCTTGAGCGAGATGTCAGGGGAACGGCAATGGCAACCGGTACGGTGAAATGGTTTAACGCGCAGAAGGGGTTTGGGGTTATCACTCGGGACGAAGGTGAAGCTGATCAATAGCGTCGGTTGTTCGGCGCCATCGAGCACTCGCTCCGCCAGCCCAATCAGCTGTGCGACGCCCCGTGCGCCCCCTCATTTGAATCGATTCACACTTGGGAGTTCGGTTGCTTGTGAGGTCATCACAGCTCAAGCCAGAAGCGATCTAAGCGGCAAAGCAAAAGTTGGAAGGCTTCTTGCAATAACGCCTTCAGGACGCCTCCCGGCGTCAAAACTTTGCTTCAAGGGATACGAGGAATACCGGTGGTTGATCGCTCTCAAATGCTCGGCACGGCACGTTCCACCCTGACTGACCTCTCGCGGGGCAATCTGGGTGTGCCGTTGTTGTTGCTGGTGATGCTGGCAATGATGATGTTGCCAATGCCGCCGTTCCTGCTGGACGTGTTCTTCACCTTCAACATTGCCCTGTCGGTCGTCGTGCTGCTGGTTTGCGTATACGCCTTGCGGCCGCTGGATTTCGCGGTATTCCCGACCATTCTGCTGATCGCGACGCTGCTGCGGCTGGCGCTGAACGTGGCGTCCACCCGCGTGGTGATGCTCAACGGCCAAGACGGCCACGCGGCGGCCGGTAAGGTGATCCAGGCCTTCGGTGAGGTGGTGATCGGCGGTAACTACGTGGTCGGTATCGTGGTGTTTGCGATCCTGATGATCATCAACTTCGTAGTGGTGACCAAGGGTGCCGGGCGGATTTCCGAGGTGAGCGCGCGTTTTACCCTCGACGCGATGCCCGGCAAACAGATGGCCATCGACGCCGACCTCAACGCCGGCCTGATCGACCAGAACCAAGCCAAGTCACGCCGCCTGGAAGTGGCCCAGGAGGCCGAGTTCTACGGTTCCATGGACGGTGCCAGCAAATTTGTGCGCGGTGACGCCATCGCTGGCTTGCTGATCCTGTTCATCAACCTCATCGGCGGCGTCGCGGTCGGCATCTTCCAGCACGGCATGACCTTTGGCGAGGCGGGCAAGGTTTATGCCTTGCTGACCATCGGTGACGGTTTAGTGGCGCAATTGCCATCACTGTTGTTATCCACAGCTGCAGCGATCATGGTGACCCGTGCTTCGGGCTCCGAAGACATGGGCAAGCAGATCAGCCGGCAGATGTTTGCATCGCCCAAGGCGTTGGCCGTGGCGGCAGGCATCATGGCGATCATGGGTATCGTGCCGGGCATGCCTCATGTCTCGTTCCTGAGCATGGCCGCCCTTGCCGGTGGCGCTGCGTACCTGTTCTGGAAAAAGCAAAACGCCGTCAAGGTGCAGGCCTTGCAGGATGTTGCGCGTCAGCAGGAGCTGCTGCCATCCCCGGCCCGCGCCCAGGAAACCAAGGAGTTGGGCTGGGATGACGTGACGCCGATCGACATGATCGGCCTGGAAGTGGGCTACCGCCTGATTCCGCTGGTAGACCGCAACCAGGGCGGCCAATTGCTCGCGCGGATCAAGGGCGTGCGCAAGAAGCTGTCCCAGGACCTGGGCTTCTTGATGCCCACCGTGCATATCCGCGACAACCTCGACCTGGCCCCAAGCGCCTACCGCCTGACCTTGATGGGCGTGATCCTGGCGGAAGCCGAGATTTACCCGGACCGCGAGTTGGCGATCAACCCAGGGCAGGTATTCGGCAGTCTCAACGGCATCACCGCCAAAGATCCGGCTTTTGGCCTGGACGCGGTGTGGATCGAAATCAGCCAGCGCAGCCAGGCGCAGTCCCTCGGTTACACCGTGGTCGACGCCAGCACCGTGGTCGCCACCCACCTCAATCAGATCCTCTACAAGCACTCCCACGAGCTGATCGGCCACGAAGAAGTCCAGCAATTGATGGGTTTGCTCGGCAAAGCCTCGCCAAAACTCGCCGAAGAGCTGGTGCCGGGCATCCTCTCGCTGTCGCAATTGCTCAAGGTGCTGCAGGCGCTGCTGGCCGAACAAGTACCGGTGCGCGACATTCGCAGCATCGCCGAGGCCATCGCCAATAATGCCGCCAAGAGTCAAGATACTGCCGCTCTGGTGGCTGCGGTGCGCGTCGGATTGTCCCGCGCAATCGTGCAAAGCATTGTAGGGCTTGACTCCGAGCTGCCTGTGATCACCTTGGAACCAAGGTTGGAACAGATTTTGCTCAATAGTATTCAGAAGGCCGGGCTTGGTCAGGAAGAGGGCGTCCTGCTGGAGCCAAGCATGGCTGAGAAGCTGCAGCGTTCGTTGATCGACGCCGCACAGCGCCAGGAGATGCAAGGCCAACCAGTGATCCTGCTGGTGGCAGGCCCCGTCCGGGCGATGTTGTCGCGGTTTGGACGCCTGGCAGTACCGAATTTGCACGTTTTGGCTTATCAGGAAATTCCTGACAATAAGCAAGTGACTATCGTCGCGACAGTAGGGCCGAACGGCTGAGGGTAGTGGGTTATGCAAGTTAAGCGTTTTTTCGCCGCCGATATGCGTCAGGCCATGAAACTGGTTCGTGATGAGCTGGGCGCCGACGCCGCGATTATCGGAAATCGTCGTATTGCCGGCGGTGTCGAGCTGACGGCTGCCCTGGACTACACCCCCTCGGCACTGGCGCCGCGCGTGCCGAACATGGAGCTCGAAGACGAGCTGCGCAAGACGGCGTCGCGCATTGTCTCGGCCCAGGCTGAACTGAGCATGCGTGGCGACAGCGATGCCACCACCAATCGCCAATTGTTCGCCGGCTTGCCGCTGACGGCTTCCGAACCGTTGGTTGAGCCGACCTTCAAAGAACCGCAGCGCCCTGCCGCGCCAGCCCCGGCTGCTGGCGTCGACCAGCGTGTGTTCGACTCGATGCGTTTTGAACTCAACGGCCTGCGCGAACTGCTCGAAGTGCAGCTAGGCTCGCTGGCCTGGACGCAGTTGCAAGGCAGCAAGCCGCAACAGGCCAACCTGTGGCGCCGCCTGCAACGCATCGGCCTGTCCGGCCCGCTGTCGCGTGACCTGCTGGCCCTGACCACCGAAATCGAAGAACCCCGCCAGGCCTGGCGCATGTTGCTGGCCCACTTGGCGCGGATGATCACCACGCCGGAAATCGAACCTCTGGAAGAGGGCGGTGTGATTGCCATGGTCGGCCCTGCCGGCATGGGCAAAACCACCACCCTCGCCAAGCTGGCGGCGCGTTATGTGCTCAAGTACGGCGCGCAGAACATCGCGCTGGTGAGCATGGACAGCTACCGTATTGGCGCCCAGGAACAGCTCAAGACCCTGGGCCGAATCCTCAATGTGCCGGTGACCCACGTTGACCCGGGCCAGTCCCTGGCCAACGCTCTCGACCCGTTGCTGCGCAAGCGCGTGGTGCTGATCGATACCGCCGGCCTGCAAGCCAGCGACCCGGCCTTGCGCATGCAGCTTGAAAGCCTCGCCGGGCGTGGCATCAAGTCGAAGAATTACCTGGTGCTTGCAACCACCAGCCAGAAACAGGTTCTTACCGCTGCGTATCATAGTTACAAGCGTTGTGGCCTGTCCGGTTGCATCCTCACCAAGCTCGATGAAACCGCGAGCCTGGGTGAAGTGCTGAGCCTGGCCATCAGTCATGAATTGCCGGTCGCCTACCTGACCGACGGGCCGCGGATTCCGGATGATCTGCACCTGCCGCGCCGTCATCAGTTGGTCAGCCGTGCTGTCAGCGTGCAAATGCAAGAAGAGCCTAGCGAGGAAGCGATGGCCGATATGTTCGCCGACCTTTACCACAGCCCCGCAAAACGGGTGGGTTGAGGTCAGGATGAACACCATGAAATGTATCTACATCGATGGTCTGCAAGCGATTCACGCGGCCAAGCCATGTAGCCTGCGTCTAAGCAAGACAAGGTAAAGAAATAAAATGGGCAGCATGCATCCCGTACAGGTGATCGCGGTGACCGGCGGCAAAGGTGGCGTCGGCAAAACTAACGTGTCAGTGAATTTGTCCCTGGCCCTGGCAGAGCTTGGCCGTCGCGTCATGCTGCTGGATGCTGACCTGGGGCTGGCGAACGTTGACGTTCTGCTGGGGTTGACGCCCAAACACACCCTTGCCGATGTGATCGAGGGCCGCTGTGAGCTGCGCGATGTGCTGCTGCAGGGCCCCGGTGGCATCCGCATCGTGCCGGCGGCCTCTGGCACCCAGAGCATGGTGCACCTGAGCCCGGCGCAGCATGCCGGCCTGATCCAGGCGTTCAGTGATATCGGCGACAACCTCGACGTGCTGGTGATCGACACCGCCGCCGGGATCGGCGAGTCAGTGGTCAGCTTCGTGCGCGCTGCGCAGGAAGTCTTGCTGGTGGTCTGCGATGAACCCACCTCGATTACCGACGCCTACGCCCTGATCAAACTGCTTAACCGCGACCACGGCATGAACCGCTTCCGCGTCCTGGCCAACATGGCCCAGAGCCCGCAGGAAGGGCGCAATCTGTTCGCCAAGTTGACCAAGGTCACGGACCGCTTCCTCGATGTCGCCTTACAATACGTTGGCGCAGTTCCCTACGACGAGTGTGTGCGCAAGGCTGTGCAAAAGCAGCGTGCAGTCTACGAAGCGTTTCCTCGTTCCAAATGCGCATTGGCGTTCAAGGCTATTGCCCAAAAGGTCGATACTTGGCCGTTGCCCGCCAACCCTCGGGGGCATCTGGAGTTTTTCGTCGAGCGATTGGTTCATCAGACGAGCGCAGGACCGGTGCTATGACAGCGAACGGCTACAACGCTTACAAGAAGTCTGCCCGTGACAGCCAGGGCGAGTTGATCGAGCGCTACGCGCCCTTGGTCAAGCGCATTGCCTATCACTTGCTGGCACGCCTGCCCGCCAGCGTCCAGGTCGAAGACCTGATCCAGGCTGGCATGATCGGCTTGCTCGAAGTGTCGACCAAATACGACGCGAGCAAGGGGGCGAGTTTCGAGACGTATGCGGGTATCCGTATCCGTGGCGCGATGCTCGATGAAGTGCGTAAAGGCGACTGGGCGCCGCGTTCGGTACACCGCAATACGCGCATGGTCAGTGACGCAATTCGCGCAATTGAAGCAAAAACCGGTCGCGACGCTAAAGATCACGAAGTTGCGGCCGAACTCCAATTGAGTCTCGACGATTACTACGGGATTTTGAACGATACCTTGGGCAGCCGCTTGTTCAGTTTCGACGACCTGTTGCAGGACGGCGAACACGAAGGGCTGCACGAGGACGGCGCGAGCGCTCATATGGAGCCATCGCGCGACCTGGAAGATGAACGCTTCCAGGGGGCGCTGGCGGAAGCGATTGCCAATTTGCCGGAGCGGGAGCGGCTGGTGTTGGCGCTGTACTACGACGAAGAGCTGAACCTCAAGGAAATCGGTGAGGTCCTGGGGGTCAGTGAATCGCGGGTCAGCCAGTTGCATAGCCAGTGCGCAGCCCGCTTGCGGGGGCGTTTGGGAGAGTGGCGAGCGCGCTGACAGGCAGTGTGGGGACACTGCAGACGATACCGCGACGGTGATTGACCTTCGCGGGTTCGACCCGTGGTGGCCCCGGCAGTCCTTTTTGTGTAATGCCTGTTGAATGATATGGCGCGTCCAGGTGCTGGGCGCGTTTAAGACTGCTTGGAGGTCGAATTGGACAAGAACATGAAAATCCTCATCGTTGATGACTTCTCAACGATGCGGCGGATCATAAAAAACCTGTTGCGTGACCTTGGGTTCACTAACACGGTCGAGGCGGATGACGGCATCACAGCCATTCCGATCCTCAACAGCGGCAGCATCGACTTTCTGGTAACAGACTGGAACATGCCGGGCATGACCGGTATCGACTTGCTGCGCCACGTGCGTGCTGACGAAAAGCTGCGCAGCCTTCCTGTGCTGATGGTGACCGCCGAAGCCAAGCGTGAGCAGATCATCGAAGCCGCCCAAGCCGGGGTTAACGGTTACGTGGTCAAGCCATTCACTGCATTGGCCTTGAAAGAGAAGATCGAAAAAATCTTCGAACGCATCCACGGCTAATGCCATCGCGGGGGAGCTATGGAGCATAAAGAAACGTCACAGGGAGACTTTGAGTCAACCCTGAAAAAGCATGCTCACCAGTTGGTCGACAGCCTTGAAAAAGGCCATTTCGGCGACGCGGTGCAGTTGATCCATGAGCTCAACCAGACCCGTGACCGCGGCCTGTACCAGGAAGTGGGCAAGCTCACGCGCGAGCTGCACAGTGCGATCGTCAATTTCCAGATTGACCCGCATATGCCCCAGGCCGAAGAAATTTCGCAAATCACCGATGCCACCGAACGCCTGTCCTACGTGGTCAGGCTGACTGAGGCGGCGGCCAACCGCACCATGGACCTGGTGGAAAATGCCACGCCCCTGGTCAATGGCATGGCCACCGAAGCCCAGGCCCTCAGCGTTGACTGGGGCCGCTTCATGCGTCGCGAAGTCGGGGCTGAAGAGTTCCGTGAGCTGGCGCGTCGGGTCGAAGGGTTCTTGTCACGCAGCGAGCAGGAAAACCGCACGGTTTCCAGCAACCTCAACGACATTCTGCTCGCCCAGGATTACCAGGACCTCACCGGCCAGGTGATCAAGCGTGTGACTCAGTTGGTCACCGAAGTAGAAAGCAACTTGCTCAAATTAGTGCTTATGGCAGGCCAGGTAGACCGTTTTGCCGGTATCGAACATGACCGCGAAGCGATCCTCTCGGAAAAAGATCCACAAAAACATCTCGCCAAGGGTGAAGGTCCGCAGATTCATGCCGATAAACGTGAAGACGTTGTATCGGGTCAGGATGATGTTGATGACCTGTTATCCAGTTTAGGCTTCTAAGGAGCACCCACATGAGCTTCGGCGCCGATGAAGAAATCCTTCAGGATTTCCTTGTAGAGGCCGGCGAAATTTTAGAGCAACTGTCCGAACAGCTGGTCGAGCTGGAAAGCCGACCAGATGATGCGAACCTGCTCAATGCAATTTTTCGCGGTTTTCACACTGTAAAAGGGGGCGCCGGCTTCCTCCAGCTCCATGAGCTGGTGGAGTGCTGCCACATCGCCGAGAACGTGTTCGACATCCTTCGCAAGGGGGAGCGTCACGTTGATTCGGAGTTGATGGACGTGATTCTCGAAGCACTGGATGCGGTCAACGGGATGTTCAGCGAAGTCCGCGAACGTGCCCCGATCACCGCGGCCACGCCGGAACTGTTGGCTGCGCTGGCACGTTATGCGGAGCCCGCCGACCTGTCGGCTGCGCCGGTAGCAGAAGCGGCGCCCGAGCCAGTGGCTGAGGCCGAGCCGGACGTGACGGACAGCGAGTTCGAGCAGTTGCTCAACTCCCTCAGTGCCGTGAAGGCCGAGGCAGAAGCACCGCCTGCGCCTGTTGCCGCGCCAACCAGCGAAGACATCACTGACGCTGAGTTCGAATCCCTGCTCGACCAGTTGCATGGCAAAGGCCAGTTCGCGGCCGACGCCGTGCCGCCTGCTGCTGCGCCGCAAGCGCCTGCCGCTACCGCCAGCACCGACATCACGGACGATGAGTTCGAAGCGTTGCTGGACCAACTGCATGGCAAGGGCACCTTTGCGGCCGACGCCTTGCCGGCGGTCGCTGCGCCGGCTGCAACACCGGCTGCCAGCGCCGCCCCCGGCGCTGATGGCCTGATTTCGGATCACGAATTCGAGTCGCTGCTTGACGAATTGCACGGCAAGGGCAAGTTCACCGAAGTTGCCCCGGCCGCTGCAGTCGCCACGGCTGCACCGGTGGCTGCCAAAGCCGCTGCGCCAGCACCGGCGGCCAAGCCTGCTTCAGCACCGACCGCAGCGCCGGCGCCAGCGCGTGCCGCCGCCGCACCGGTTGCGGAAAAACCTGCCAGTGAAGCCGAAACCACCGTGCGCGTTGATACCGCGCGCCTGGACGACATCATGAACATGGTCGGCGAACTGGTACTGGTGCGTAACCGCCTGGTGCGCCTGGGCCTGAGCAGCGGCGATGAAGCCATGCAAAAGGCCGTGTCGAACCTGGATGTGGTGACTGCCGACCTGCAAACCGCGGTGATGAAAACGCGGATGCAACCGATCAAGAAAGTCTTTGGCCGCTTCCCACGTTTGGTTCGCGACTTGGCGCGCCAGTTAAAGAAAGAGATCAACCTGGAACTGGTGGGTGAAGAAACCGACCTCGACAAGAACCTTGTCGAGGCCCTGGCCGACCCGCTGGTCCACTTGGTGCGCAACGCCGTCGACCACGGCGTGGAAACCCCGGAAGAGCGCGAAGCCTCGGGCAAGTCCCGTGGCGGCAAGGTGATCCTGGCGGCGGAGCAAGAGGGCGACCACATCCTGCTGTCGATCACCGATGACGGCAAAGGCATGGACCCGGCCATATTGCGCAATATCGCGGTCAAGCGTGGCGTGATGGACAAGGACGCCGCCGACCGCCTGACCGATAGCGAATGCTACAACCTGATCTTTGCCCCGGGCTTCTCGACCAAGACCGAGATTTCCGATGTGTCTGGCCGCGGTGTGGGCATGGACGTGGTGAAGACCAAGATCAGCCAGCTCAACGGCTCAATCAACATCTACTCGACCAAGGGCCAGGGCTCGAAGATCGTCATCAAGGTGCCGTTGACCCTGGCGATCATGCCGACCCTGATGGTGATGCTGGGCAACCAGGCCTTCGCCTTCCCGTTGGTCAACGTCAACGAGATCTTCCACCTCGACCTGTCGCGCACCAACGTGGTGGACGGCCAGGAAGTGGTGATCGTGCGCGATAAGGCGTTGCCACTGTTCTACCTCAAGCGCTGGCTGGTCGCTTCGGCTGCCCATGAAGAGCAGCGCGAAGGCCATGTGGTGATTCTCTCCGTGGGCACCCAGCGTATCGGCTTTGTCGTCGATCAGTTGGTTGGCCAGGAAGAGGTGGTCATCAAGCCTTTGGGCAAAATGCTGCAGGGAACCCCGGGCATGTCGGGTGCGACCATCACCGGTGACGGTCGGATCGCGCTGATTCTCGATGTTCCGAGCATGCTCAAGCGTTACGCCGCTCGGCGTATTTGATTCTGGTGGGGCAGGGCGGTTAGCCCGCCCCGCCTAACGGAGTGTTTATGGCAGTCAAGGTCCTGGTGGTGGACGATTCGGGTTTCTTCCGTCGCCGCGTCTCGGAAATTCTTTCCGCCGATCCAACGATCCAGGTGGTTGGCACGGCCACCAACGGTAAAGAGGCGATTGATCAAGCCATTGCGTTGAAACCGGACGTGATCACCATGGACTACGAGATGCCGATGATGGATGGCATCACGGCAGTTCGGCACATCATGCAACGCTGCCCGACCCCGGTATTGATGTTCTCCTCGCTCACCCACGAAGGCGCCCGAGTGACCCTCGACGCGTTGGACGCTGGCGCGGTGGACTTCCTGCCGAAGAATTTCGAAGACATCTCGCGCAACCCCGAGAAGGTCAAGCAGATGCTGTGCGAGAAGGTGCACAGCATTTCGCGCAGTAACCGTCGCAGCTTGTTCAGTGCGCCAGCGCCTGCACCGGTGGTGGCCCCAGCTGCACCCGCTAGTTCCTCATTCAGTCGCCCAGCCCCAGCCTCGACCTCCGTTGCACGGCCTGCCGTGGTGCCGACACGTGCGTCTGCGCCAAGTGCGCATTCGCCTGCACCCAAGCGTAAAGCCTACAAGCTGGTTGCTATCGGTACGTCCACGGGCGGCCCGGTTGCCCTTCAACGCGTATTGACCCAACTGCCGGCCAACTTCCCGGCGCCGATCCTGTTGATCCAGCACATGCCTGCCGCCTTCACCAAGGCCTTTGCAGAGCGCCTGGACAAGTTGTGCCGCATCAGCGTCAAGGAAGCCGAGGATGGCGACATCCTGCGTCCTGGCCTGGCGCTGCTGGCCCCGGGTGGCAAGCAGATGATGGTGGATGGCCGTGGTGCGATCAAAATCCTGCCGGGCGATGAGCGCCTGAACTACAAGCCGTGCGTGGATATCACCTTTGGTTCGGCCGCCAAGTCCTACGGCGACAAAGTTCTGGCGGTGGTGCTCACCGGCATGGGCGCCGACGGCCGTGAAGGCGCGCGCCTGCTCAAGCAGGGCGGCAGCGCCATCTGGGCGCAGGACGAAGCCAGCTGTGTGATCTATGGCATGCCCATGGCCATCGTCAAAGCGGACCTGGCCGACGCCGTTTACAGCCTGGACGATATTGGCAAGCATCTGGTGGAGGCCTGCCTCTGATGGATGTCTTGAGCCTGATCGGCATCATCATGGCGTTTGTCGCAATCATCGGCGGCAACTACCTTGAGGGCGGCCACCTCGGCGCCTTGGCCAACGGCCCGGCGGCGCTCATCGTGATCGGCGGCACTGTGGGCGCGGCGTTGCTGCAGTCGCCCATGAGCTCGTTCAAGCGCGCCATGCAAATTCTGATATGGATCATTTTCCCACCTCGCGTGGACCTGCCAGGCGGCATCGACCGCGTGGTCAACTGGAGCCTCACCGCACGCAAGGAAGGCCTGCTGGGCCTGGAAGGCGTGGCCGATGCCGAGCCCGACAGTTACGCGCGCAAAGGCTTGCAGTTGCTGGTGGACGGCGCCGAGCCGGAAGCGATCCGCAGCATCCTGGAAGTGGATTTCTACACCCAGGAAAGCCGTGACATCAACGCCGCCAAAGTCTATGAAAGCATGGGCGGTTACGCGCCGACCATCGGCATCATCGGTGCGGTGATGGGCTTGATCCACGTGATGGGCAATCTCGCCGATCCATCGCAACTGGGCAGCGGCATTGCCGTGGCATTTGTCGCCACCATCTACGGCGTGGCGAGTGCCAACCTGGTGCTGTTGCCGGTGGCCAGCAAGCTCAAGTCGATTGCCATGCGCCAGTCGCGTTACCGCGAAATGTTGCTCGAAGGCATTCTGTCGATTGCCGAGGGCGAGAACCCGCGCTCCATCGAATTGAAGCTCCAGGGCTTCATGGATTGATGGGAGATATCGATTATGAGCCGTCGCCGTCGCGAGCCTGAAGAACACGTCAACCATGAACGGTGGCTGGTGTCCTACGCGGACTTCATCACCTTGCTGTTCGCGTTTTTCGTGGTGATGTACTCGATCTCGTCGATTAACGAAGGCAAGTACAAAGTCATTTCCCAGGCGCTGATTGGCGTGTTCAACGACGCCGACCGCGCCCTCAAGCCGATCCCGATCGGCGAAGAACGGCCCAAGACCGTGACCCCGGCCAAGCCGCTGGTCAACGACAGCGATGAAACCGCTGCTGGCGTGGGTGGCACCAGCGATCCGCTGAAAAGCATCGCCGACGACATCAGTGCTGCGTTTGGCGACTTGATCCGTTCCAATCAGATGACCGTGCGTGGCAATGAGTTGTGGGTGGAGATCGAGCTTAATTCCAGCCTGCTGTTCGCCAGCGCCGATGCGATGCCCAGCGACCAGGCATTCACCATCATTGATAAGGTAGCGGCGATTCTGAAGCCGTTCGAAAATCCGATCCACGTTGAAGGCTTTACCGACAATTTTCCGATCGCCACCGCGCAGTACCCGACCAACTGGGAGCTTTCGGCAGCACGGGCGTCGAGCATCGTGCGCATGCTCGCGATGCAGGGCGTGAACCCCGGGCGCTTGGCGTCGGTAGGGTACGGCGAGTTCCAGCCGGTGGCCAATAACGCCACGGTAGAAGGCCGCGCACGCAATCGTCGGGTGGTGCTGGTGGTGTCGCGCAACTTGGATGTGCGCCGCAGCCTGACCGGTACCGGCACCGCCAATGCAACTCCGGATGCCGCGTTGAGGCGGGCTGGCACACAAACTGCACCGGCACTTGCAAAGCCGCCGGTTCGTCAGAGTGCCGTCAATTCTCCGTCGCCGGCTCAATAACCCAATGCAATGTCTCGGTCGCGCCTGTGCCCGCCGGGAGGAACCAACCGAATGAGAGTCTGGGCAGTTGCCAATCAAAAAGGTGGAGTCGGCAAGACCACCACCTCCATCGCCTTAGCCGGTTTGCTCGCTGAGGCGGGTAAGCGTGTGGTCGTGGTGGACCTGGACCCTCACGGCTCCATGACCAGCTATTTCGGCTACGACCCGGATGCGCTGGAACACAGCAACTACGACCTGTTCCTGCACAAAGGCAGCGTGCCGGCCGATTTGCCGGGCCAACTGCTGCTGCCTACCAGCAACGAAAGCATTTCCTTGTTGCCCTCCAGCACCGCCCTGGCCACCCTGGAGCGCCAGTCGCCGGGGCAGAGTGGGCTGGGCCTGGTGATTGCCAAGACCCTGGCGCAACTGTGGCAGGACTTCGATTACGCGATCATCGACAGCCCGCCGTTGCTTGGCGTGTTGATGGTCAACGCCCTGGCAGCCAGCCAACAACTGGTGATCCCGGTGCAGACCGAACACCTGGCGGTTAAAGGCCTGGAGCGCATGGTCAGCACCCTGGCGATGATCAACCGCTCGCGCAAGCAGGCGCTGCCGTACAGCATCGTGCCGACCTTGTTCGACCGTCGTACCCAGGCGTCCCTCGGCACCCTGCGCGTATTGCGCGATGCCTACCCGGACACCATCTGGAACGGCTACATCCCGGTGGACACGCGCCTGCGTGACGCCAGCCGTGCAGGCCTCACACCGTCGCAGTTCGACGGCAAGAGCCGTGGCGTACTTGCCTACCGCGCATTGCTCAAGCACCTGCTGTCCCAGCAGCTTGTGGCGCAGGTGGCGTGATGAACCGGCCCACCAAACTCAAGACCCGGCCGCAACTGGCACTGGAATCCTACCTGGATGCCTTGCTGCAGGATGCGACCGCGGAAGAACTGCCGGAACCTATCCTGGTGCTGGAGCCGGCTGTTGAACCATTAGCCGTGCTGGATGAATTCCAGTTGGCGGTACTGGAAGAGCAAGCCCGAGATGCGCAGGTCGTGGTGCCGATTACGTCGCTTGTGGTCGCGCCTGTGGTGGTCGCACCCGTCGTGGTCGAGCCGGTGGTGGACGTGCACCTGCCGCCGAGCATCACGCCGCCGCCGGTGACCGGTGATGGCCGCCCGAGCTGGGCTGCAGAGCCGTTTGAATGCCTGCTGTTCGACGTCGCCGGGTTGACCCTGGCGGTGCCGCTGGTGTGCCTGGGCTCGATTTATTCACTGGAAGGCCAGGAACTGACGCCACTGTTCGGGCAACCGGAGTGGTTCCTCGGCATCCTGCCCAGCCAGGCTGGCAACTTGAAAGTCCTCGATACCGCGCGCTGGGTCATGCCTGACCGCTACCGTGATGACTTCCGCCAAGGCTTGCAATACGTGATCTCGGTGCAGGGCTACGAGTGGGGGCTGGCCGTGCATCAAGTCAGCCGCTCGTTGCGCCTGGACCCGAACGAAATCAAATGGCGCAGCCATCGGGGTCAACGGCCTTGGCTGGCGGGCACCGTGATTGAACACATGTGCGCGTTGCTTGATGTTTCCGAACTGGCCGAGTTGATCGCCAGTGGCGCCGCCAAGTCGATGCCAATAACTAAACGTAGTTGATTGAACAATAAGGGCCGCATGTGAATGTGGTCAGCGAAGCACACACGCCGTGTAAAACGGCATTTGAAGGGGTCAGTGGTATGAACAAGTCAGCGTCCGCACAAGGTTTGGATGATCCGATCCTGCAATGGGTTACCTTCAAACTGGACAACGAGTCCTATGGCATTAACGTGATGCGCGTGCAGGAAGTGCTGCGCTACACCGAGATCGCCCCGGTACCGGGTGCACCGAGCTACGTGCTGGGCATCATCAACCTGCGCGGCAACGTGGTGACGGTGATCGACACCCGCCAGCGTTTCGGCTTGGTGTCCACCGAAGTCAATGACAATACGCGTATCGTCATCATCGAGGCCGACAAGCAAGTGGTCGGGATCATGGTCGATAGCGTGGCCGAAGTGGTCTACCTGCGCCAATCCGAAGTTGAAACCGCGCCGAACGTGGGTAACGAAGAGTCCGCCAAGTTCATCCAGGGCGTGTGCAACAAGAACGGCGAGCTGCTGATTCTGGTTGAGCTGGACAAGATGATGAGCGAAGAAGAATGGTCGGATCTGGAGAACATCTGATTGTTTCTTGAAGCAGCGGTAGTTGTCCTGGCCCTGTTGTGGGCCGGGACGTTGGCATTTCTGCTGCGCTATGTGCGCCAGCAACGCGAGTTGTTATTGCAGCAGGCCGAGCGCGATGCTGTGCGTGACCGGCGCGTGCTTGAGTTGGTAAAGCGGGTCGATCATTTCCAGCAGAGTGCGGTGAAGGTTGGGAATGAGGTGCATGAACTGCGCGCGATTCTTGCGCCGTTGCCGGATAAGCTGGCGCAGATTGAGCAGCGGGATCCATCGAGTCTGTCGTTTGCCCAGGCCGCCAAGTTGGTGGGGATGGGGGCTACGGTGGATGAGCTGACGCAGTCGTGTGGGTTGACTCAGGCTGAGGCGCAGTTGATGAGTAAGCTGCATAAGAGCTGATTGGGTTTTGAGTGCATATCCGTTTTTTAGGTAACGGATATGTACTCAGTCATCCAATTATTTTCCCATTCCATGGCTTTTTTCTCCGCGCCAAAGGTCCACATCCTTCAAGCACCTTTGAAGCCAGGAGTAACTCACCCATGACCACCCCCAAGGCACTGTTGATCCTCCACGGCAAGCAAGCCCTCAACGAGGATGTGCGCGACGCGGTGAAGGCCCGGCGCGAGCAGGGCGGCGAGCTCGCCGTGCGGGTGACGTGGGAGGGCGGTGACGCCCAGCGCCTGGTCAAGGAAGCCCTCACAGACGGCTACACCCATATCATCGCTGGCGGCGGCGACGGTACCTTGCGTGATGTGGCCGAAGCCATGGCCCAGGCCAAAACCGACGCCAGCCTGGTGCTGATGCCCTTGGGCACCGCCAACGATTTCGCCAAGGCTGCCGGTGTGCCGCTGGAACCCGCCCAGGCCCTGGCGCTGCTGGACGTGCCGCCACGGGCCATCGACCTCGGTCAGGTGGGCGAGCAAATTTTCCTCAATATGGCCACCGGCGGTTTTGGCAGCCAGGTCACTGCCAATACTTCCGACGATTTGAAGAAGGTGCTCGGCGGTGCCGCTTACCTGTTCACCGGCCTGTCGCGTTTCAGCGAGTTGAAGGCCGCCTACGCCGAGCTGGATGGTCCCGATTTTCACTGGAAGGGCGAGTTGCTCGCTTTGGGTATCGGCAACGGTCGCCAGGCGGGTGGTGGGCATGAGCTATGCCCCGGTGCAATGGCGGATGATGGCCTGCTGGACGTCAGTATCCTGCCCGCGCCGCAGGAAGTGGTCGGCACGCTTCGCGAGCTGATGAACAATGGTTGGGGCTTGGACACTATGTTTGTTCGGGCACGCCTGCCATGGGTCGAAATCAGACGGGCTGAAGGCCTGTACATCAACCTTGACGGCGAACCGCTCAAGGGCGACGACCTGCACTTCGAGGCCTTGCCCAAGGCCTTGCGCGTGCACCTGCCGGTGGATTCGCCGTTAGTCGTCCAGGCTGATGATCTGCTCGCGCACGGCAAATAACACCAGGCCGGCCACGTCGAAAATCTGCAGGCGTTTCATGATTTGCGAGCGGTGCGCTTCCACGGTCTTGATGCTCAAGCCCAAGCCGTGGGCGATTTCCCGGGTGGACTTGCCGCGCACGATCAAGCGCAGGATTTCCAGCTGCCGCGCCGTGAGGTTATGGCTGTGCGCGGCGGGCGTGGCGGGCCCCTGGCTACGCACCAGCGCTTGGTTGATCACCGTGTGGGCAATCGCCGGGCTCAGGTAACGTTCGTTGTTGCGCAAGGCCAGCAGCGCGTGTTCCAGCTCGTTGGCGGTGGTGTCCTTGAGCAGGTAGCCATGGGCGCCGGATTCCAGCGCGCACATGATCAATTCCGGGTCGGTGTGCATCGACAGGATCAGCACGCGGCTCTTGGGGTAGGCCCGCCTGAGTTGCTGCAAGGCATCCAGGCCGCCGGTGTGCTTCATCGACAGGTCCAATAACACGATATCGGGTAGCAAGGCGCTGAACTGCTCAAGTAGCTGTGCACCGTCGCTGGCTTCGCCGATGACGGTGTAGCCCGGAATGTCCTGGACCAGCGCGCGTACGCCGGCCCGGATCAAAGCGTGGTCATCCACCAGGAGTAATTTGCAGGTCACTCGATAACCTTAGGGGAACTGGCCCGATCGAGGGCGCGGGGCGCCCAGGGGAAAAGCGCGTTGATCCGTGTCCCTTTGCCTGGCTGGCTGCTGACGGATAATGAACCGCCAAGCTGATCAACCCGCTCGGACATGCCGGCCATGCCCCGTTGGCCTTCCAAGGCAGGGTTGATGGCCGGCGAAAAACCCTGGCCGTCATCGCAGATACTCAGCGAGAGGCCCTCGGGCAGGCGTTGCAGGTGGACCAGCAGGTTACCCGCCTGGGCGTGGCGTAGCATGTTGGTCACCGCTTCCTGGGTGATTCGAAAGGCCGCCAGCGCCATTTCTTCCGGGATACCGGTCAGCCGTTGCTGGCATTCCAGGCTCCAGCACACCTGGGTATTTTCCAGGGTCTTGAGCAGGTGCGCGCGCAGGCTGGCTTCCAGGCCCAGGTTGGCCAGCTGGCGAGGGTTGAGAATGGCAGACACGTCGCGCACCTTGGCCAGGGTTTCATTCAGCGTGTTGCACAGCACCGTGCACTGGCTTTGCAGGTCGTCCGGCAGGCGGCGCTTGAGCCATTCGCTTTGCAGCTTGGCGGCGGTGAGCAGTTGGCCGATATCGTCATGCAGCTCGCGGCTGAGGCGGTGGCGTTCGTTTTCCTGGACTTGCAGCAGGCGGTCGGCCAGTTCCTGGGGCTGGAACTTGATGGATTTGCGCGAATGCCACTGTTGCAGGCCCACCACGAGCAGGATGGCCAGGTTGAGCACAATCACCAGCAGCGGCAGTGGCGCGGAACGGGTATAGGTCCAGAGGCTCAGCAACAGCGAGCCAAGGCACAGGGCGAGGATCAAATGGCGTGCATTGCTGCGGGACGCGGACCTTGCGATGAGTGTCTTGAGGCTGGCGTACATAGCGGATGGAGCCAATGAGGGTTCGCTGCGGGAAGACCGGTCATGGCGGCTGACAGGGCTCTGTTTGGAATGCGTTATCGAATCATTTTCAAGCATGATGAAGGGGGCGCACTTCGAGCGGGGCATAATACCACCACTATTGCCGTTGGTCGCCTGGATGGGTTGTTAAACGTGCAAATGTTCCAGGCGGTATTCCCGGAGTTTATGAAGTGAGGGGTTATATTGTTTCCGTGAATTTGTATCGTTATTACCGTTACTGGCTAATTGATATTGCGTGAGTGGGATTCAATTCCATTTGATGGGTGGGGGGGCGTTTTTAGATAACTTCCGGTTCATACACGACCTGATATCCGCTCAAGACATGTTGTGCATTCGCTGCTGAGGTTTAAAGCTGAAATCCTTTTGTGGAATATGCAGAGTTACCGTAGCAATCAGCGTCGTTTGCTCCGCTTCATCCAATGCCAGTTGGCCGGTTCTTACATCAATCAGCTCCAGCTGCCAGGCGAGCAATGTCAAGCACTCTTCCAAGGCGTCCAAGGCTTGATCATGCAACTGCAAGGGGCTCTCGGCGTTGGCGATCAGGTACTGGATATGCCGCGAGAACTCGCTGATCGCCTGCAGTGCAAGGTCATCGGCGCTCTCGGCGAGCTTGATCAGGCTGACCTTTATGCAGTCGATGGCGTCACTGTCGTTTCGGATCAAATGCAGGTGGCTCAGGCATTCCTCCGATTTGGCCAGCAGCTTTTCCGCCTCGTGCAGGAATTCGGGAAGTGCAAGTTGCCACTCTCTACCGTCGTTCATCATGCAAGTCTCCACAACATAAGGTCGGGTGATGAGATGTCGCACCGGGTGAATGGCTTAAAAGTAGCGCTGAAATATGACTGAAATCTGTAGGTTGGTTCTGAGATTTTAGTAGGACGTTTATTAGAGTGACAGCGACGGCTGTGCGCGGCCCTGGTGAACGGGGTCAATTGCACACCTTCAAGTGCCGACATCTGAGTGTCTGAAAGACCCGCGTGCTGAGGGCTTGGGATGGCAAACAAAAGCCTGACTCCATTCATGCATTGAGAATGGCGTCACATTAATGGCTATTAGATATTGCGAATATCAGGTTGGGCCTGATTGTGCATAGGGGAATCCCTTACATGGCGGAACCTTGCGTCGAACTTAATGTCGCGCAACGTCGCTGCACCGCTATTTGTAGAGCCCGAGCAGTAAACCATGATGTCAGTGTGACATCAATGCATTTACGTGGCATTTTACAGGGGTCAAGGTCTGGCGCTCGCCGCCGATAACAACCGTTATGTGAACTGCACAATCCCCTAGCGCATCAGGAGCTTTTAATGGCCGGCATTCTCGACACGGTAGATCAACGCACGCAACTGGTGGGTGAGAATCGCCTTGAGATCCTTATGTTCCGCCTGGCCGGGCGGCAGCTGTTCGCGATCAACGTGTTCAAGGTGCAGGAAGTCCTGCAACTGCCCAAGCTGACGTTGATGCCGCAACGCCACCCGTTCGTATGCGGCGTGGTCAACCTGCGGGGCCAGACGCTGCCGGTGATCGACCTGTCCCAGGCCATCGGCATGCGCCCGCTTGTGCCGGGGCCCAACAGCACTATTATTGTCACCGAGTACAACCGTTCGGTGCAGGCGTTCCTGGTGGGCGGCGTGGAACGCATCGTCAATATGAACTGGGAAGCCATCCTGCCGCCGCCAGCCAGCGCCGGGCGCCAGCATTACCTCACCGCCATCAGCAAGGTCGACGACCAGTTGGTGGAAATCATCGACGTGGAAAAAGTCCTGGCTGAGATCGTGCCGTACAACGCCAAGGTCTCCCGTGAAAAACTCGAAGACCCCGTGCTGGAACGCGCCCGTGGCCGTGAAGTGCTGCTGGTGGATGACTCCAACGTGGCCCTCTCGCAACTGCGCGACACCCTCGGCCAACTGGGCGTAAAGATGCACATCGCCAGCGATGGTCTCAAGGCATTGAACATGCTCAAGGCCTGGGCCGACAACGGCCAGGTGATGACCGACAAGCTGTTGATGATCTTCACCGACGCCGAAATGCCCGAGATGGACGGCTACCGCCTCACCACCGAGATCCGCAATGACCCACGCCTGCGCAGCCTCTACGTGGTGCTGCACACCTCGTTGTCGGGCAGCTTCAACGAGTCGATGGTGAAGAAGGTCGGCTGTGACAACTTCCTGTCCAAGTTCCAGCCTGACAAGCTGGTGGATGTGGTGCGCCAACGTCTGATGCTGGACGAAGTGCCCGCCGTGTAGTGAGCGGTTATAGTATGGTCTTTGCTCGTCAAGGAATGCAGGCCCATGCTTCGTCTCAGCGCGTTGTACCGTTACCCTTTGAAGTCTGGCAAGGCCGAAATACTGCAACAGGTCGGCCTGGATAAACTCGGTGTGGACGGGGATCGACGCTGGATGCTGGTGGATGAAGCCAGTGGGCGTTTCCTCACACAGCGCGCCGTGGCTAAGATGAGCCAACTGTCGGCGCTCTGGAACAGCCGCGGTGGCCTCACCCTGAGTTCGCCTGGCTACACGCCGCTGGACGTGGCGCTGCCGGCCAGCGACGACGAGTTGCGTGGTGTGACCATCTGGCGGGACACCCTGCGTGTGCCGGACGCAGGCGACGCTGCGGCTGCCTGGGTCAGTGACTTTATCGGCAAACCGACGCGACTGGTACACATCCCCCTGGAACGCGCCCGTACCACCCAGGCCGGTTACGGCAAGGACGATGACCAGGTCGCGTTTGCCGACGGTTACCCCTTGCTCGTGATCAGCCAGGCCTCCCTGGACGACCTCTCGCAACGCATCGGCCGCCCCATGGAAATGCTGCGCTTTCGTCCCAACCTCGTGATCGAAGGCAGCGAAGCCTTCGCCGAAGACGGCTGGAAACGCCTGCGTATTGGCGATGTGGAGTTCCGTGCGGTCAAGCCGTGCTCGCGCTGCATTCTTACCACCATCGACCCGCACACCGGCGAACGCAGCGCCGACCGCGAGCCTTTTGCAACGCTGGAGACTTATCGCAAGACTGAGGATGGCGCGATTTTCGGCCAGAACCTAGTCAATGACGGCATTGGGCGACTCGAGATTGGAATGCCGGTGACCCTTCTCGAGTGATTCACCCGCCCATAAAAAATGGTTCTTCACGGATTGCCGGGAAAGACGCTCTTGATCTTCATGAAGAAGAACTCGCTGTCCCGGTAACCGTACGCCATTCGTTTGATGACCTTTATTCGATTGTTTATTCCTTCCAACTGACCGGT
>NZ_CAXAQM010000021.1:0-98069 GCF_963970525.1 Pseudomonas sp. EA_65y_Pfl1_P113
CCACTCGGGTGCTGACACACCAGTGCTGGCTACGGCCTTTGCCCCGCACGCGTTCTATAACCTTACGATGAACCAGTTTGATGCGCGACAGCGCTACGTCGAAGATGTAGTGGGGCCTCCCACATTTGACCGGTTACTACCTTTGGAATGCGGTCGAATGTGTGCGGGCTTGCTCGCGAAGGCGTCAGCCCAGACAGCGCCGACCTTCAGGGATACCCCAACACCTGCTTGATCACCGCCAGATTCTCCTCGATCCAAACCCGATCAATCGCCCCCCAGCTGCGAATCCGATAGTGCCCCGCATGATTGCGCGCACCGTCCTCCTGCTCGAACTCACACACGATATCCAGGTCGGCCAACGCCGCAATCGTATCCTGCGCCGTGCGCCGGGGCATGCCGGTGGTGTCGGTCAGCGCCGGGACGTTGCTCGCCTGCCCACTGTCGATCAGGTAGGCCACATACAGGCGGCGGTAAAAGCTGCTCTTGGTCTTGCTCACATCCATCGTCGGTCGCCTTGTGCGGTCAGGGTTTGCCCTGCAGGTCGCGGTACGTGAGGTAGACCCGCAGGTCGAATTCCACCTGGTGGTAGCCCGGCATCATGTACTCACAGAGTTTGTAGAACGCCTTGTTGTGGTCCGATTCCTTGAAGTGGGCCAGTTCGTGTACCACGATCATGCGCAGGAACTCTGGCGCGGCCTCCTTGAACAGCGCAGCAATGCGGATCTCTTTCTTGGATTTCAAATTGCCGCCCTGCACCCGCGAGATCGTGGTGTGCAGGCCGAGAGCGCGATGAGTCAGGTCCAGGCGGTTATCGAACAACACTTTGTCGATGGCCGGCGCATTACGCAGGTGTTCCTGCTTCAAGGCCAACGCGTAGGCGTACAGGGCCTTGTCGCTCTGCACGGCGTGGCGTTCAGGGTAACGTTGCTCCAAGTAAGCACCCAGCTGGTCCTTGGCGATCAGCTGGCGCACTTGCTCTTGGAGAGCGGTGGGATAAGCCTGGAGGTACTTCAGCGCGGTCATGGGGTCTGCAACAGGGTTCGGATGGGCGCCAGTGTAGCGAATTCAGCGCACGCGGGCGCGCGACCAGTTGGCGACTTCCTCGGCCATCAATGGCTGCGCCGCCAATGGGCCCTGGATAAACGCGCACCCATTGGCCCTGAGCCATTGAGCCTGTTCTTGGGTTTCTACGCCTTCGGCGATCACCAGCACATCGAAATGCCCGCATAGCTCGATAATGCTACGGGCCATCACCGCATCCCGTGCGGAGCCCGGCAAGCGAGCGACCAATTGCGGGTCGAGCTTGAGGGTGTCGAACGCTAAATCGCGAAGATGCGCCAGGGAACAGTTGCCTAAACCAAAATCGTCCAGCGCAGTGCGCACACCGAGCTGGCGCAGCAACTTCAGTTGCTTGGTCGACTCTTCCAGGTTACTCATCAGGCTTTCTTCGCTGATTTCCACCTCCAGCTGGCGCCCCTGCAACCCATGTCGATCGAGTACCTGCTGCAGTTGGGTCGCCAGGTTGGGCATATTGAACTGGTTACTGCTCAGGCTCACGCTCAGCACCAGCTCATCATCAAAGCTGGCTTGCCATGCCTGACGCTGGGCGGCGACCTGCTGGTAAATCCAGGCGCTCAGTTGGCTGATCAACCGCGCTTCTTCCAGCAACGGCAAGAACAACCCAGGCGGCACATCGCCAACACTCGGATGCTGCCAGCGCAACAGTGCTTCGACACCGCGCAAACGCCCGTCATCCAGGGACACCTGAGGCTGATACACCAAGATGAAATCCTTGTTGTGTATCGCCGTGCGCACGCTGTCTTCCAGCATCAGGCGCGAACGGGCGCGGCCGTTCATTTCCTGGTCGTAATAGCGATACTGCTGACGGCCCGCACGCTTGGCCTCGTACATGGCGATGTCGGCGGCGCGCATCAGGCCATTCAAGTCCGAGCCGCAATCCGGGAAAGTAGCGATACCAATACTGACGCCGAGCATCACGTCCAGGCCGTCCACCTGATGGCAGATCGACACGCGCTCGATCAGTTTTTCCGCAATCTTCGCCGCCTGTTCTGGGAATTCCAACTCCAGCAGCGCGGTGAATTCATCGCCGCCCATGCGCCCGAGAATGTCGTAGGAGCGCAGGCAACGCTGCAATTGCTCCGACACCCAACGCAGTACCCGGTCGCCTGCGTCATGCCCCAGGGAGTCGTTGACCCGTTTGAAGCCATCCAGGTCCAGGTACAGCAACACCAGGGCCTGGTCAGTTCGCTCGCTGCGCAGCAGGGTGTTCTCCACTGCCTGGTGGAAACCGCGCCGGTTCAGCAGCCCGGTCAACGGATCCGTAACGGCCTGGAACTCCAGTTGCTGATGCAGGTGGCGAACCTCGGACATGTCCAGCACCGTCACTACCATCGCCTTCTGCTCGGCGGGCAACGGCGCGCAAGACAACGCAACCGGCACCTGCTGGCCACGATTGGTACGCAGGAGCGCATCGTGCAGGCGCCAGGTGTCACTCTGGCGGTAAGCGGCATACATCAGCGAGTCCGGCCAGGTCGGCACATGAGGTTTTTGCAGGAACCCCAGGAACTCCTGGCCCTGCAGTTCGTCCATCGTGGCATTGAGCAAGCGTGATATCGCCGGGTTGGCGTACTCGATCACGCCCTCCTCACTCACCACAAGGATGCCTTCGGCGGCGTTATCCAACACCGAGGCATTAAAGGCGCGAGCGGACTCCAAATCATGACTCAGGCGCTGCAAGGCCCGGCGATTGCGCTGATGCTCCAGCAACGCCTGGACCTTGGGCTTGAGCATATGCGGGTCGAAGGGTTTGAACAGGTAATCGATGGCGCCACTGGCGTAGCCCTCCAGCACTGCGGCGGGAGATTGGGCGTTGGCACTGAGGAAGATGATCGGCGTCATCTGCGTACGCTGGCTGCCGCGCATCAGGCGGGCCACTTCAAAGCCATCCATGCCGGGCATCATCACATCCAGCAACACCAGGTCGACTTCGTGCGCCAGCAACAACTCCAAGGCCTCTAAGCCGGAGCTCGCAGTGACGACCTTCCAATCGTCACGCTGTAAAAGTGCACGCATGCTGATCAGGTTTTCCGGATAGTCATCGACCACCAAGAGAACTGAATTGCCATCGCCGTGGTGTGGAGCGCATTCCATGCTACGAATCTTCCTTAGGAGCTGCTCCGGTCACTTCTGGGAAAAAACCCGGACAAACAATGAGGACTCACTCTATCCTCGGTTCCGAAAAATCAGAAGTAACAGCAGTGCCATCATTGCGCCAATTTTCAGGAAGCCGACTAACGGTCAGTGTCTGGAGCCCGCGGGTCATGGGAGACATGGCTTTTTGACGCTTGGTTGACGCCAATAAATCGCCAAAAATATTTAACAAGACGGTTAACACCACCTATAAAGAACTTGTCTGGCCCAAGGGCCATAGCCTACACCTCTCTGTAAAAAGGCCTACGCCATGATTGACCTTTCCACCTGGAACCTCAGCATTCCTGTCGGCTCCCCGCCTGCCACCATCGAAACCTCCAAACTGATGAGCGGATTCAAGGACCAATATTTCCAGGCCGAAGGCAGCAGCGTGCAATTCTGGACACCCGTGACCGGTACCCGCACCGAAAACGCCGTTTACCCGCGCAGCGAATTGCGCGAAACCTACGCCGACGGGCGCCTGCGCAACTGGACCTATCCGGATGCGGACAACTTTCTGCGCGCCACCCTGGCCGTCAATCAGGTACCGTCCACCGGCAAGATAGTGATCGGGCAGATCCATGCCTATGACAGCCAGAAACCGCTGATCAAGCTGGAGTACCAATTCAAGGAAAAAACCCAGACCGGCAACATCGTCGCCAAGGTGCGCATGCGCCCGGATGACGGTGAAAGTCGGGTGATTACCGTCGCGTCGAATGTGCCGCTGGAGAAGAGCTTTACCTATGTGATCAACCTCAACAAAGCCGGGCTGCTAAGTGTGTATGCGGCGGATGGAGAGTGGAATGAACGCATTGGTGCGGCGTGGGGGTCAAAGCCGTTGTACTTCAAGGCTGGGGCGTACGTGCAGGACAACAGTGGGAATACCAAGGAAGGCGCGCGGGTGACGTTTGCTAAATTGGATATTGATCACGAGTAAGCATCGACTCCTGTCTTGTAGGCCTAGTCCTAACGAGCCCACAGATCATTCGCACTCTTGAATACGCCAACGATTCGTGTGGGAGCCGGGCTTGCCCGCGATGACGGTGTATCAGCCGGCATCCTCAGAGACTGACACGCCGCCATCGCGGGCAGCCTTGCTCTTAATCGACAGCGACGCCCCGTTGCGGGACCGCCATTCCTGCTTGCGAGAATGTCTCAACGCCGTCCTCGAACACCTCAACCTGATGGCCTGCTCCAGCCTGCAGGACGTTGGCAAACGCGACCTGAACAACGTAGCCAATACGGCGCGCATTCTGGTGCAGGACGTGAGTGATGTATTCCGGGTGATCGAGCACCGAAGCTTCGATACAGCTGACGCCGCTTTATAAAGTCCATCCGAAAAAAAGCCCGCATCGCTGCGGGCTTCTTTTTAAATGCCTAAGGCTTAATTCACCTTAGCGTTCAACTCACCTTTCAAATACCGCTGATACATCGCCTCCAACGAAACCGGCTTGATCTTCGAAGCATTACCCGCCGTACCAAACGCTTCATAACGCGCGATACACACATCACGCATGGCGGTCACGGTGGCGCCGAAGAATTTACGTGGGTCGAACTCGCTCGGGTTGGTCGCCATCAAACGACGCATTGCGCCGGTGGAGGCCAGGCGCAGGTCGGTGTCGATGTTGACCTTGCGCACGCCGTACTTGATGCCTTCGACGATCTCTTCAACCGGCACGCCGTAGGTTTCTTTAATGTCGCCGCCGTACTGGTTGATGATCGCCAGCCACTCTTGCGGGACCGAGGACGAACCGTGCATCACCAGGTGGGTGTTGGGGATGCGTTTGTGGATTTCTTTGATGCGGTCGATGGCCAGTACGTCGCCGGTCGGTGGCTTGGTGAACTTGTAGGCGCCGTGGCTGGTGCCGATGGCGATGGCCAGGGCGTCAACTTGGGTCTTCTTCACGAAGTCGGCGGCTTCTTCAGGGTCGGTCAGCATTTGGCTATGATCCAGCACGCCTTCAGCGCCGATGCCGTCTTCTTCGCCGGCCATGCCGGTTTCCAGGGAACCCAGGCAACCCAGTTCGCCTTCAACCGACACGCCGCAGGCGTGGGCCATGGCCACGGTTTGTTGGGTCACGCGTACGTTGTAGTCGTAGTCGGTTGGGGTCTTGCCGTCTTCGCCGAGGGAGCCGTCCATCATCACCGAGCTGAAGCCCAGTTGGATCGAGCGCTGGCACACGTCAGGGCTGGTGCCGTGGTCCTGGTGCATGCACACCGGGATGTGCGGGAATTCTTCGATCGCGGCGAGGATCAGGTGACGCAGGAACGGTGCACCGGCGTATTTGCGCGCACCGGCGGAAGCCTGGACGATAACGGGGGAGTCGGTCTTGTCAGCGGCTTCCATGATGGCGCGCATCTGCTCAAGGTTGTTGACGTTAAAGGCTGGGACGCCGTAGCCGAACTCGGCTGCGTGGTCCAGCATTTGACGCATGCTGATAAGTGCCATTGTGTTGTCTCTCCCGGTCGAGGGTCGTTAATCGTGCAAGCCTGCCGTAGCGGCGGCTGCTATTCAAGTTATTGCCGGTCAGGTTTTGTAGGCCTGGCCTGCTGAATCGTTATTGCAGTGTCAGGTTCGCAACTTATGTCACTTTGGAACCGGATTTACTGTGGGAGCGGGCTTGCTCGCGAAAGCGGTGTGTCAGCTAACACATGCATTACAGACCCACCGGCTCCCACATTTGATTTTCATTGATCTCACTATTGGGCCTTGCAGCCGCGCCCAATCAAATCATCCGTGGCGACCCAGTAAACCAGGCCTTCCTCACCTTTTGTGTGAAACGCCAATTGGTCGTTGGCATACAGCACGCCCGAGGCGGCCACGTCCTGTTTGAGGCGGTAGATCTGGGCGGAACCGCCAAGGCGAACATCCACCTCGGATTTAGCCGGGTTGGCAAAGCGCCAGTTGACCTCGGCCTTGCTGTCGCAGGTCCAGGTGGTCCACTTATCGGCAGTTTCTGCCTTGTTAAACATGTCCATGCTACTGCAGCCGGCCAACAAGGCCAGGGCTGCCAGGGCGAAAGCGCTTTTCATTGCCAATCCTCAAGTTGATCAGACCCGTCAAGGGCAACCCTGTTCCTGACCGTTGGGCGCGGAGTCGTATTGCTCCAGCCGCTCGTTGCCAATTCGCTTGTTAATCACCGGCATGGTCTCGGCTTGCCAGTCAGCCTGGTAGCAGCTTTTTTTCGGCTGCGCTCCAGGCTTTCCAGGCTCAGGCGCCGTGCTTGGCGTGCTACCGCAGCCGACCAGCAGGCCCGCTGCGATCACCAACGCCAATGACTTGATCATGGGAATACTCCTTTTCCGGATCACGCGCCTTAACCTTTGGCTCGGGTTTCCAACACTTCAACGGCAGGCAGCACTTTGCCTTCGACGAATTCAAGGAATGCGCCGCCACCGGTAGAAATGTAGGAGATCTGATCAGCAACGCCATATTTATCGATGGCGGCCAGGGTGTCGCCGCCGCCAGCGATGGAAAATGCCGAGCTTTCGGCGATGGCCTTGGCCAGCACTTGGGTGCCGTTGCCGAACTGGTCGAATTCGAACACGCCAACCGGACCGTTCCACAGGATGGTCTGCGAAGCCTTCAGCAACTCAGCGAAATTGGCTGCAGTTTGCGGGCCGATGTCCAGGATCATATCGTCGTCGGCTACATCGGCGATGAGCTTGACGGTGGCTTCGGCGCTTTCAGCAAACTCCTTGGCAACCACCACGTCGACCGGCAATGGCACGCTGACTTTGGCGGCAATGGCGCGGGCGGTGTCGAGCAGGTCCGGCTCGTACAGGGACTTGCCCACCGGGTGACCGGCAGCGGCCAGGAAGGTGTTGGCAATACCGCCGCCGACGATCAACTGGTTGCAGATGGCGCTGAGGCTGTTGAGCACGTCCAGTTTGGTGGACACCTTGGAGCCCGCCACGATGGCGGCCATCGGTTGCGCCGGAGCCCCCAGCGCCTTGCCCAGTGCATCCAGTTCGGCAGCCAGCAACGGGCCAGCAGCGGCGACCTTGGCGAACTTGGCCACGCCGTGGGTCGAGCCTTCAGCGCGGTGGGCAGTGCCGAACGCGTCCATCACGAACACGTCGCACAGCGCAGCGTATTGCTGGGCCAGTTCGTCGCTGTTCTTTTTCTCGCCTTTGTTGAAGCGCACGTTTTCGAACAGTACGATGTCGCCGGCTTTAACGTCGATGCCACCCAGGTAGTCAGCCACCAGCGGTACGTCGCGGCCCAGGGCCTTGCTCAGGTAATCGGCGACAGGCTTGAGGCTGTTTTCGGCGGAGAACTCACCTTCGGTCGGGCGACCCAGGTGGGAGCAGACCATCACGGCCGCGCCTTTTTCCAGGGCCAGCTTGATGGTCGGCAGCGAGGCCAGGATTCGCGCATCGCTGGTGACAACACCGTCCTTGACTGGGACGTTGAGGTCTTCGCGAATCAGTACGCGCTTACCTTGCAGATCGAGGTCGGTCATCTTCAACACGGTCATGGGTCGCAGTTCCTGAATTACTGTTGAGGTTGTTTGGAAGCTATTTGCAGATAGTGCTCTGCAACGTCGAGCATTCGGTTGGCAAAACCCCATTCGTTGTCGAACCAGGCCAGGATGTTTACCAGCCTGGGGCCGGAAACGCGGGTCTGGCTGGCATCGACAATCGCCGAATGCGGGTCATGATTGAAATCACAACTGGCGTGGGGCAACTCGGTGTAGGCCAACAAACCTTTGAGCGGACCGCTGGTGGCGGCGTCGCGCAGGATTCGGTTGACCTGCGTCGCATCGGTGTCGCTGACGGTCTGCATCGTGATATCCAGACAGGACACGTTCACCGTCGGCACCCGTACGGCTTTGGCCTGGATTCGCCCGGCAAGTTCCGGTAGCAGTCGCTCGATTCCGCGCGCCAGGCCTGTAGACACCGGAATCACTGATTGAAACGCCGAACGCGTGCGGCGCAAGTCTTCGTGATGATAGGCGTCGATCACAGGCTGGTCGTTCATCGCCGAGTGAATCGTGGTGATCGACACGTAATCCAGGCCAATCGCCTGATCCAGCAGGCGCAACAGCGGCACGCTGCAGTTGGTGGTGCAGGAGGCGTTGGACACCAGCAACTCGGCGCCGGTCAGGCAATCCTGGTTGATGCCGTAGACGATGGTGGCATCCACGTCCGCCTCACTGGCCATCGGCTGGGAAAACAGTACACGCGGTGCGCCGGCGTCGATAAAACGCTGGCCGTCGGCGCGGGTGTGATAGACACCGGAGCATTCCAGCACCAGGTCGACGCCCAGCGCTTTCCAGTCGATACCTTCGGGGGTGGCACTGCGCAAGACTTGCACGCAGCTACCATTAATATGCAGACAGTCGCCCTCAACCCGCACTTCGCCGGGGAACCGGCCGTGGGTGGAGTCAAAGCGTGTCAGGTATTCGATGCTGGCCATGTCGGCCAGATCATTGATCGCGACAATTTCAAACCCGGCTGCCGCCCCTCGCTCGAACAGCGCACGCAAGACGCAACGACCAATGCGGCCGTAGCCGTTGAGTGCAACTTTGTAGGGACGCGGTTGGGGCATGGGGTTCTCGATTACCGTGGGTAATGGGGTGAATGTGCCGCCGCCTTCGCGAGCAAGCCCGCTCCCACATTAGATTGCACTCCAATGTGGGAGCGGGCTTGCTCGCGAAGAAGAGGTCAGTACAGCCACCTCAATCTACAGCCTTAGTCTTCCAGCAGCTCTTCAGCCTGACCCAGGATGTTTTCCAGGGTAAAGCCAAACTCTTCGAACAATGCTGGCGCCGGCGCCGACTCACCGTAGGTGGTCATGCCGATCACGCGGCCTTCCAGGCCCACGTATTTGTACCAGTAGTCGGCGTGCGCCGCTTCGATAGCGATACGCGCGCTGACCTGCAACGGCAATACCGACTGCTTGTAGCCCGCGTCCTGGGCTTCGAACACGCTGGTGCACGGCATGGACACGACGCGTACGTTGCGGCCTTGCTCGGTCAGCTTGTCGTAGGCCTGAACGGTCAGGCCCACTTCGGAACCAGTGGAGATCAGGATCAGCTCCGGCTCGCCAATGCAGTCCTTGAGCACGTAGCCACCACGGCTGATGTCGGCGATCTGCGCGTCGGTACGCACTTGGTGCTGCAGGTTCTGACGCGAGAAGATCAGCGCCGAAGGGCCGTCCTTACGCTCGATCGCGTGCTTCCAGGCCACGGCGGATTCGACGGCGTCGGCTGGGCGCCAGCAATCCAGGTTCGGCGTGGTGCGCAGGCTGGTCAGTTGCTCGACCGGCTGGTGCGTCGGGCCGTCTTCGCCCAGGCCGATGGAGTCATGGGTGTACACATGGATCACACGCTTCTTCATCAGCGCTGCCATACGTACGGCGTTGCGCGCGTACTCCATGAACATCAGGAAGGTCGCGCCGTAAGGCACCAGGCCGCCGTGCAGGGACACGCCGTTCATGATGGCGCTCATGCCGAACTCGCGCACGCCGTAGTACATATAGTTGCCGCTGGCGTCTTCAGCCGAGACACCTTTGCAGCCTTTCCACAGGGTCAGGTTGGAACCGGCCAGGTCAGCCGAACCGCCGAGGAACTCAGGCAGCAGCGGGCCAAAGGCGTTGAGGGTGTTCTGGCTGGCTTTACGGCTGGCGATGGTCTCGCCCTTGGCCGCAACTTCGGCGATGTAGGCCGAGGCTTTTTCCGAGAAGTCGGCAGGCAGGTCGCCAGCGAGGCGACGAACCAGCTCATTGGCCAGCTCTGGGAATTCGGCAGAGTAGGCAGCGAAACGCTGGTCCCATTCGGCTTCGGCGGCCAGGCCTTTTTCCTTGGCATCCCATTCGGCGTAAATGTCGGCCGGGATGTCGAACGGGCCGTGGTTCCACTTCAGCGCCTCACGGGTCAGGGCGATTTCCGCGTCACCCAGTGGGGCGCCGTGGCAGTCTTCTTTACCTTGCTTGTTCGGCGAACCGAAGCCGATGGTGGTCTTGCAGCAGATCAGGGTCGGCTGCGCGCTCTTGCGAGCGGTGTCGATGGCAGTCTTGATCTCTTCCGGATCGTGGCCGTCGACATTGCGGATCACCTGCCAGTTGTAGGCTTCGAAACGCTTAGGGGTGTCATCGGTGAACCAGCCTTCGACTTCGCCGTCGATGGAGATACCGTTGTCATCGTAGAAAGCGATCAGCTTGCCCAGGCCCAGGGTACCGGCCAGGGAAGCGACTTCGTGGGAAATGCCTTCCATCATGCAGCCATCACCCAGGAACACGTAGGTGTGGTGATCAACGATGTCGTGACCAGGGCGGTTGAATTGCGCGCCCAGGACTTTTTCAGCCAGTGCGAAACCTACGGCATTGGCCAGGCCTTGGCCCAGGGGACCGGTGGTGGTTTCGACGCCTGGGGTGTAGCCGAACTCCGGGTGGCCCGGGGTGCGGCTGTGCAACTGGCGGAAGCTTTTCAGATCGTCGATGGTGACGTCGTAGCCGGTCAGGTGCAGCAGCGAGTAGATCAGCATCGAGCCATGGCCGTTGGACAGCACGAAGCGGTCACGGTCGGCGAACGACGGGTTGCTCGGGTTGTGTTTCAGGTAATCACGCCAAAGTACCTCGGCGATATCCGCCATGCCCATCGGGGCACCGGGATGGCCGCTGTTGGCTTTTTGCACGGCATCCATGCTGAGGGCACGAATGGCGTTGGCACGCTCACGACGGCTGGGCATCGCTGATCTCCTGAGGTTTGAATATAAAGAAACGGAAAAAAGGACCGGCATTTTCCCTCAGCCACCGCTTGCGGGCAATGACAGATAGTCACTTGGGCGGTTTTTCCTGTGCTTTGGACGCCAATCCCCTGCATAAACCTTTAACCGGTTCGTCTAAAGGTTATAGCGGCTGCTTGTAACCACCACTTATCGACCAATATCAAAACTTTTTGATATTGGCCTTGCGGGGTTATCCAGCCATCACTAGACTGCTGGCCTTATGAATCTACCGATGCCCTCACTGCGCCCCGACGACGGCGATGAACTGGCAGCCTTGTGCAAGGCCGCCGGCGATCCTCTGCGTTTGAATGTATTGCGCGCGCTGACCAACGATTCCTTTGGCGTACTGGAACTGGCGCAGATCTTCGCCATTGGCCAGTCCGGCATGAGTCACCACTTGAAGGTATTGGCCCAAGCCGACCTGGTAGCCACCCGCCGCGAAGGCAATGCGATTTTCTACCGCCGCGCCCTGCCCCACACCGAACTGCTCGGTGGCAAGCTGCACGCCGCCCTGCTTGAAGAAGTGGACAGCCTGGAGCTGCCGGGGGATGTGCAGTCCCGCATCGGCCAGGTCCACGGGCAGCGGGCTGCCGCGAGCCAGGATTTTTTCGCACGGGTTGCCGACAAGTTTCGCGCCCAGCAAGACCTGATTGCCGGCCTTGCCCAATACCGCGACAGCGTACTGGCGCTGCTCGACAAGCTGAGCTTCAGTGATGAGGCCACAGCACTCGAAGTCGGCCCAGGCGATGGCGGTTTCCTGCCGGAACTGGCGCGGCGTTTTCACCAGGTCACGGCGCTGGACAACAGCCCGGCGATGCTCGAACTGGCGCGCCAGCTCTGCGAGCGCGAGGCACTGGGCAATGTCCGCCTGCAACTGGCTGATGCATTGAATAGCACAGCGATTAAAGCCGACTGCGTGGTGTTGAACATGGTCTTGCACCATTTCGCCGCCCCCGCCGACGCGCTCAAACAAATGGCCGGGTTGCTGCACCCCGGCGGTAGCCTATTGGTTACGGATTTATGCAGCCACAACCAGAATTGGGCCAGGGAGGCCTGCGGTGATCTCTGGTTGGGTTTTGAACAGGACGATCTGGCCCGTTGGGCCACCGCTGCGGGACTCGTTCCCGGGGAAAGCCTCTATGTAGGTTTACGTAATGGTTTCCAGATCCAGGTCCGCCATTTTCAGCGGCCGGCTGGCGACACTCACCATCGGTAAAATCAGGAAAACATCGAGATGAGCGAATACTCCCTTTTCACCTCCGAGTCCGTGTCTGAAGGGCATCCGGACAAAATCGCCGACCAGATTTCTGACGCGGTGCTGGACGCCATCATTGCTGAAGACAAGTTCGCCCGTGTGGCGTGCGAGACTCTGGTGAAAACCGGTGTAGCGATCATCGCTGGCGAAGTGACCACCACTGCCTGGGTTGACCTTGAGCAGATCGTTCGTGACGTGATCACCGACATCGGCTACAACAGCTCCGACGTCGGCTTCGACGGCGCGACGTGCGGCGTGATGAACATCATCGGCAAGCAGTCCCCGGACATCAACCAGGGTGTCGACCGTGCCAAGCCGGAAGACCAGGGCGCCGGCGACCAGGGCCTGATGTTCGGTTACGCCAGCAACGAAACCGACGTGCTGATGCCAGCACCGATCACCTTCTCGCACCAACTGGTGCAGCGCCAGGCCGAAGCGCGTAAATCCGGCCTGCTGCCTTGGTTGCGTCCGGATGCCAAGTCCCAGGTGACCTGCCGTTATGAGGGCGGCAAAGTCGTCGGTATCGACGCTGTGGTTCTGTCGACCCAGCACAACCCGGACGTGTCCTATGCTGACCTGCGCGAAGGCGTGATGGAGCTGATCGTCAAGCACGTGCTGCCTGCCGAACTGCTCAGCAAAGACACCCAGTTCCACATCAACCCGACTGGCCAGTTCATCATCGGTGGCCCGGTAGGCGACTGCGGCTTGACCGGTCGCAAGATCATCGTCGACAGCTACGGCGGCATGGCCCGTCACGGCGGTGGCGCGTTCTCGGGCAAAGACCCTTCCAAGGTTGACCGTTCGGCGGCCTACGCCGGTCGTTACGTGGCCAAGAACATCGTCGCTGCCGGCCTGGCCGAGCGTTGCGAGATCCAGGTTTCCTACGCTATCGGCGTGGCCCAGCCTACGTCGATCTCGCTGAATACCTTCGGCACCGGCAAGATCGGCGATGACAAGATCGTGAAACTGGTGCGTGAGATCTTCGACCTGCGCCCTTACGCGATCACCACCATGCTCGACCTGCTGCACCCGATGTACCAGGAAACCGCAGCCTACGGCCACTTCGGTCGTACCCCTGCGCAGAAGACTGTCGGCGACGACACCTTCACCACCTTCACCTGGGAAAAAACCGACCGCGCCAACGACCTGCGGACTGCCGCCGGCCTGTAATCGCTGCCGGTACACAAAAGCCCTGCCGGGTTTGCCCGGCGGGGCTTTTTATTGCGCGGCAACTCGCGCGATGACTTTCACATTTTTTGGATCCAAATCTTGAAGGCACAATGATGGCGCTCTAGAATCCGCGCCCTCTCGGGCCCCCTACCTTATTTGGATATTGCCCTGCGCCAGCCCGGGATAGACACGTGTGCAGGCAATCGAACATTGAGGTTTTTCATGCGCATCTCCACGCTCGCCCCTGCCGCTCTTCTGCTCAGCCTGTTCGCCCTGCCAGTAAACGCCGCCGACCTGAGCGCACTGAGTGGCGCCCTGGGCTCCCAACTGGGTGGCCGCAATTCCGGCGACTGCCAGAAGCAATCTGCAGACCTGCAAACCAAGATCGATGCCGCCGAAGCCCAAAAGGACAAGATGAAAGTGAAGGCTTTCAAAGCCGCGCAGGACCAGATCAACAAAGGTTGCAACAAACTCTCTGAAGCCCAAGCCAAAGCCGACGCCAAGCAGCAAAACCAAGAGGCCAAGGCCGATAAGCCCGACGCAGTGAAAGCCCTGGGCGGGCTGTTCAAGTAAATAGAAACACCCAGTAAAAAGCCTCGCACTGCCGGGGCTTTTTTGTGCCCGCGCGGATCATTTAGGCTGGGCACCCTTTCCGAGCAAGGATGCTCATGATGCGTTCATTATTTGCCCTTTTACTCAGCGCACTACCCTTCTGGGTGTGGGCCGAAGGCTGCCCGGACGAAGCCCGCTCGCAGGTCGACACCTTGGCCGAACAGATCCGCCAGTGGGATGACAGCTACCACCGGCTTGGCCAATCCCCGGTCTTTGATGAACTTTACGACCAGGCGCGCCAGCGATTGGCTCACTGGCGTCGGTGCTTTCCCGAGCCCACTGCGACGCCCGACAACCCTCTCGCGAGTTCACGCGGCACCCTGCCTCACCCCGTTGCCCATACCGGTCTGGAGAAACTGCTGGATGAACAGGCCGTCGGTCGCTGGCTGGGTAAGCGCGAGGATGTATGGATTCAACCCAAGGTAGACGGTGTTGCAGTGACTGTGGTGTATCGCCAGGGGCGCCTGAGTCAAGTCATCAGCCGAGGCGATGGCGTCAAGGGCCACGACTGGTCTGCCTCCGCGCGCAAAATCCCCAGCATTGTCCAGCAATTGCCAGAGCCCATCGACGTGGTGCTGCAAGGCGAACTTTATTGGCACCTCGACGACCATGTGCAATCGGCAAGCGGAGGGCTTAATGCCCGCAGCAAGGTGGCCGGGCTGATGAACCGCAAACGATTAAGCGACACCGACGCCGCCGGCATTGGTCTGTTCGTCTGGGCCTGGCCTGAGGGGCCGGCAGGGTTCAGCGAGCGCCTGGCCACGCTGGCAAGCTGGGGTTTCACCGATAGCCGGCGCTACAGCCAGCCCATCCGCGACACCAACGAAGCCACGCACTGGCGCGCCTATTGGTACAACCACCCTCTGCCGTTCGCCAGCGATGGGGTGGTGTTGCACCAGGCGCAGCGCGCACCCGCCGATCGCTGGCAGGCCAGCGCGCCCTACTGGGCGGTTGCCTGGAAGTACCCGGCGGCCAAGGCCTTGGCGCTGGTGCGTAACGTGCAATTCAAGATCGGCCGCACCGGGCGCGTGACCCCGATGCTGGCGTTGGAACCGGTGCGATTGGATGACCGGCAGATCAGCCGGGTAAGCGTGGGCTCATTGAAGCGTTGGCAAGCGCTGGATATCCGCCCCGGTGACCAGGTTTCGATCAGCCTGGCGGGCCAAGTCATTCCTCGGTTGGATGAGGTCATTCTGCGCAACATCACAAGGGCGGAGCTGCCAGTGCCCAACCCAGGAAAATTCCACGCGTTGAGCTGCTGGCAACTGGACCCCGGTTGTGAAGAACAATTGCTGGCACGCCTTACCTGGCTGAGTGGCAACGAGGGCCTCGCTTTGCCACACATCGGCCGCGAGACCTGGAACGTATTAATCCAGGCCGGTCTAATCGCAGGCTTTCTCGATTGGTTGACCCTGGATGCGGCAGAGCTTGCTAACATTGATGGCTTCGGTGATCGCAGCCGTGCGCGAGTGCTCAAAAGCCTTCACAGCGCGCGGCAACGGCCCTTCGCACAATGGCTCAAAGCCTTGGGTGTACCGCCTGCGGCACGTAACAACCTGGAAGGCGACTGGCAGACGCTGGTCGCCAGAGATACCCAAGCCTGGCTGGCCATCGACGGCATCGGCCCGGGCCGCGCAGCGCAATTGAGCGCCTTTTTCCGCGACCCGCAAGTACAGGCCTTGGCAGACACATTACGCGCGGCCGGCATCGACGGGTTTTAGACCCCAGCCGGCCACCAGATTGCGACCTTGGAGTCCCACATGAAATTTCTAGCACCGCTTGCCCTGTTGACCGTCGCAAGCTTCATGACCACTCCGCTACTGGCTGCGGAGGAAGCACCGCAGCTCACCGGCTGCGCCGCCAAGCGCCAAGCCATCAGCACCCAGATCGAACAGGCCAAGGCCCACGGCAACAGTGCGCAACAAGCCGGCCTGGAAAAAGCCCTGAGCGAAGTGACCGCCAACTGCACCGACGCATCCCTGAAAAAGGAGCGGGAAAACAAGGTGCTCGACGCCAAGCATGAGGTCAGCCGCCGTCAGGCCGATCTGGACAAGGCCATGAGAAAAGGCGACGCGGACAAGATCAACAAACGTAAGGACAAGCTCGCCGAATCCCGCAAGGAACTGCAGGATGCCGTGGAGGAGCTAGACCAGTAAAACCGATCAGTGGTCCCGGAACTGTTTATGGCAGGCGCTGCAGGCATCTTCAACTTTTTGCACAGCAGGCCCCAGGTTGCTCGCCTTGTAAGGCTGCACTTGGCTGGCGGTCACCAATTCACCGGTGGCCGCCTCAAGGCCGCGGGCCAATTGCTGGAATTGCGCCTGTTTCTGCCAGACATCGTCCTTGGCGCTGGTGTGATCTTCTTCGCGCACGCTCGGGAAATGCTTCCACGGCTCATGGGACAATGCATCCAGCTTGACCGCACCTTCGGCAAACTTAGCGCCGTCGAACGGGATGCGCCCACGCAACATGCCGCCCAGGTCTTCGCCGGTCTTGAGCATCTGCTTGAAGATCGCCTTGCGCTGGCCCAGCGGCGAATTCGGATCAACGCCGCCACAGGCGGACAGTGTCAGGCAGGCCAGCAGTACAACGGTCAGTCTTTTAAAAGTCATGGTGGCTTCGAGGTCGCGGGAAACGGCGGCCAGTATCCTCGCCCCGCCCGCAAAGACCAATAGCCCTATTATTAATAAGGGTTGCCCAAAAGCGCTGCGACGCGGGCAATCGCTTCAGGAATTGTTTGTATGAATGTCAGCTTGAAACCCTGGAGCCGCCGCCTGGCGTGGGCTCTACCGATGATCGCGCTGCTGGCCGGCTGCGACGCGGGCAAAGAAACAGCCAAGGATGAAACTTCCAAGCCTCACGCCGTCGCCACCTATGTCAGTGCGCCGTGGGAAGCCTTGCCGACAGTATCCGACAGCGACCTGCTGGCCGGTTTTGAATCCTGGCGCAGCGCCTGCCAACGCCTCAAGGCAGACCCGGTATGGGGCGCGACCTGTGCGGCAGCCGCCACGGTCCCGAGCAACGCAGTGGCAGTGCGCGGGTTTCTAAAAGAGCGCCTGGATGTGTTCGGCCTGCGCTCGGCCGACAACACCCCGAACGGTTTGATCACTGGCTACTACGAACCGGTCTACCCCGGCAGCCTGACCAAGACCGCCAAAGCCAACGTGCCGGTGTACGGCGTGCCGGACGACCTGATCATCGTCAACCTGGAAAGCATCTACCCCGAGCTCAAGGGCAAGCGCCTGCGCGGTCGTCTGGAAGGTCGCGTACTCAAGCCCTATGACGATGCCAGCGCCATCAACGGCCAGGGTTCAACCGCCAAACCGATTGCCTGGCTGACAGACCCGATGGACCTGCAATTCCTGCAAATCCAGGGCTCGGGCCGGATTCAACTGGCGGGCGGACGCCAACTTCGTGTCGGTTATGGCGACCAGAATGGCTACCCTTACCGCCCGATCGGTCGCTGGCTGCTGGAGCAAGGCGAGTTGAAGAAAGAAGACGTGACCATGGGTGCCATCAGCGCCTGGGCCAAGGCGCATCCGCAGCGTATTCCGGAACTGCTGGCGAGTAACCCGAGCTATGTGTTCTTCAGCGCCCGCCCCGATAGCAATGAAGGCCCGCGCGGCTCCTTGAACGTGCCGTTGACCCCTGGCTACAGCGTAGCAGTGGATCGCAAGGTGATTCCGTTGGGCACTCTGTTGTGGCTGTCGACCACCAAGCCGGATGGCTCGCCGATCACGAGACCCGTGGCCGCACAGGACACCGGCGGTGCAATCACCGGTGAAGTGCGCGCGGACCTGTTCTGGGGCACCGGCGATGCAGCCGGTGAACTGGCGGGCAATATGAAACAGCAAGGCCAGATCTGGATGCTGTGGCCCAAGGGCGCAGCGTTGCCGCAAGTGCCGGATACACCTGTCGGAAGCTGACAGACACTGAAGATGTGGGAGCGGATTTGCTCGCTCCCACAGGAGGATTCGCGTCAAACGTTAGATCGAGATAAAGAAGAAGCTCGCAATCAACGCCATGCCCACCGCCCACACCACCGAGCGCAGCATTGCCCAGTCCGCCAGATAGCAAATGATGTACAACAAGCGGCTGGTGATAAACAGCACGGCCAGCACGTTAATGGTCACCAATTCAGCCGTGCCGGCCAGGTGCGCGACAATGACCGCCGCCGCAAATGCCGGGGTGACTTCAAAGCTGTTGAGTTGTGCACTGTGGGCTCGCTTGGCAACCCCCTCGAGCGTCTCGAGGAATGCACGCGGGTCGTGATTGTGGCGCGGCCGAAACTTTCCGCCGCTGAACTTGGCCACGCCGGTACACAGGTAAGGCAGAAAAATTGCGATCAACACACACCAGAAAGCGACCGTCATGACTCATTCCTTTTTTAGTTTTAAACAGCGATTAGAGTTTTAGCACTAAAAACATCTGGCCGCACCCTACCGCTATGAACCGTAGCGCCTGGAAAGGTTCTACGTGACGAGCCCCAGGCTACGCCTGACGCTCACTGATCCTTGTTGATCTGCTGCGGATGCCTCGGGTCCGCAGCTTTCTTGCCCGCCAGGCTGCCTTCGCTGCGAATCTGCGCGTGACTGATCAGCGCAAAGATAAAGCTGCCACCAATGATGTTGCCGGCCAGGGTCGGCCCGGCAAACACCAACCAGAAATCCTTCCACGGCAACTCGCCTGCAAATACCAGATACGAGACCTCTGCCGAACCCACGACGATGTGAGTGAAGTCCCCCAGCGCCATGAGATAGGTGATCAGGATAATGATGAACATCTTGGCGCTTTCCATGGAGGGGATCATCCAGACCATGGTGGCGATCATCCAGCCGGAGATGATGCCCTTGGCAAACATCTGGCCGGCATCGTTTTCCATGACCTTGCGCCCAATGTCGAGGAAGGCCATGTCGGTCTTGGTGTCAAAGATCGGCAGGTGCAACATCACGTAAGCCACCAGCAAAGTGCCACACAGGTTGCCCACCAGCACCACGGTCCATAGCCTTAACAGGCGCCCCGCGTTGCCGAGGGTGGGCTTGCTCATCACGGGCAGCACAGCGGTCAGCGTGTTTTCGGTGAACAGTTGCTGGCGCGCCAAAATGACCGCCAGGAAGCCCGCGCAGTAGCCGAAGCTGGCAATAACCTTGAATCCTTCGCCGTCTGGCAGGCGCGAATTGAGTAGCCCCATCGCCATCAATGAAAGGCCCATTGTCAGGCCAGCAGCCAACGCCGACCACCACAACGCAGCCACATTGCGCTCCAGCTCCTGGTCGCCCTGAGTGCGGATGATTTCATGCAGCACCGCCGCACGGGGCGGTTGGTTTTTGTCGACGTCCTGTTGCTCTTCCTGCGACAGATTAGGGGTTTTGCCTGATTCGTCAGTGGCCATGATTATCCAGAGTCCAAGGGGTGCTTGTAGCTACGACACGCCGCCACAGTGGCTGTTCAATGGCCAAGCAACTAAACCTGCACACGCCAGGCCTTTGCCATCTCCACAGTGGTCGAGCCGGACGCCTTGTCCCAGGGTTTGTTACGCGCTTTGTAGCTGTCACTGAGGGTATCGAGCACCCGGTTGAATTCGGCGGGCGTGTTCGCCCACGCTATGTCTTGAGCTGCGCGGTGCAACAGTTCCACGTTGGACTCGGGTTGGCCCAGCCGAAACAACGAGGGATAAATGACTTCCCGTGTGAAGTTCTCAGCCTTCATCGCTATGTCACGCAGTTTCATCTCGGCGACAGCGCCGCCGATGACGTTGGACATCGGCACTGCATCGCTTGCGATCTGTCTGGCCGCCACTTGCAGCAACTGCTGGAAATTGCGCTGGCCTGTAACATTGAGGCGCCGCGCCAACCAATCGATCTGCTCAGGCCTTTTGGCGAGCGCATTCAGATTACGCAATGCCGTTGATATTTTCGGCGTGAACACCAACGCGGCCTGTGACTGATTGGCCTCGCCAATCGCGTCATCCAGGGTTTTCAACACCTGCTGCGCGCTCTTTCGAAACATGAGGACATCAGCAGCGGCCGGGTCCTTGTGCAGCGTCGGTTGCACACTGGCGAGCATTTCATCATCCATGGCCAGCACTGCCTCATCCAGCGAATGGAACGCGTGATGCTCAAGTGCCGTGGTGCGACGCTCCAAATGTGCCTCCACCGCTTGACGCGCCTTTGCCTGCAGGTGTTGCTTCTGCTCATGCAGCATAGTGAAGTTGACTGTGCCCGTGAGCAGGCCACGAAAGTCACCTTTTTCGGTCTTGAGGGGCAATGTCACAATCTGATCGGCAAACGCTTCGAGCTTTTTATCTTGAAAGGCGCCAGCGGCCGAATGCGCAACGCCTGTAATGCGGTCGGCCACACGGCTGAAAAAACGCCTACTGCGCACTGGCGCATCAGTGATGCCAGCCTCGAACTTGACGATCAACGATTCAGATTTGTTCAAGGGGCTGTCAGGAAATAACCTTTCCACCACGCCTGGCGCCGGGGTATTGAGCAGCAAGCCGCCGTCTTTGAACGCGGTGGTTTCAGCTGACGCCTGGAAACCATGACCTTGCTCCACCGGCTTTTTGAACACCATCGGCAGCGCACCCGAAATATGCGCCGCCCTGGCAATGTCCATCTGCGGGGTCAGACTGGCATTGAACACCACCAACTGCGGGCGGCCGGCAAACATGCCGGTGCTCGTGATATTGAGTTGCTTGATCGCAGGAATATGCCGGCTCAACACCTCGAGATCACCAAACGTGGGGCCGCCACCGGCACTCAGTTTGTCAGCAATGTCGATGACTTCGGCGGGTCGGGTTTCCCCAGGGGTTTGCGCGATGTGGCCAAGAATCGACTGGCGCGACTCGTTGCGGATCAAATCTTCCAGGGGCAAGGCTTCAGTCTGCAAGCGCGGCAGCAAGGTCATCAACAACTGAGAAACCGCGCCGACGGAGCCGGGCAAGCGGCCAGTGAGTTTGCCAAGTGCCGTACTGGCCTCTTGCATCCAGGCCGTCACGGCATCGCTGCTGTTCAACAGGCTTGGCAAATTGATGCTGTCCGACAACCTGTCGAACGCCGCAGCCCTCATTCCGCTGGCAATCAGCGCCGCTGAAATCGCACCAGCAGATGAGCCGGAGGTCGATTGGATACCTTGCAGCTGTCCGGCGCCCTCAAGTGCCTGCACCACCCCCGAAAAAGCGATGCCCTTGGCCCCACCACCACTGAGCACCAAGCTCGTGACGGGCGGTGCCGATAAAATCACCTCCACCCGTCCCTGGTTATCACGCAGGAGCGTCAGGTTGCGCTTGCCAACCCCCTCCACCAGAGGCGTCTTCTCAGCTTGATGGGCCGGGAAATGACCCTTCTCACTCAATGAGGGATGAATCTGCGCAATCGAATTAAACACTTTCATCCACGGGCTCTCTCTACAGGGTGTGGTCCTGAGTGATGAGCGCGCCGCGCAACGATCCATGCGGAATGATTTGGTAAAGCAAATCAAACCGCGGCGTGGTTACTCGGGAAGGCTGTCGTCCTGAAACTGATCCTTCACGTACTTGATCTCGGTGCGGCCGTGAGGTGCAGGCTGCCCATCTTCACCGAGGTTGACGAAGACCATTTTCTCGACCGTCAGAATGCTTTTGCGGGAGATCTTGTTGCGCACTTCACAGGTCAGGGTGATGGAGGTGCGGCCGAACTCGGTGGCGGTGATGCCCAGTTCGATGATGTCGCCCTGGCGCGAGGCACTCACGAAGTTGATTTCAGAGATGTACTTGGTCACTACGCGCTGATTGCCCAATTGCACAATGGCGTAGATCGCCGCTTCTTCGTCGATCCAGCGCAGCAAGCTGCCGCCGAACAGGGTGCCGTTGGGGTTGAGGTCTTCGGGTTTTACCCATTTGCGGGTATGAAAGTTCATGGGGGGGGCTCCGACGTTGAGGGGGTTGGACGATTGGGTTATGGCCCCCAGCTTCGAGTTTTAAGCTGCAAGCTGCAAGTTAAAAGCCAATTCGCTTTTACTTGCCGCTTGTAGCTTGTCGCTTGTAGCTGCCCCTTGCCACTCACCAGACAAAGAAAGCTATAATCGTCCTGATTTCGAACGGCCACCACCGTTCTCCCGCCACCTGTCCGAGGGGCGCTGCAGCAGGTTCAACCTGTCAGGCTCGGATGGGGCGTTGTCCGGCCTGGTTTATTCGGCCTGATACTAAACGCACAACGGCGCCCATTCGCACACTACGAATGGAGGCTCTTCATGAGCGCTGTCAACACGCCTGCAGATTTCACCGACTACAAAGTCGCCGACATGTCCCTCGCCGCCTGGGGCCGTCGCGAAACCTTTATCGCCGAATCCGAAATGCCTGCCCTGATGGGCCTGCGTCGCAAGTACGCTGCTGAGCAGCCACTCAAAGGCGCCAAGATCCTCGGCTGCATCCACATGACCATTCAGACTGCCGTGCTGATCGAAACCCTGGTTGCCCTGGGTGCGGAAGTGCGTTGGTCGTCCTGCAACATTTTCTCGACTCAAGACCAGGCCGCTGCCGCTATCGCTGCTGCCGGTATCGCGGTTTACGCCTGGAAAGGCGAGACCGAAGAAGAGTACGAGTGGTGCCTGGAGCAAACCATCCTGAAAGATGGCGCGCCTTGGGATGCCAACATGATCCTCGACGACGGCGGCGACCTGACCGAGCTGCTGCACAAGAAGTACCCGCAGATCCTCGACCGCGTCCACGGCGTAACCGAAGAAACCACCACCGGCGTACACCGTCTGCTGGACATGCTGGCCAAGGGCGAGCTGAAAATCCCGGCCATCAACGTCAACGACTCGGTGACCAAGAGCAAGAACGACAACAAGTACGGCTGCCGTCACAGCCTGAACGATGCCATCAAGCGCGGCACTGACCACCTGCTGTCGGGTAAGCAAGCCCTGGTGATCGGCTACGGTGACGTGGGCAAGGGCTCGTCCCAGTCCCTGCGCCAGGAAGGCATGATCGTTAAAGTCTCCGAAGTTGACCCGATCTGCGCCATGCAAGCCTGCATGGACGGCTTCGAAGTGGTTTCGCCGTTCATCGATGGCGTCAATGACGGCACCGAAGCAAGCATCGACAACGCCCTGCTGGGCAAGATCGACCTGATCGTGACCACCACCGGCAACGTGAATGTTTGCGACGCAAACATGCTCAAAGCCCTTAAGAAGCGCGCCGTTGTCTGCAACATCGGTCACTTCGACAACGAGATCGACACTGCTTTCATGCGCAAGAACTGGGCATGGGAAGAAGTGAAGCCGCAGGTGCACAAGGTTCACCGTACCGGCGCTGGTGATTTCAACCCGCAGAACGATGACTACCTGATCCTGCTGGCCGAAGGCCGTCTGGTTAACCTGGGTAACGCCACCGGCCACCCAAGCCGCATCATGGACGGCTCGTTCGCCAACCAGGTCCTGGCGCAGATCTTCCTGTTCGGCCAGAAGTACGCCGACCTGTCGCCAGCCCAGAAAGCCGAGCGCCTGACCGTGGAAGTACTGCCGAAGAAACTCGACGAAGAAGTGGCCCTGGAAATGGTCCGCGGCTTCGGCGGCGTCGTGACTCAACTGACCAAGACCCAGGCCGATTACATCGGCGTGACCGTTGAAGGTCCGTTCAAGCCGCACGCTTATAGGTACTGACAGCAGCGGCAAGCTTTCAGCTACAAGCGGCAAGTAAAAGCGTTTGTGTGAAGGCTTGCTACTTCCTTGCTCTTTAAGCAGTTGTGGGCTGTGAGCTTCATGCTACAAGAACAGGCGCGCCGCCCTCTTGCAGCTTGAAGCTTGCAACTTGCAGCTGGAGACCTCCTCCATGTCCCAAGACCGTCGCTACAGCTTCGAGTTCTTCCCGACCAAGACCGATGCTGGGCATGAAAAACTGATGGCGACTGCTACGCAGTTGGCCAGCTACAGCCCCGACTTCTTTTCCTGCACCTACGGCGCGGGTGGCTCGACCCGTGATCGCACGATCAACACCGTGTTGCAGCTGGAAAGCCAAGTCAAAGTTCCCGCCGCGCCGCACTTGTCGTGCGTGGGCGACAGCAAGAGCGACCTGCGCGGCCTGCTGACTCAATACAAGGCAGCCGGCATCAAGCGCATCGTTGCCCTGCGCGGCGACCTGCCGTCCGGCATGGGCATGGCCAGCGGTGAGCTGCGCTACGCCAATGACCTGGTGAGCTTCATTCGTGAAGAAACCGGCGATCACTTCCATGTCGAAGTGGCGGCTTACCCGGAGATGCACCCGCAGGCACGCAATTTCGAAGACGATCTGCAAAACTTCGTCCGTAAAGCGAATGCCGGTGCCAATAGCGCAATCACCCAGTACTTCTTCAACGCCGACAGCTACTTCTACTTCGTCGAGCGGGTACAGGCCATGGGTGTGAACATCCCGATCGTACCGGGCATCATGCCGATCACCAACTACAGCAAGCTGGCGCGCTTCTCCGACGCCTGCGGTGCCGAGATTCCGCGCTGGGTGCGCAAACAACTGGAAGCCTATGGCGATGACGTCAAGAGCATCCAGGCGTTCGGCGAAGAGGTCATCACCAATATGTGTGAAGAATTGTTGCAAGGTGGCGCGCCAGGCTTGCACTTCTATACCCTTAACCAGGCTGAGCCGAGCCTTGCGATCTGGAACAACCTCAAGCTGCCGCGCTGAGGTCGTTTGAGTAGCATCCAGGCCCTCGTTCATACGGGGGCCTTTTTTGTTCAAAAATCCTTGGAATGGAAGCCCGCAGTAAATGAATACAGCGTCCTCGACACCTCGCCCGCAGTTGGTTTACCTGGTATTCGGCGCCGAGACCTACCATCAGGAAGCCGTATTCAGCATCGCCAGCGCGCTGTCCCATTTGGGCGGTGCCAAGGACATGCCGCTGGACATCCAGGTGTTCAGCGACAACCCGGCGCCCTACGTGGGGTTGCCGGTGCAGGTCCACGCACTGGACGAAGCCACGCGCAAACAGTGGAGCGAGCCCCACGGCTACCATTTTCGAACCAAACACGTGCTGCTGCGCCACGTGCTTGAAACGGCGGAACAGGCGCTGTTGATCGACACCGACACGTTTTTCCACGACTCGCCCATGGCACTGTTCGAACGCGTCGCCCCCGGCACCTTGTTGTGCAATGCCTTCCAGGCCAAGTACGGCGATAACCGCGAAAGTGTGCTGTACAAGGCCCTGGCCAACTACCTGGCCGACAAAGGCGTGGCCGACGACGATATGTGGCTGCTCAACTCCGGCGTCATGGGCCTGACCCGGCAAGACGCGCCGTTGCTGGATCATTCCATTGAGCTGATGGACGAACTGTTCCCAATGGCCCACGGAGCCTACACTCTGGAAGAGTTCTGCCTGTCGGTTGCCGCTTACCGCAAGGTCAACGTACGCCAGTGCCCGGACCTGATCCACCACTACTGGAGCCGCAAACAGCTGTTCCGCGCCAAGGTCCTGGCGTGGGTCGCCAAGCACGGCGCCGCCCCCACCAGCGCCGTGGCACTGGCCGATACCCGCAAGGTATCCGCCCACCTGCCACGCCCGCCGCGCCTGCAGCGCATGGTGTACAAGCTGATCACCCTGGCCCTGCCCAAGCGCAAGCAGCAATTTATCCGCGAGATTCTCTACGGCTGCTACGAGCACGAAAACGAATTCGACCAGGCATGTGGCACGGTTTGGTGGGACAAGGCCCGGCAGAATCAGGAAGAACGCCAGAAATGCCCGGTCGACGCGCACCAACTGGAGCACTGGTTCGCCAACCCCCTGGTGCGCCTGATACTTGGCGAGCGGCGCGCAGCCATCTACGAACACCTGATGACCTCAGAGGCCAAATAGCATCGTTCGCAGATGTGTGCGCCAGAGCTTCTCTTTAATGCAGGAGCGTCGTAATCTCAGGGCATGCGCATCATTTTGAAGCTTGCGACCGCTGCCCTTTTTACTTGCCTGAGCCTGGCCGCTTATGGCGAGAAATTGCGCATTGTGACCGAGCCCTGGGCACCCTACGTGTATGAGGAACACGGCAGCATGCAGGGGCTGGACTACGAAACCACAGTCATCGTGTTCCAGCGCCTGGGGGTCGAGGTGCAATGGCAATTCCTGCCCTGGAAGCGCTGCCTGGCGATGCTCGACCAGGGACAGGCCGATGGCGCATTGGACATTTTCCACAGCCATGAGCGCGATGCCTTGCTGCTCTACCCCAGCGAACCGCTGTCGGAGGTGGAGTTCGTGCTGTTCTACGCCAATGAGCGCCCTCATCCCGCCCAAAGCCTTGAAGCGCTTCGCGGCCTTACCGTCGGCACGTCACCGGGCTACCTGTACGGCGCAGAATTCAGCGATTCGACCCTGTTCAACCGCGAAGCTGCCCCCAGTCATGAGGCCAACTTCGGCAAATTGATGCTCGGGCGCATCGATCTGCTGATCACCGATCGCCGGGTGGGTCAGCATGTGATCAAGGCACTGGACCTGGAGGGCAAGGTCAGCCAGGCGCCAGCAGTGGTCAGCCGCCAGCAGCAGTACCTCGCCGTGCGCCGTGGCGCGGGCATGGACCTGCTGGTGCAACGCTTCGCCGCAGAACTTAAACGTTTCAAGCAAGAGCCCGCCTACACCGCCTTGAGCGCAAAATATGGTGGAATCCAAGCGATTACAGGGGCTGGACGCACCGTTGAGCAGCAGGAAAGCAGCGCGCGGTGATTGCTCTGTTATACTCCGGCCTTTCCGCCAGGCTTACGCCCGGCCGCTGAGGTCTTGAAAAAGGCACCCAACCCCGCTGCTGCGCAGCTTTTAGCCCGCGCGAGCCGATGGAGTGCCCGCCAGACGCAGCAGGACCGGACGGGATTGCGCTCCCCTAAGCGCCATTCACGCCCGGCAAGATTATCCCTTTGGGCCAAGCCCTAACTAAAACAGGATTACTCATGTCCTTTGCTTCCCTCGGTCTCTCCGAGGCTTTAGTCCGCGCCATCGAGGCAGCGGGCTATACCGAGCCTACTCCGGTGCAACAGCGGGCCATTCCCGCCGTGTTGCAAGGTCGCGACCTGATGGTTGCGGCTCAGACAGGTACTGGTAAAACCGGCGGTTTCGCCCTCCCGATTCTGGAGCGGTTGTTCCCCAACGGTCACCCGGACAAATCCCAGCGTCACGGCCCGCGCCAACCGCGCGTACTGGTCCTGACCCCAACCCGCGAACTCGCCGCCCAGGTGCACGACAGCTTCAAGCTGTATGCCCGCGACTTGAAGTTCGTCAGTGCCTGCATCTTCGGCGGCGTTGGCATGAACCCACAGGTTCAGGCCATGTCCCGTGGTGTAGACGTGCTGGTGGCGTGCCCAGGTCGTTTGCTCGACCTGTGCGGCCAAGGCAGCGTCGATTTGTCCCACGTGGAAATCCTCGTGCTGGACGAAGCCGACCGCATGCTCGACATGGGCTTTGTCCATGACGTGAAAAAGGTCCTTGCCCGCCTGCCGGCCAAACGTCAGAACCTGCTGTTCTCGGCAACGTTCTCCCAGGACATCACCGCCCTGGCCGGCAAGTTGCTGCACAACCCGGAGCGCATCGAAGTCACGCCGCCGAACACCACGGTCGAGCGTATCGAGCAACGCGTATTCCGCCTGGCCGCCAGCCACAAGCGTTCGCTGCTCGCCCACCTGATCACCGCCGGCGCGTGGGAACAGGTGCTGGTGTTCACCCGCACCAAGCACGGCGCCAACCGTCTGGCCGAGTACCTGGACAAGCACGGCCTCACCGCCGTCGCCATCCACGGCAACAAGAGCCAGAACGCGCGCACCAAAGCCCTGGCCGACTTCAAGGCCGGTAGCGTACGCATCCTGGTTGCCACCGATATCGCCGCTCGCGGCCTGGATATCGACCAGTTGCCACACGTGGTCAACTTCGAGCTGCCAAACGTCGACGAAGACTACGTGCACCGTATCGGCCGTACCGGCCGCGCCGGTCGTTCGGGTGAAGCCATTTCCCTGGTTGCACCGGACGAAGAAAAGCTGCTGAAAAGCATCGAACGCATGACCAAGCAGAAAATCGCCGACGGCGACCTGATGGGCTTCGATTCCAGCGCCGTGGAAGCTGAGAAGCCTGAAGCGCGCGAGCGCCCAGACGTGCGTAACCCACGCAACCCACGCGGTCCGAAGGGCGATGGCCCGAACGGCGGCGGCGGTGGCGGTGGTCGTCGCGACAAGGGCAAAGACAAAGGCGGCAAGGAAAAAGCGCCAACCAACGGCCGTGGCGAGCGCCCAGCCCGCGAGCAAAAGCCCCGTGAAGGTACCCCGGCCCGCGAACAGCGCCAGCCGAGCCAGCCGCCACGCGCCGCTGCTGATCGCGCCCCAGACGAGTTCCTTGACGACGATATCGATAACTTCGGTAACCGCGCTGACTACGTACCTCAGGCAAAACCCGCCCAAGGTCGTGGCCGTCGCCCAGGTGGGCAAGCTCCGGGTGCAGGTGCAGGCACCGGTTCGGGCGCGCCACGTGGCGGCCAGCCTCAGGGCGGTCGTCAGAACGGCCCGCGTAACAGCAGCGGCGGTACCACCGGCACGCCACCTGCCAAGCGCAGCGGCCCGCGAAATGGCGCACCGCGTGACGGTCAAGCCCGTCGCGAAGACTCGCGTAGCAACAACCGCCGCCCAGCCCGTGACGACCAGCCTCGCTCGTCCGAACCGGCCGTGCAGAACCCGCGTGGTGGCCCGGCGCCGAAGATCATCCACAAGGAGTCGAAAGTGGATCGCTTCCCGACACCTGAGCAGTTGGATCAACTGCCAGGCCGCCCTCGTGGTGAAAAACCAGCGTTGCTGACTCGCAACCGCTGATTTTAGACGCCTCATAAAAATGCCCCGCATCGCTTGATGCGGGGCATTTTTTTTTGACTTCGCAACATTCAATGAGCTTTTCTGTGGGAGCTGGCTTGCCTGCGATAGCGATATCCCTGCCAACATTAAAGTGACTGATCTACCGCTATTGACGACATTTCAGGCATAAAAAAACCGGATCCTGAGATCCGGTTTTTTTGTGCACGGGCAGAAATTACTTTTGCTTAACACCTTCCAGCGAAATTTCCAGGTCTGCCGTCTGGGAAGTCGGGCCTGGGCCTTTGATGCCGAAGTCGTTCAGGTTCAGCGTGGTGGTGGCGTTGAAGCCAGCACGTTCGCCGCCCCACGGGTCCTTGCCTTCGCCGTTGAACGTGGCCTTGAAGGTCACAGGTTTGGTCACGCCGTGGAAAGTCAGGTCGCCAGTCACGTCAGCGGTTTTCGCGCCGGTGGACTTAACAGCGGTGGAGACGAACTTGGCGTCGGCGAACTTGGCAACGTCCAGGAAGTCTTTGCTGGCGATGTGCTTGTCACGCTCTGCGTGGTTCGACCACAGGCTGGCGGTTTTCACGTCGACTGCGATTTTGCTGGCTTCTGGCTTAGCCGCATCCCAGCTGAACGTACCGTCCCAATCCTTGAAGGTGCCGTGAATGTAGCTGTAGCCCAGGTGGCTGATTTTCCAGTCGATGAAGGCGTGCTGGCCTTCCTTGTCGATCTTGTAGTCAGCAGCCATCACCTGACCTGCGGACAGCAGGGCAGTACCGATTGCCAGAGCGGCGAGGGTCTTTTTCAACATGCTTTCTATTCCTTGTGAGTCGAGGTTGAACATCAGGCTTTGCGCCCCAGCATTCGCGTGAGGGTCACATCACGATCGATAAAGTGGTGTTTCAACGCAGCCACGCCATGCAAACCGGCGAAGACCACCAACACCCAAGCGAGGTACAGATGCACCAAGCCTGCATTATCTGCCTGGTCCGGTAGTCCGGAAACCACGGCAGGAATCTCAAACAGGCCAAACACCGGGATACCGACACCGTCTGCGGTGGAAATCAGGTAACCGGCGATCATCACGGCAAACAACCCGAGATACAGGAATGCGTGGCCAAACGCGGCCCCCATGCGGGTCATGCGGCTGTAACTGGTCAAGGGCGGTGGTGGCGGGCTGACCAAGCGCCAGACGATACGCACCAGCATGATGGCGAACAGCGTGATGCCAATGCTCTTGTGCAGGTCCGGTGCCTCTTTGCGCCAGGCGCTGTAGTAGTCGAGGCCGACCATCCATAAGCCCAGAGCGAACAGGCCGAATACCACCAAGGCCACGCCCCAGTGCAGAACCATGCTGACCCAGCCATAGCGGGCCGGTGAATTGCGTAACTGCATGTACTTAATCCCGTAGTAGCTGCGCCCAAGACTAGCGATTTACCTATCGAATTAAAGCGGAAAATTCTGCTTTGAAATATCGAGAAATACGATCTTGAGGGTATGAAGAGTAAATTAACAATGGATTAAGGACTATCCAGAAGAAACGTGACAGACCGTCCTGCGTTTACACCCCATTCACAGGTAATGTCTTGTGACACAGCCGCCCATTGCATAGGCTTGCGCGATTGTTTTACCTGCGCACGCCGCAGGACCGCTTCGAGGAGATAACGATGGGCTTGAACAACCAGTGGATGCAACGCGACCTTGCGGTGCTGTGGCATCCCTGCACCCAGATGAAAGACCACCAGCAATTGCCGCTGATCCCGATCAAGCGCGGTGAAGGGGTGTGGCTGGAAGACTTCGAAGGCAAGCGCTACCTGGATGCCGTCAGTTCCTGGTGGGTCAATGTGTTCGGCCACGCCAACCCGCGCATCAACCAGCGCATCAAGGACCAGGTCGATCAGTTGGAGCACGTGATCCTCGCCGGTTTCAGCCACCAGCCGGTGATCGAGTTGTCCGAACGCCTGGTGCAGGTGACGCCTGAAGGCCTGACACGCTGCTTCTACGCCGACAATGGTTCGTCGTGTATCGAAGTCGCGCTGAAAATGAGCTTCCACTATTGGCTCAACCGCGGCCTGCCTGACAAAAAGCGTTTCGTCACCCTGACCAACAGCTACCACGGCGAAACCATCGCCGCGATGTCGGTGGGCGACGTGCCGCTGTTTACTGAGACCTACAAGGCGCTCCTGCTCGACACCATCAAGGTGCCCAGCCCGGATTGCTACCTTCGCCCCGAGGGCATGAGCTGGGAAGAACACTCGCGCAACATGTTCCTGGCCATGGAACAGACCCTGGCGGACAACCACGACACCGTCGCCGCCGTCATCGTAGAACCGCTGATCCAGGGCGCCGGCGGAATGCGCATGTACCACCCGGTGTACCTCAAGCTGCTGCGCGAAGCGTGCGACCGCTACGGTGTGCACCTGATCCACGATGAAATCGCCGTGGGCTTCGGCCGCACTGGAACGATGTTCGCCTGTGAGCAGGCCGGTATCCGCCCGGACTTCCTGTGTTTGTCCAAGGCGCTCACGGGCGGTTACCTGCCGTTGGCCGCCGTGGTCACCACCGATGACGTCTACGACGCCTTCTACGACGACTACCCGACATTGCGCGCGTTCCTGCACTCCCACAGCTACACCGGCAATCCGCTGGCGTGCGCGGCGGCGCTGGCGACGTTGGACATTTTCGAAGAAGACAACGTCATCGAAAACAACAAGGTTCTGGCCCAGCGCATGGCGACCGCCACCGCGCACCTGGTGGACCACCCTCACGTTTCGGAAGTGCGTCAGACCGGCATGGTGCTGGCCATCGAGATGGTCCAGGACAAAGCCACCAAGACCGCTTACCCGTGGCAGGAGCGCCGTGGCTTGAAAGTGTTCGAGCACGCCCTGGAACGTGGCGCGCTGTTGCGACCATTAGGCAGCGTGGTGTATTTCCTGCCGCCGTATGTGATTACGCCGGAGCAGATCGACTTCCTGGCTGAAGTCGCCAGTGAAGGGATCGACATCGCCACCAAAAGCAACGTCAGTGTCGCTGTGCCAAAAGACTTCCACCCGGGCTTCCGCGATCCAGGTTGATTGCCTAACCAACTTTTCCAGAGAACAGAAATGAGACTGTCCCGCTTTTTCACCGACACCCCGCTGAGCCTCGGCGACCACGAATTACCCGAAGCCCAGGCGCATTACATCAGCCGCGTGCTGCGCATGGGCGAAGGCGATGCTGTGCAACTGTTCGACGGCTCCGGCCAGGAGTTCCTCGGCAACTTGCTGGAAGTCGGTAAGAAACGTGTCACCGTGCAACTCACGGAGCGCTTTGCTGGTCAGACCGAATCACCGCTGCATATCCACCTGGGCCAGGGCCTGTCCCGGGGCGAGCGCATGGATTGGGCGATTCAGAAAGCCACCGAACTGGGGGTCAACGCGATCACGCCGATTTTCAGCGACCGCTGCGAAGTACGCCTCAAGGATGAACGCGCCGACAAACGCCTGCTGCACTGGCGCCAGGTGGCCATCAGCGCCTGCGAGCAATGTGGGCGCTCGACGGTACCGGTGATTCACCCGCCACTGTTGCTGGCGGACTGGTTGAAGCAGACCGAGGCGGATTTGAAGCTGGTGCTGCACCCCGTGGCTGAACCGATGATCAGCCATGCCAAACCATCAAGCCTGGCGTTTTTGATCGGGCCTGAGGGTGGGCTGACCGACCAGGAAGTCGAAACCGCGCAAGCCGCCGGTTACCACGCCGCCCGCCTCGGCCCGCGGGTGCTACGCACCGAAACGGCGCCGGTAGTGGCTCTGGCCGTCGCCCAACAACTGTGGGGCGACTTTTAACCCTCTTCCGTTGCAAACCCAATCAAAACGGTGGGAGCTGGCTTACCAGCGCCCACCGTTGGATCGGGTTACCCCCTTACTCCACAGGGTCACTCACCGGCTTGGCAATAATCGCCCTTAATTCACTGGTCATCGGGAATTCCAGGTTCAAGCCCTTGGGCGGAATCGGTGATTCAAACCAGCGCTGGTAAATCGCGTTGATCTCTGCGCTTCGGTACAGATCAGCCAGTGTCTCGTTAACCACCGCAAGAAACTGCGGGTCGTCCTTGCGCACCATGCAGCTGTAGATTTCCCGCGACTGCTCCTTCCCCACCACCACCCAGTTATGCGGGTCCTTTGCCTTGGCGCGCTCGCCGTAAAGCAACGCGTCATCCATATAGAACGCCGCTGCACGGCCGGTCTCGAGCATCTTGAAGGCTTCGCCATGGTCCTTGGCACTGATCACAAACATATTGGCCTTGTGGTCGGCGTTGTAGCTTTTGAGGAAACGCTCGTTGGTGGTACCCGCGGTGGTCACCACGTTCTTGCCCGCAAGATCAGCAAAGCCTTGGATGCCACTGTCCTTGGCCGTCAGCAATTGCCCCTTCACGTAGATAAACCCGTAGGAAAACGCCACCTGCTTCTGCCGTTCGGCCGTCACCCCGGTAGAACCGCATTCCAGGTCGACTGTGCCATTCTGCACCAGCGGGATACGGGTCTGCGAAGTCACCAGGTTGTACTTCACATTAAGCTTCGCCACTCCGGTTTTCTGCTGAATGCGCTCGACGATCTTGTTTGCCAGCTCTACCGAATAGCCCATGGGCTTGCCACTGTTATCCCCGACGTAGGAAAACGGCACCGACGCATCGCGATAGCCCAACGTGATGGACTTGGCGTTAGCTATCTTGCCCAGCGTGCCGTCCAACGGCGCTTGGTTCGCATGGGCGTGTGCGCCCAGCAAAAGCGCCAGGGTGCAGCCGGTCAACAGGATTTTTTTCATTGTTCTTCTCCGTTGGTCTTGGGGTTGTGAACATTCAAGCAGCCTGGGGCGCAAGGCCCTGCATATCAATAGATGGCGCGTGTTGCCCGATCAACTCAGCCAGCAGCTGGCCGCTGCCGCACGCCAGGGTAAAGCCAAGTGCACCGTGGCCCAGGTTCAGCCACAGGTTGGGATAGACACTGGCCCCAATCAGCGGCACGCCCGTCGGGGTGGCCGGGCGCATACCAGCCCATTCCACCGCATCGGCGTAATCGCCCGCCAAAGGAAATGTCTCCAGCGCTTGGCGTTTCATCAGCGCCAGGCGCTTGGGTTCAAGGCTGGCGTCGAAGCCGACGATATCCACCATGGCCGCCACCCGCAGTTGTTCGCCGAGGCGCGCATAGACGATCTTGCGGTCGTAGTCGGTGATACTCACCTTCGGCGCCTGGTGCTGCGCGCCAATCGGCACACTAAGGCTGTAACCCTTGAGCGGGTACAGCGGCAGCGGCACACCCAACTCCGCGCTGCGATACCCGGCCGCGAGTACCAGATGCTCGACCGGCATCACCTCTGCGCCCAGTTCGATAGCCTGCACCCCACCGCCAGCGTGGCGAATGCCAGTGACCTTGCGCCCCAGCAAAAAGCGGCAGCGGCCGGACGCTTCAAGCCGCGCCGCCAAGCGCTGGCAGAACGCATGACAATCCGCCACCTCCTCATTCGGCGTGTAGATCCCACCGACAAAACCACCGCCCGCCAGCGCCGGCTCCAGGCGTGCGCAATCGGCGGCCGACAGCACCTGCTGCTGAAGGATATCGGTGACCTTGCTGCGGGCATGCGCAAAGGAGTTGGGTTTACGGAAGGTGAGCAGTTTGCCGTTGCGCCGCCAGTGGAAGCCGTCCAGATGATCATCCTCGCGCCATTGCTGCAACGTGTCCTGGCTCAGGGAGGCAAGTCGCAGCAGGTGGGCGGCATTGCGTTTGTTCACCGCGCGACGACAGGCGCCGAGGAACGCGGCCATCCAGCGCCATTGCTGAGGGTCGAGGCGTGGGCGCAGCGTTAACGGCGAGTCACCGCGCAACAGCCAACCGATGGCCTGAAGCGGCACGCCGGCATCGGCCAGCGGCGCCACGTAGCGATAGGACAACTGCCCGCCATTGGCAAAACTGGTTTCACTGCCCAGGGTCTCGCGCACGTCGATCACCGTCACCTCGTGGCCCGCGCGCACCAGCGCATACGCACTGGCCAGACCAATCACCCCACCCCCAATAATGTGCACCATTCCCGCCGCCCGCCGTTTAATCAAGAGGCCTCAAGCCTAGGGGCAGGTGACAGGCCACCGACAATGAATAAAGATGGGTCACCTATAAATAAAGGTTATGGACCTGCCATGCGCCTGCGTCATATCGAAATCTTCCAGGCCATCCGCCAGACCGGCTCCGTCAGCGCCGCCGCGCAACTGCTGCATGTGTCACAACCGGCGGTGACCAAGGTGTTGCAGCACGCGGAATTGCAACTGGGCTTCCCGCTGTTTCTGCGCGTGCGCGGCAAGTTGCAGCCCACGCCGGAAGCCCTGGCGCTGGAAAGCGAAGTGGAGAAAGTCACCGAAAGCCTGCAAGGCGTACGGCGCCTGGCCAAGAGTTTGCGCCGTGAACCGGGCCAGAGTGTGCGCATCGGCGCGATCCCGGCGCTGGCCCTGTCACTGCTGCCGCCAGCAATCCTGGAGTGGAAACGCGACTACCTGGACATGGCCTGCGAGTTGTCCAGCGACCACAGCCGCGAGCTGGTGCAGAAGCTGCTGATGCGTGAGATTGACTTGGCGCTGACGCTCAACTTCTCTGGCCATCCAGGGCTGACCACGCAAGTGCTGGCCAACGGGGTGTTGGTGGCCTTGGCGTCCAAAGGCTATTGGTCTGATGCCGAGCTGAGCAACCCGCTGCCCCTGGCTGATCTGGCGGGCACGCCGCTGATAGGTCTTTCCAGCGCCGACCCGCTGGCGGCAAAACTCGACAGCTACCTGGAAAACGTCGACCCGCCGCCAAGAGTGACGATCTCCGTACAAACCTACTCGTTGGCCCGTGCGATGGTGGAATCCGGCGCCGGCCTCACGGTGATCGACCCCTTCACCGCGCTCGGTGCTTCGACCGCCGCCACCTGCATCCGCACGCTCACTCCGCCGCTGCCGATCACGCTGTACGCCCTGACCCGCGCCGATGAACCGCCGCCGCATATGCTGGCTAATCTGCTGGAGATTTTCGGCCACCGCGCCCGAGAGCTGCTGGAACGGCTGTGAAAAGCCGATTTTCAAAACAACGAGGATCAAATGTGTTGTCTGTTAGAGCACGTAATGCATGATCGCCACAAAGTGCAGCAGGCTGCCGCCAATCACAAACAAATGCCAGATCCCATGGGAGTGCCGCAGGCGGTCCTCCAAGGCAAAAAATATGATGCCGACGGTGTACAGCACCCCACCCGCCGCCAGCCAGGTAAACCCTGCCGTGCCCAGCGCGGCGATCAGCGGCTTGACCGCCACCAGCACGATCCAGCCCATCACCGCATAAATCACGATCGACAGGATGCGCGCCTCGGAGCGCGGCTTGATCTCTTGCAGGATGCCGATCACCGCCAGCCCCCACACGATGCCGAACAGCGTCCAGCCCCACGGCCCTCGCAAGGTCACCAGACAAAACGGCGTGTAACTGCCGGCGATCAACAGGTAGATCGAAAAGTGATCAACCTTCTGCATGATTTCTTTACGGCGGCCCTGCACGCTGTGATACACGGTGGACGCGCTGTACAACACCAGCAGCGTAAAACCATAAATTGCCACGCTGACGATCTTCCAGGGGCTGCCATCCAGGCTCGCCACCACCAACATCCACACTGCGCCTACAAACGCCGCGACTGCACCGAGCAAATGGCTCCAGGCGTTGAATCGTTCCCCGTGGTACATCTGTCACTGCCCTCCCGTAAGCGTTAACGACTGGCAGGCAAGCGTCCAGCCTTGCGCATCAGAGTGCAAGCGGCTTATGACGTTCCGGCGACGCCGGGCGGTTTTGCGGGCACAATTGTCGGCATTCGAACAAGAGCCTACGGCCATGCTGATCGACGAAGAATTCACCCTCAAAAAGCTCGAAATCTTCCTGGCGTTCATGCGCACCGGCAACCTGGCCCGCGCCGCCGCCGAGCTGCAAACCAGTAACGTCAGCGTGCACCGCGCCATCCACTCACTGGAAAATGCGCTGCGCTGCCCGCTGTTCAAACACGAAGGGCGCAACCTCACCCCGCTGGAAAGCGCCTACGTACTGGAAGAGCGTGCACAGAAACTGGTGGCCGATGTGGTCGACAGTGTGCGCCTGACCCGCGAGGCCGCTGGTTTCTCCGCCGAACGCTTCAAGCTCGGCTCGCTGTATTCGCTCACGGTGAAGACCGTGCCACAGCTGATCATGGGCCTGAAAATCCGTCGCAGCGAACTCAACATCGACCTGATCCTGGGCTCCAACTTCGACCTGCTCTACAAGCTCAAGAACATGGAGGTGGACGCGATCCTCATCTCCCTGGATGAGCACGCCAACGAGCCCGACTGCGAACAGATCGCGCTGTTTACCGACGACATTTTCCTCGCCACTCCCGCCGAATCACCATTCGACCGCGAGCAGGAAATTGACCTGGCCGACGTCCGCGACGCCACGTTCATCACCCTCACCCAGGGCTTTGCCACCCATCAGGACGGCAACCGGGTGTTCAAGCAGGCGGGGTTCGAGCCAAAGGTGGCGATGCAAGTGAATGACATCTTTACGCTGCTGAGCATGGTCAGTTCAGGGGTGGGTTATGCACTGCTGCCGGGGCGGATTGCGGCGGTGTATGAGAACCGCGTGAAGCTGATACCGCTGCAACCACGGTATCGGTTGCAGCAGCAGATTGGCGTGGTGTTCTTGAAGGCCAAGGAGCGCGACCCTAACTTGCTCGCGCTGTTGGCGGAGTGTCGGATGTATGCCAATCGGGGCGCTAACCCACCAACCCGCGCATGATCAGAAACAACAGCGAAGGCCCCAACAAACAGCCCAACGCGGTATAAAACGCCGCGGTCAGGCAACCGTAAGGCACCAGTTTCGGGTCGGTTGCCGCCAAGCCGCCAGCCACACCGCTGGAGGTGCCCATGAGCCCGCCGAAAATCACCGCGCTGCGCGGATTATTCAGGCCGATAAGCGGGGCAACGAACGGCGTCATCACCATCACCAGAATGGCCTTGATCAACCCGGCGGCAATCGACAGTGCCATCACTTCGGAACTGGCGCCAATCGCCGCACCGGTCACCGGGCCGACAATGTACGTCACGGCGCCGGCGCCGATGGTGGTCAGGCTCACGGCATCGGTGTAGCCAAACGCCATGGCCACCCCGACGCCCGCGATGAACGATGAGCCCACGCCCACGAACAACGCCAATACACCGACGTATCCTGCCCGTTTCAGCTCATCGACACTCACGCCAAACGCCGTGGCAACAATGGCAAAGTCGCGCAGCATCGCCCCGCCCAGCAGGCCGATACCCGACAAAAACGGAATATCCACCACCCCCTTGGAGCCACCGGTAAACGCACCGCCCACGTAAGACAGCACCAGCCCCAACAAAATAGCGATGGCCGAGCCGTGCAGGCGGCCTTTGGTGAAGGTGTCGCAGATCCAGTAAGAGACCCACATGGTCAGCCCGATTACCGCAAAGCCACTGATCAGGCCGTAGCCAGTGATCACTTTCATCATCGATTCGTACATGGCAATCACCCGGCTTCTTTGGTGGGAACAACCGCGCTTGGCTCACGGTTGCCGATGCGCATAAGCACTGGCACCAGGGCAAAGCCCAGCACCACCGCGAGTGCCCCAGCCAGAATCGCCATCGGGCCGCCACTGATTGCACCGTAGACGTTTTGCTGGGCAGCCATGGCCACCACGATCGGGATATAAATGGCCGCCCAGAAGCTCACGCCCTGCTCCGATTTACCGGTAAACAAGCCGCGCTTGGCGAGGTAACTGCCCAGCCCGATCAACAGCAACATGGCGATACCCACCCCGCCGACGTTGGCCGGAATGCCCATCCATTTGCCCAGCAGCTCACCGACGAACAGGCCGGCCAACGTACAGAGCGCCAAAAACGCCACACCGTAAATAATCATTGTTGTTGTCCTCAAAGTGCTCGATCGAAATTGTTGTTTTTGTGCTTCGACAGCCTTGGGTGGTGCTTTATCGGTGGCGGCGTTCCTCCTCTTGCAGCAAGGCTTGCAAGGTATCCAGGCGGGCGCCTTCATAGGCGATCACCGTGCCTTGTTCAAACACACGGCGCGACAGGCCGGTGAGCACGGCGCCCGGGGGCAGTTCGATCTGCAGGCGTACGCCGCGCTCATAGGCGCTTTGCACGGTGCCGCGCCAGTCGACGACGCGGCACATATTGAAGGCCAGGTCATCGCGTAGCTGTTCCGGGTTGTGGATAGGCCGCGCGCGGGTGCTGCTCAGGTAGGTGATGCGTGGCGCCTTGAGCGTAACGAATGCCTCGGCCAGTACCCTGGCCGGCTGCTCCAGCAACGCGCAATGCGACGGCACACTGACGGCCAGGCGTTTGGCGATGCCGTTACCTTTAATGCGGCTGGCGACCTGCTTCATGGCGTCGTCGCTCCCAGCGATCACGGTTTGGTTGTCGGCGTTGATATTGGCCAGGTACACCGGGGTTTCGGGGCTGTGGATATCGGCCAACAGAGGGTCGACTGTGGAAAACTCCGGGCCAATCAGGGCGGTCATTCCGTAGCCCTGTGGATAAGCGTTTTGCATCAGCTCACCGCGCAGGCTGACCAGTTTGATTGCGTCGCTGAAGTCCAGCGCGCCTGCGATCACCGCCGCCGGATAGGCACCGATAGACAGGCCCGCAACATAATCCGGGGTGTGTTGCAGCAAGCGCGCATAGGCCACGCCAGCGATCAACAGGCAAAGCTGAACGGCGCGGGTATTCGCCAGGGCTTGCGCCGAATCCAAGGCGCGAACGTCCTCACCCAAGGCATCGCTGGCTTGCTCCAACACAGCGGCCGGCAACGCCTGGAGCATGCCTGGGCGTTGGGCGCCCTGGCCGGGGAACACGAGAAGGCTGCTCATGCCACGGCCTGCCATGGATCAAGCACAAGGTGCGCACCGCTGACGGTTTTGAGCAGCACACGGCGCGACCCGCTCGCCCATTCGCGCAAGGCGACTGCACCGAAAGGGGTTTGCAGTTGCAGGTCCACGGCACACTCCGCAGTGTCGAGAATCGCCAGCAGATCCTCAGCATCACCTCGCGCCAATGGCTCGGGCGTGCGCAAAATCAAATCCAGGTCGCTCAGGGCATGCAGCGCTTCAATACCCGTGGCCAGTTCGAAGCCTGCGCTGCCAGTGACGCCCCAGGTTTCGTTCGCCAGTACCGTCTGCAGCGACGCAAGTGCTCGCAATGCGGGCAAGTTCCGTGTCGACACCACGCCGCACAAAGCTTCCGGAACTACGCGCCGCTGCAGCGCAGCGATGGGCATCTCGGCGGCAAGCCGCTGCTCACGCACACGCCCGCGCACACCCACTGCAACCAGGCCCGGCTGGGTAATGGCGCGACGCACCACCACCGGGTGACCGGCGCCGATCACCTCCACCGCCCAGGCCGGTGCATCAGCGGGCAGGTGCGCCGGGGTCATGCCCCAGAGCAGGTCGTGCGCGTTCACCATTGTTCCCGCAGCAGTTGCCGAACATGGCTGGACGCAGCGCGATTGGTTGCACCGAGACGCCCGCTCAAATCACTCCCCCCGATAGCCTTGATCGCACTCACCAGGCAATCGCTGACCCGCGCCACGTCGTCCGACGTGGGCTGTTCAATCTGGCTGACCGACAAGGTCTCCCACAACAAACCAAGGCTGGCATAACTGTCGATGTCATACGCCATCGGCGGTACGCTGGCGGCCAGGGCTTCCAGTTCTTCGACACTGCGCAGGGTCACCCGCGCCGCCGAGGCCTTGCCCATGGCGTGCACCATCACACCAGGGTCACGCAGCGCGATCAGGCGGTTGGCCTGATAGCCGTGCGCGAGGAATGCTCCGGACATCGCCTTGCCCACCAGCAGCGCAATCACCGGATGCCCGGCCAGTCGGGCGCGGGCGTAGCTGTCGGCGGCGGCGGCCAGGGCCTGGTGGATGCCGAGGGCTTCTTCGCGACGGCCGTAGGCTTGGCTCGGCACATCGACGATAGCGATCAGCGGGCGCTTGTCGCCCTTCTCGATGGCTTCATCCACCGCTTTAGCGAGACCCCAACCTTCCAGCAACCCGACTTCGCCACTGCGTGCGCGGGGGAAGCGATTGTGTTCGTCGGTGACCACGGCCAGAAATCGCACGGCGTGTTCGCCCACTACGCCGTCGGCCACTTTCAGAGAATCCGGCAAACCCGCAACAGGCGTCGCGCCGACGCTCAATGCATTGAACCACTGCAAGCCTCTCATGAGCGTTCTCCTTGATACAGCTCGCGCACCGTCGCCGGTTCGATTTGCGGCGTGGTATCCAATTCGGCCAGGCGCGCCAGGTAATAGTCGGCCTGACGGCTGCGTTGCCGGGCGGGCAGGCCTTGTTGCAGCAGTGCGCTGACGGTCTGCTGAATCTGCGCCACATCGTCTGCCACATAACGGTCGGCCAGGCCGCTGTTGAAGCGCTGCTCACCGCCGGTAAGGCTCCAGATGAAAGGCCGGTCGCGGGAGTCGTATTCTTCCAGGCCGGCTTCCTGCTCGATCACTTGCGGGCCATTCAGGCCCAGGCGCGCTTCACGGGTGACAACGAGGTAACTGCACAGCCCGGCCGCAATCGACATACCGCCAAAGCAACCGACACTGCCCGCCACCACGCCGATTACCGGCTGGTATTGGCGCAGATCGACAATCGCTGCATGGATATCCGCGATCGCCGCCAGGCCCAGGTTGGCCTCCTGCAAGCGCACGCCACCGGTTTCCAGCAGCAGAACTGCGCGGGTGGGAATGCCCTTGCGATTGTCTTCAGCCGCCAGCTCCAGAGCGCCCGCGATTTTTGCACCGCCGACTTCACCCAGGCTGCCGCCCTGGAAATTGCCCTCAATCGCCGCGATCACCACCGGCAAGCCAGCGATGCTGCCCTTGGCGATCACCACGCCGTCATCGGCTTGCGGCACCACGCCTTGACGGCTGAGCCACGGCGACATAACGCGCTGGAACGGGTCGATCAATTCACGATAGGAACCTGCATCCAGCAGCGCCTTTGCCCGCTGCCGCGCACCCAATTCAACAAAGCTGTGTTTAGCGAGCAAGTCAGTCATGACCCACCTCCTCAAAGCCTTGTTCCAGACGCAAACGCACCACGCCAGGGGTCGCGCCGAAATCGTGGATATCAATCTTCAACGCCGGTGGCGTCTGCTCCTGAAAGATGCGTTCGAACAGATGCTGCCAGCGGTGCTCGGCGCCATTCACCGAGGTCTGCACCTGGATGGTCAGCGTGCCCGGCGTGCCTGGTTCCAGCAGCACTTCCAGGTCGCCCGAGCCGACACAACCCACCAGCGCGCGGCCTTTTGGCGGCTGCCCGGCGGGGAATTCAAAGGATAAGGTTTCCATCACAACGCTCCGTCGAGGCGATCGATAAACAGGCAGGCGGCCAACAGGTCGGCAGCACCACCGGGGGAGGCATTCAGGGCCAGCAACTGGTTGTCCAGTTCGTGCAAGCTGCGACGCCCAGCGAGGCTTGCGCTGCCACCGGCGTCCAACACCGCTTGAGCGCCTTTTTGCATGGCGTTCAGCCCCTCGATACCCGCGCGGTAGAGCACACAGGTGTCGGCCAGGTCAGTCATGATCGCGAGCAACGCATCCAGGCGAGCGTTCTGTTCGCCGGTATTTTGCTGGCGGCTTTTGCGCAGTTGCGGCAGGCCACGTTGCATCACGGAGGGGAATCCAAGTTGCGCTTCCTCGCGGGCGCCGCGTGCGCCGTAGCGTTGGGCTACCTGGGCGCCGTGGCTCATGGGCTGGGGCGCGAAGCGGTCGTTGAGCAAGGCTAATCTGGCTGCGGTCAGCGTTATGGAGCGTGGTTGCAGGGCTGCCGCTGCGGTCAGCAAGCCAAGGGCCCAGATCGCACCACGATGGGTATTCACGCCGTCGGTGGTAGCGAGCATCGCCAGCTCCCCTTCACGGCCAATGCGCCCGAGCGCTTCGCGCAGGGGCAAACCGACCTCACCGAATTCGATAGCCGCTTGCGCCATTTCCTTGAACATCGGCCACAGCGACAGCGCCGAGGCGTGCATCAGGCCCAAGTGCAAATCGCTGTGGGCACCGTTGCCACGCCGGTCGACCAACGCAGGTTTTGGCGACAAGTCAGCCTCATCGATCAGCGCATCGACGGCCATATCCGCCAGGCGTTCAGCCAGGCTCAGTTCATGCAGTTTGAGGGCGCGCATTTACCAGCTCCTGAACTTGGCGGGCGGGTTGTACAGGCCACCGGACCACTCCACCAAGTCAGCCACGCTTTTGGCGGCCAGCAACTCGCGGGTGGCGTCGGTGCGACGGATGCCTAAGTCTTCGGGCAAGGCGATCAAGCCTTCGCGGCGCATGCGTGCGGTGTCCTTGGGGTTGTGGCGCATGCCAATGGCGGTCACCCCGGCGACGGCGGCGATCATCGCCTGGCGCTCCTCAAGGGATCGTGCCTTGTACAGGTAGGCGATGCCTTCTTCGGTGAGCAGGTGAGTCACGTCGTCGCCGTAGATCATGATCGGTGCCAGCGGCATGCGGCTTTTGCGCGCCACTTCCACCGCGTCGAGGGTGTCGACGAAGGTCGGTTTACCGCCTTCCTGAAAGGTCTCGACCATTTGCACGACAAGCTTTTTGCCACGTTCGAGCAAAGCTTCGGGGGCGTCGCCGTGGCGCATATCGAGCCAGGCTGGCGTGCCATGGCGACGGCCGCGCGGGTCGTGGCCCATGTTCGGCGCACCACCAAAACCGGCGAGACGGCCACGGGTCACGGTAGAGGAATGGCCGTCACCGTCGACTTGCAGGGTGGCGCCGATAAACAGGTCCACCGCGTACTGGCCCGCCAACTGGCAGAACATCCGGTTGGAGCGCATCGAGCCGTCGCGGCCAGTGAAGAAAATGTCTGGCCGTGCGGCGATGTAGTTCTCCATGCCCAGTTCGGTGCCGAAGCAATGCACGCTTTCTACCCAGCCGCTTTCGATGGCGGGGATCAGGGTTGGGTGCGGGTTGAGGGTCCAGTTGCGGCAGATCTTGCCCTTCAGGCCGAGTGATTCGCCGTAGGTGGGCAAGATCAATTCGATGGCGGCGGTGTTGAAGCCGATGCCATGGTTGAGCGACTGCACATTGTGTTTTTCGTAGATGCCGCGGATCGCCATCATCGCCATCAGTACGTGGACCGGCTTGATATGGCGCGGGTCGCGGGTGAACAAAGGCTCGATGTAGAAGGGTTTGTCGGCCACCACCACAAAATCCACCCAGCTCGCCGGGATATCGACACGGGGCAAGTCGGTGACGTCGTCGACCAACTGGTTGACCTGCACGATGACAATGCCATCGCTAAAGGCAGCGGGTTCAATCAACGCCGGGGTGTCTTCGGTGCTGGCGCCCGTGTAGATATTGCCGGCGCGGTCGGCCATGAAACCGGCGGAGAGCGCCACGTTGGGGATCAGGTCCACCACCAGCCGTGCGTAGAGTTCGATGTAAGTGTGGATCGCGCCGATTTCCAGCAAGCCGTCTTCCAGCAACTGGCTGATGCGCAGGGATTGGGTGCCGGCGAAGGAGAAATCGAGCTTGCGCGCGATACCCTTTTCAAACAGGTCCAGGTGCTCGGAACGGCCGACACTGGGCATGATCATGTGCAAATCGTGGAGTTTGGCGGGATCGGCCTTGGCCAGGGAGCGCGAGAGGAAGTCGGCTTGCTTTTGGTTGTTGCCTTCCAGCACGACGCGGTCGCCGGGGAGGATCAGCGCTTCGAGCGCCTCCACGATCTTGTCGCTGGGCAGCACGGCCCCGTCTGCGTACTTTTTGACCAGCCCGAGCCGCCGCTGCTTCTCGTCGCGCCGCCGCGTCCAGCGCGAGTCGGGGGTTTTTGTTGTTGTCATGGTCGCTCCACGGATTTGCTGTCGTGGGCTTACCTTAGGAGCGATTGAGGGAGCCATCAATCAAGCTGGACGCTGGACTGTTACGCTTGGGTTAATGATGACTCAATCAACACGGGCGTTCAGACCCTGCGCCATTCGCTGCGATGGAACCATAGGGTCCTGAAAAACGCCAACGCCGCAAAAACGTGCAACCCCGACACGGCCGCCCAACTCCAATCCCACAGCCCTGACAGCGCCTGCGCGTAAACCGGTAACAGCAGCACGAGCAACGCCACCAGCGCGCAAGCACCCACTTGCTCCCAGTTTCTCAAGCGACTGGGGCGGGACGCTATCGCGTAACCCAACAATGCGCCCAGACACACAATCAGCAGGCTCAGCAGGTCATGCTCGCCGACCGGAGGCCACCCCAGCAGGTTGAGCGGCAGGCAGACCGCGAACAGGGTGAACGAGCAGATCGCGACATACACAAAAGCGTACTCAAGCGCATCTAGCAGACGATCACGGATAAACCCACGAGCCTGTTTATCCTCTTCCGGTGTGGGTCCTTGAGAAATCGCCACCGCCAGCAGACCCGACCCGAGACCGCCCAGGGTCATGACCACGAAATTACTCACAACGCCTTTGATTGCCTTATCGGCACCGATCAGCTTGAGGCTTTCGAGGTACACCAGAATAAACACCGCGCCTGCGGTGGCAATCATAAAGCCCCACAGCTTCCCCCGGTTGGACTGCACGTTCATGGTTACCACCGCAGTGAACACCAGCACGCCAAACCACATCAGCAGCGTGCCGGTAAAACGGTTGAGGTTGTAGAGCCAGGCAAATCCATCCAAAAGCCACATTGCGTCGATACTTCTGTCGAAAAACTCCATTGGCTATCGGCAGTGGGGCGAGGATCTTTACGATGGGGCGAGCAAGTGATCCGCGACTCGCCGCAATTCCCCAGGACGCCCCCTCCAACGTTCTGACCGAGTCATTCTCACTGATAGCTGGCCAACAGGTCCTCCACGTTTCCCTGCAGTGTGATCGTGCTGTCAATCAACTGGTAACGTTTGTCCGAGCGATACCCTTGCAAGCGCAAGGCCGTAAGGGCGATAGCATGAGCAGCGTTCTAAGCCCGGTCAAAACGGCTGGCGAATGATCACTGTGGATTGCCGGCACCCTTCAACCGATCCCTGGCTGAACGCATCAGCCCATCACACTCTTTGCGATCCGGCGGCTCAGCCTTCAAGCCGCCGCTACGTTGCAGATTCTCCAGGTTTGCCTTGCTGTCCATCCGTGGGTTCCAATGGGTTGCCCCCAATCAGATTGATCTTGTCCTGCTGCACCACCCGCTGCACAAAACTGTTCCCGGCATTCCATTTGCTCGGTGGCGCTTGTTAACGATCAGTCCCTATTTGAGACCGCTTTAAGATTCCGGCGATGGGCTGCCGTGCTCCAACGCTCTATCAACCAACAACTGCCCCAACGCTGCCATTTGCTGGATTCCGAGCATGATTGCGCGCTGGGAGGTGTCCAGGTCGAAGGCCAAGTTGCAGGTGAGTGCGCTCAGGGAGGACAGGGTCTCGCTGGCGTTAACCAGCAGGGTTTCGGTGTCTTGGTGGGGGGTTACGGTGAAAAGGGGCGGATTGGGGGTAGGTTTGACCATGATTTACAGCTCCGATATGTGATGGATACTGCCCTCTTTCACTTGCACGCGAATAAGGTGGCAGCTGTACGCAGGTGTGCAAGACCGGGCATATCGGACCCCGGCAGACCCCAAGGGATCTCCCACGCACAGCCGCCATAACAAATACAGCAGGCATAAAAAACGCCCGTTGAATGGCTATGGGCGCAGGTGCGCCGACATGTAACCGGACTTGCACGTCCGTGTCACCGTTTTTTGCGATGACGGGACGAAGACTAGGCGCGCTGGCTGCACGCGACAAGTTCATGCACTGCCCAAAATCTTGCGGGAAAAATCCGAAGCCGGCCGGCCTACAACTTCATGTCGATGCTCACAGCCCCCAAACCTTCAAGCGGATAGCTGCGGTACTCATAAACCTCCCCACGGACAATGAGGTGGATGACGCCATCCACCCGAGTCACTTGGACATCAGGCTCTTTGGTTTTCAAAAAGGGATGTGCCGAAACCAGCGCTGTCAGTATTGCCCGATCACTACCTAAGTCCTTATAAACGTAGTACCTGTAGGAAAACCCCACTGTCGCGCCGCCCTGACCGTCACGTGCTCCATAAATTGAGCTGCCGTTGCCTAAGGAGTGTTTCAAAACCACTTCGTCCAAATCCGGGGTACCGGATGACATGATCCAATTGCCCCCGATATAAATCAGGCAGGCCACCAGCAGGCAGTTGCGCAGGACCGGCAAGAGGCTCTTAGTAGCCCTGAGAAATTGCATACTCGATACCTCTCCTTATCCAATATTGATCTCGAGGATCATCGCCAAAAGGGTCACCGCCCCACCATGAGCCAAATTCCGGCTTGGTGGTTTTTGCGAATGTTTGAGCGACACCTGCTGCCCGTAACAGAACATGCTCGGGAATGCCCAGCACCGTGCCTGTAGCACCATAATTGAAGACTAGAGATGAGTGCCCTTGCACTTGGCTGTCGCCATATTTTCGAGAAGTGAAACACCCGGCGGCATTAACGGTACGGCCATTTGCGAATCCTTGCTGGCAGTGAGGAGTGCAGAAACTAGCCACTCCACTGCGGCCTGCAAACCCGCCTATTCCAAACTCAGAACTCGCCTACAGTAACTCCATCCTATTCCGACATATCGCCCAGCAATGGTTGTCGATGCAAAGTGCCTATGACTTAAGGCAGGCCGAGCATCGGGAGCAGCCGGTGATTGAGCGGTTTGCGCGGATTGTGATCAGCGTGGGAGCTGGCTTGCCTGCGATGGCGGTGGGTCAGTTGGCTTATGCGTGAGTGACACCCCGCTATCGCAGGCAAGCCACACACAGTTGGTCTCGTTGAATTGGAGAATAGTGCTCAGGCCAATCCGGATTCGACCAGCAAGGCTTCCAACCCCATGAGGTCCGGCACCTTCGCCACATGCTCCCCCACTTGCACCGCCGCCAGCTCCAGCGGGCACAGCGGCACATCCACGTAGCTCAATTCGCTGTCGAGCTTGTACGACCTTGGAATGCCCTGGATCACCAGCGCAATAAACTTCAACGTCGGCCGCCCACCCAACGCATTCAGCACCACGATCCGCGAGCGTGCGCCGGTCACACTCGCTTCGCCGCACACCGCTTCAAAGCTGATCAACGGGATTTGCCGATCGCGCCACGTCACTTGCCGCAGATACCACGGCGGCGCATCGCTGGCCGGTTCGCCGCGTTGGAAGTCGATCAACTCGGCGATGGCGACGTTGGGTAGCACCAGGTGACGATCGGCCAGGGGCAGCAACAGGCCGGTGAGTTGGCGGGTGCGGTGGTCAAGCATGGGACTTGCTCCAATAGGCGATGCTTTCCAGCAGCACCGACTCTTGATACGGCTTGCCGAGGTAGTCATTCACGCCGATGGCCATGGCGCGGTCGCGGTGTTTCTGGCCGGTGCGCGAGGTGATCATGATGATCGGCAGGCGCATCAGCCGCGGGTCGGCGCGCACCTGGGTCGCCACTTCGAAGCCGTCCATGCGCGGCATTTCGATGTCGAGCAGCATCAGGTCCGGGGTGTGTTCTTCAAGCACAGCGAGCGCGTCGATGCCGTCTTTGGCGGTGAGCACGTTCATGCCGTTGCGCTCCAGCAGGCGACTGGTGACTTTGCGCACGGTGACCGAATCGTCCACCACCAACACCAGCAGCGGGCGCTTTTTCAGGGGATCGTTGAGAATCAGCGGCACATCAGCCGCTTGAGCCGGCAACGCGGGCTGGCGGGCGCGGATAGGTGCCAGCAAGTCGATGATCAGTACCACACGCCCATCGCCCAGAATCGTCGCGCCGGACAAGCCCTGCACACCCGCAAACTGCGGGCCCAGGCCCTTGACCACGATTTCCCGCGTACCGGCCATGGCGTCCACATGGATGGCAACGCGCCGCTCATTGCACTGCACCAACAGCACCGGCACGGGCTGGTACTGGCCCAGCAGTTTCGGGCGGCTGACGGTCTGCAACAAGTCACCGAGATAGAACAGCTCGTGGCGCTGGCCGGCGTACTCATAACACGGCGGATCCTGCTGATAGTGCCCGGCCAACTCATGCGGCAGCACGCGCACCAGGCCTTCGATGGTGTTGAGCGGAATCGCGTATTGATAGTCCGCACACTGCACCATCAGCGCACGGTTGACCGACACGGTAAATGGCAAGCGAATGCGGAAATGCACACCCTCGCCCGGCGTCGAGTCAATGAACATTGAGCCACCTAACTGACGCACCTCCTCATGCACCACATCCATGCCCACGCCGCGTCCGGAAATCTGGGTGATCTTCTCCGCCGTGGAGAACCCAGGTTGCAGGATGAACTGCAACACGTCGCGGTCGCTGATCTCTTGATTGGGGTCGAGCAAGCCACGCTTGATCGCCTTGCGCCGCACCGCTTCCAGCGGCACACCGGCACCGTCGTCACGCATGTCGAAGACAATGTCGCCGCCTTCATGGGTCAGGTCCAGGGTGATGCGCCCCTTTTCCGGCTTACCGGCCAGCAGCCGTACATCGCGGGATTCCAGGCCATGGTCGACGGCGTTGCGCAGCATGTGTTCCAGCGGCGCCGCCATGCGCTCCAGCACGTTGCGGTCCATCTCGCCCTCGGCATTGCCGACGTTGAACTCCACGTCTTTGCCCAACTCGCCCGCTACCTGGCGCACGATGCGCTTGAGGCGCGGCAGCATGCGTTCGAACGGCACCATGCGCGTGCGCATCAGGCCTTCTTGCAACTCGGTGTTAATGCGTGCCTGTTGCTGCAACAGGTCGTGCGCATCCTCGTTGCGGCGCTCAAGGGTGTCCTTAAGGTCCAGCAGGTCGGAGGCGGATTCGGACAGCGCACGGGACAGCTGCTGCAACTGCGAATGGCGGTCCATTTCCAGCGGGTCGAATTCTTCGTAGCCCAGGCGTTCGGCCTCGGCCTGTTGGCGGCTGAGGATGCGGCCCTGGGTTTCGGTGTCGAGACGGCGCAGTTGGTCGCGCATGCGTTCGATGGTGGTTTCCACTTCCGTCAGGGCGATGCGTGCGTCGTTGACTTGCTGCTCGATTCGGCCACGGAAGATCGAGGTTTCACCGGCCAGATTGACCAGGTCGTCGAGCAGCTCGGCGGAGATTTTCACCATGTCGGCAGCCGGGTCGACGACTGCTTCCGTCTTGCCGACTGGCAACGCCACTGGCGTTACCGGCTCTACGCTTGGGTGCAACAGGCTTTTGATGCGCTCAATGAGTTTGTCCACCGAGCCTACAGGCAGGCCATCCGCCACAGCGTCGATCATCTGCGCCAGGCGGTCATGGCAACCTTGCAGCAACGCGAACAGCTCCGCAGAGGGCGCGATCAAGCCGGCGGACAGGCCTTCGTAGAGAAATTCCAGCTCGTGGGCCAAATCGCCAATGGGCGCAATTTCGACCATGCGCGCACCGCCCTTGAGGGTGTGCAAGTCGCGCAGCAGGGTTTCCACTTCCTGTCGATTGCCGGGCTCGGCCTGCCAGCGCAGCAATGCGCTGCCTGAGCTGTCGAGAATGTCGGCGGCTTCTTCGAGGAAAATATCCAGTAATTCAGGATCAGCGCCCGACGCTTGGGGCGCCTCGGCCGGAGCCGAAGGCGTGCTGTTCTGGCGGAATTCACGTAACGCGGCGATCAGCTCATTGGCATCGCTCAGGGGTTGGTGCTGTTGCAGTTCTTCAAGCTGCAAGGCCAGCCGCTCATGACTGGCCATCAGCAACAGGGACAGCTCGGTGGAGTAACTGTAGCGGCGGTCCACCAGCCCTTCGTACAGGCATTCCAACTCAGTGGCCAAGTCGCCCACGGGCCCGATTTCGGCCATGCGCGCACCGCCCTTGAGGGTGTGCAAATCACGCTGCAACGACGACAACGGTGCGGCGCTGTCGGGCGCCAGCAACCAGCGTTTGAGCGACTGCCCGGCGCTGTCGAGGATGTCCACGGCTTCTTCGAGGAATATTTCTACAATCTCGTCGTCTATCGCCGTTTCATGCTCCAACTGCTGTGTGGCGGCGCCCAGCTCGGAAATGCTCAGCGTGCGGCTGCCGTCGCTTTTGATCAGGCCGGTGGCGGACGGATCGAGGGCGTCGTCCAGCAGACCGCGCAGGGCGAGGACCCGTGCCGGCGCCGGGCTGACTTCCTGGCCGGCGGCCAATTGGTCGAGCATGCTGATCAGCGCTTCGTGGGCTTGCTCAGCCTCGTGGAAAAACCGCTCACTGACGGCCAGACTGCTCTCTTCCACGGCGCCATACAGGTCGAGCAGGGCTTCGCAGAGTTCGTCGATGGCGTGCAGGTCGGCAACGTGAGCGCCCTCTCCCAACGTGGTCAATTCGTCCAGCAGCGCGGTGAGCTCCTGGCGCTCGCCGGGGTGTTGTTGCCAGCGGCGCAGCAGGCTTTCGGCGTCGAGCAGGATGTCCATGCCCTGGGCCAGAAAGTTGGCGATCAATTGCGTGTCACGCTTGATGTGCAGGCCGGTACTCGGCGCGTCGAGCAGTGCTTCGAGCTGGTGATCCAGCAGGCGTTGGGTGCGGCTGATCAGGGCCTCTGCGCCTTTGATAGGCGCCAGGGGATCACTGTTCAAATCACGCAGCCCGCGTTGGAACAGGTCTTCGGCCTCCAGCAATAACTCCACTTCGTCCAGGTCCAGCGGCAGGCGGTGAGCTTTATATTCGCGGGTCAGGTGGTCGAGGGGGCGCGCCAGTTCGGCGATGGGCAACACGCCGGCCATGTAGGCGCTGCCCTTAAGGGTGTGCAAGGCGCGTTGCAGCTCATCGCTGACTTGCAGCGGCACATGCTCGGCAGCCTGTTGCAGGAAGTGGTTGAGGCTGTCCAGATGACTTTGGGCTTCGTTGCGGAAGATCTCCAGCAACATCGGGTCGTGGGACTCTGCGACCGGCGCTTGCGTACCGCTGGCCAAGGCGTGGGCACGTGCAGCCAGGGCGTCGACTTCATCGCGCTGGCGTTGGTCGTCGGTGGCGAAGTCGGCGATCAGCTCCGGCAGCAGGGCCACCGCTTCATCCAGCACCTGTTGCACCTTGGGGCCCAGGACAACACTGCGTTCCAGCACGCGGTTGAGCAAGTTTTCCACGGCCCAGGCCAGCTCGGCCAAGACCAGGGCGCGCACCATGCGGCCACTGCCTTTGAGGGTATGGAAAGCACGGCGCATTTCGCCCTGGGCGGTTTTGTTGGTGCTGTTGGGCAGAGAGCGGTGCAGCGCCTCGAGGACTTCGTCGGTTTCTTCGAGGAAGACTTCGCGCAGCTCATCGTCGATGGGTTCTTCATCGGCCGGTGGCGGCAACAGGCTGCCGGGGCGTTGCAGGGCCGGCGGGTTCAGGCGCGACGTTGGACTGGCCAGTGCATCGAACTGGGACTGACTCGGCGTGATCTCACCCGAAAGTGCCCCATCCGGTGCAGCCAAGGCTTGGCGCCAGGGCTTCTCGGCGGGCAGGTAACCCAGTGCGGCCAGGCCTTGGGTGGCCAGTTCCAGCACCCGTTCGCCGCCGGCGTCCGGGTCTTGGAGCATACGTTCGAGGTAGTACTCCAGGCTGCTGATCACGTCAGCAAAATGCGCAAGCTGCATCTCGGACGGCGGCGCATCGGTGTCCATCAATTGCTCGTCGACGTAATCGGTGCATCCGCGCATCAGGCTCGCCGCGCGGGGCAGCGGGATCATCGCAAGGGCGCCGCGCACCTGACTCAGCAGTTCCGGCAGGGACTCAAGGCGCTGGCGGTCCCAATCGGCTTCGATGCAGTCGATCACCAGTTCCTTGGCTTGCTTGAGGCACTGGCAGGATTCGCGGATCACCAGTTGGTGGATCTGGGTCAGGTCGGTGGTGGGCAGGCGGCTTTCTTCGCGGCTTTCCGGCTCGACGGTACCGACCATGCCGGCCAGCGTGGCTTCGACGTAGAGCAACGCGCCGGCAACGTCCATCAATACGGCATCGTTGGGGTCGCGTTGACCTTGAGCCAGGCTCAGCACCACCGCAAGCTGGTCGATGATGACTTTGCGCGGTTGGCCAAAGCCCAGCACGGCCAAGGTGTCGGCGATCTGCCGCAGCGGCGCGAGCAGCGCATCCAAGTCATTGGTGTGCTGGCGGTCGCTGCGTACGAACAAGTCGAGGCGCTCTTTTACCCGTACCAACTCCTCACACAACGCGCCGAGTACCGAGCCCATCGCATTGCGATCCGGACCGGCCAGGCGGGCGCGCTCGGCGTCGACCACCGCGCTGTCAGGCAAGGCCTCATCCAAACCGTAGCGTTCCTTGAGGCTTTGCATGCGCGGCGTCGGTCGGGTGACCTTGGCGACATAGAACAGCAAGCTCTTGAGTAATTCATCCGGCGCCGGCTGGTTGATCCCACCGATACCCTGGGCCAGCAGGCGTTTGAGCTGTTTGTCGCTGGCCTTGAGCAAGCTGCGCAGGGCCGGGCTGTTGGCGATCACACCGGTGAGCATCCCTTCGACCAATGCCGAGGTGACTTGCCACAGCGGCAACAGCGGCGCGCCCTGGCACAACGCTTCAAGACGCGCGAACACTCGCGCCATGTCTTCCAGGTTGCTTGGGCCGTGGTCTTCGCGCAACAAACCCGCCAAGGCGTGTTGCAGCAGTAAGTGCCACTGGCGCAGTTGCTCTTTCAGGTCAGGCGTCGCGCGTTGCGCCAGCGCTTCGTCGGGCAGCGGCGCAATCGACAGCAGTTGCGGGCTGAACAGGCTGGTCTCCGACAGCAGGCTTTCGCCGCGTGCGCTGCGCAGGTCGTTGAGCAGCGGCAACACCACCAGCGGCAGATCGCGTCGGGCGCTGTGTACACGCTCCAGATACAGCGGCAATTGGTTGAGGGCCTGTTGCAGCAGGCGGATGCTTTCATCGCGCTGGCTGACGCGCCCGGCTTGCAGGGCCAAGGCAAGTGCTTCGATTTCCTCGGCCAGCAGCGCGGCGCCGTAGAACTCGACCATTAGCAACGCGCCATGCACCTGGTGGATGCCAGCCAGGCACTCGCTTATTGCGTCGCCGTCAGTGGTTTCGACATACGCGTCCAGCGCCGAACGGGCCTGTTTCAGGGTTTCGGCAATGTCGCCCTTGACCCATTCGAGGGCCACGTAGTCGTGCCGATCAACCATAACTGCTCCGCTTAGAATTCGTGGGTTGCTTGTCTTGCAGATATCTCAAAACCAATGGATACCTAATCTGGGAGCGGGCAAGCCCGCTCCCAGATTTTGACGGCATTTCAATCGTCGACCTGCTTGGGGGCCGGGAGGGTGAAACCCGACACCGACCGGCGCAACTGGCTGGCCATTTTTGCCAGGTTACCGATACTTTCGGCCGTGGCCGTGGAGCCCGACGAGGTCTGCGTAGTGATCTGCTGAATCACATTCATCGTCAGGGAAATCTGCCCCGCCGACGAGGTCTGTTGCTGCGCCGCGTTGGATATGCTCTGGATCAGCGCTGCCAGGGTCTTCGACACGCCTTCGATTTCTTCCAGCGCCACCCCGGCGTCTTGCGCCAGCCGCGCGCCGCGCACCACTTCGGTGGTGGTCTGCTCCATGGAGATCACCGCTTCGTTGGTGTCGGCCTGGATCGCGCGCACCAGGGTTTCGATCTGCCGGGTCGCGGCCGACGAACGTTCGGCCAGGCGCTGAACTTCATCCGCCACCACGGCAAAGCCGCGCCCTGCATCCCCAGCCATGCTCGCCTGGATTGCGGCATTGAGGGCGAGGATGTTGGTTTGGTCGGCAATGTCGTCGATCAGGCTGACGATGTCGCCAATCTCCTGGGACGACTCGCCCAAGCGTTTGATGCGCTTGGCGGTGTCCTGGATCTGCTCGCGAATGTTGTCCATGCCGTGGATGGTGTTGTGCACCACCTCGTTGCCTTTGTTGGCAATTTCCACCGAACGCTCTGCCACTGCCGAAGATTCGGCGGCGTTGGCCGAGACCTGATCGATGGACTGGGCTATCTGGTTGATCGCGGTGGAGGCTTCGGCGATCTGCTGGGCCTGATGCTCCGACGCCTGGGCCAGGTGCATGGCGGTGGCCTGGGTATCCTGCACCGCTCCGGCGACTTGCCCGGCGGTGAGGTTGATGGTGGCGACGAGGTCGCGCAGCTGATCCACGGAATAGTTGATGGAGTCGGCGATGGTACCGGTGAAGTCTTCGGTCACCGACGCGGTCACGGTGAGATCGCCGTCGGCCAAGTCTTCGATTTCATCCAGCAGACGCATGATCGCGTTCTGGTTGCGCTCGTTCTTCTCGGCAGTTTCATGCAGTTGGCGGTTGGTCTCACGCACCATCACCAGGCCGATCAGGATAATCGAGGTCAGCGCCAGCAAGCCGAGCACGTAGCCACCGATGGTGTCCAAGCTGCGCCCATCGGCAAGATTTTCAAACCCGGTGGCCAGGTGTGAGGCTTCATCGAGCAGGGTTTGCGACAAGTTGAAGATGTTGCTCGCCGATGCGCGCACTTGGAACAGTTGCGGTGAGGTCTCAAGAATTTCATCCACGGAGCCGGAGACAAACTCAAACAGCTCGGCAATTTCCGCCAGCCGCGCGCGGGCGTCGCGGTCTTCGACCTGGGTGATGCGCAGGCCGGGGTTGCCCTGGAGCATGCCGTTGAGCACCAGCCCAAATCGGTTGGCATCGCGGCCAAAGGCGTCGGCGGCCTGCGCGGCGGTTTCGTCGCCGGCGAGCACGGTGTTCACTGCACCCAGGATACGTTCAGCCAGCAGTGACTGGCGCTGGGCCAACGCCACTTGGCTGGCCGGGGCGCCACGTTGCAGCAGGATGTCGACGACCTTTTCCGACTCGATCTGCAATTGCGGCACAGTCTCGGCCAGCGTCGCGGCAACTTGATGCAACGACAGCACGGTCTGCTCGCTGGCAAGAATCGCATCGGTATTTTTCAGCAGCGCCTCCCAGTCGGTCTGTACGGCGCGCATTTCGGCGCGTACCGCACTGGGCGCGGCGGGCAGCCCGGTTTGTGGGTCGCCTTTTTTCAGGTAGCCCCAGCGCTGGGCGAAATCGTTGCGCGCCTCGCCCAACAGCTTGAACGCAGCCGCCTTGCCGGCGGCAGCTTCGGTGGCGTTTTTGGCGATGCGCTGGGACAGCACGCGCAATTCACCGGCGTGGCCGATGTACTGTTTGTCATAGGTCGACTGGGTGTTGAGGTACGCAAAGTTGGCGAACAGCAACATGATGAACACGATCAGTGCGATAAACAGCACGATGATCTGCGAGCGGCTGCGCGAGCCGGCCTGGGGTTTGGACGTGGTGGCGGTGGTCATGCGGCAACATCCATGAAACCTGGGGCCTGGGCCAGGGCGAAGGGGCTGAAGACCTGCCACCGCTGGTCGCCGTCGAACCAGCCTTGGATATACGGTGCGTCGGGTGCGGCGTTCGCCAGCCACGCGTCTTGTGCAAAATGCTGCATCCCCACCACCTCGTCCACCAGCAGCCCGACAAACAGGTCGTTACATTCCACCACCAACACCCGCCGCTGTTTACGCGCCTTGGACAGTTCAAGGCTGAGGAAACCACCCAGGTCCATCACCGGCAACAAGCGCCCACGCAGATTAGCCACGCCTTTGACCCATGCCTTGACCCCGGGCATTAAAGTGCAACGCGGCTCATGCAGGACTTCGGCGACTTCACCCATGGGCGCTACATACCAGTGCTGCCCCAGGCGAAAACCAATGCCGCTCCAACGTTGCAGGCGGGTTTCCTGGGACGGCAGGTCGGCGGCCAACAGGCGGCAGCGGCGGTCGATGTCCAGCAACAGCTCAAAGGCGGTTTGCGACTCGGTCATGATCGCGTACCGTCAGCCGGCCAGCACCTTGTTCAGGGTGGCGATCAGGGTTTCTTCATCGACCGGCTTGGTCAGGTAGTCCTTGGCACCCTGGCGTGCCCCCCAGATCTTGTCGGTTTCCTGGTCCTTGGTGGTGATGATGATGATCGGGATGCCGTTGGTTTCCGGCTCCTTGGACAGCTGGCGCGTGGCCTGGAAGCCATTGAGGCCCGGCATCACGATGTCCATCAGCACGGCGTCGGGTTTTTCCTGGCGGGCCAGGGCCACGCCGTCCGCACCGTTCTCAGCCTTGAGGACCTGGTGGCCGTGCTTTTCCAGCATGCCGGTGAGTTTGTACATTTCGGTCGGCGAATCGTCGACGATCAGAACACGTGCCATGGTTTTCCCCACTACATAGGTGGACACCGGCCCTTGTGAGGCGGCGTCAGTGTGCTTGTTCTACTGCGGCGAAGGCAGGCACGTAGGCCTTGATCACGCCCAGCAGTTCTTCCTTGCTGAAAGGCTTGGTCAAAAACTGATCGACACCCACGGTACGGCCCTTGGCCTTGTCGAACAGGCCGTCCTTGGAGGACAACATGATCACCGGGATCGACTTGAACGCCGGGTTGTTCTTCACCAGCGCGCAAGTCTGATAGCCATCCAGGCGCGGCATCATGATGTCGACAAAAATAATGTGCGGGTGATGATCAACAATCCGGGCCAGGGCATCAAAACCGTCGATGGCCGTGATGACATCGCACCCCACGTTCTTCAACAGGGTCTCGGCGGTGCGGCGGATCGTCTTCGAATCGTCGATCACCATCACTCTCAAGGCGTTGGATTGCTGTTCCATATCTGCTCTGCCATCGCCACAGCGAATCGGTTTTCGGTGTGTACTGTCTGATGTTGCACAGGATGAACGCCGCAAGCCTTGGAATTCAAGGGCTGCTGCGCTGTGGCAGTCTTTTTAGCACAGTCTCCGGGCGCAATCTATCGAGCAACCGGCCGGGTGGTTTTTCCTTGACCCACAACAGCCGCAGCGCCACTCTGACGCCACTTTTGTGTGCCCTTATTTGTTAGAGGAAATCCCCCATGAGCGTTCGCGTCGGCATTGTCATGGACCCTATCGCCAGCATTTCCTATAAAAAGGACAGCTCGCTGGCCATGCTCCTGGCCGCCCAGGCCCGCGGCTGGACGTTGTTCTATATGGAGCAGCGCGATCTTTACCAAGGCGACGGCGAAGCCCGCGCGCGCATGCGCCCGCTGCAGGTGTTTGCCAACCCGCAGAAGTGGTTCGAGTTGCAAGATGAAATCGACAGCCCGTTGAGCGATCTGGACGTGATCCTGATGCGCAAGGACCCGCCGTTCGACATGGAATTCGTGTACTCCACCTACCTGCTGGAGCAGGCCGAACGCGCTGGCGTGCTGATCGTCAACAAGCCGCAGAGCCTGCGCGACTGCAATGAAAAGCTGTTCGCCACGCTGTTCCCGCAGTGCACGCCGCCGACCGTGGTCAGCCGCCGCGCCGATGTGCTGCGTGAATTTGCCGCTAAACATGGCGATGTGATTCTCAAGCCGTTGGACGGCATGGGTGGCACCTCGATCTTCCGTCACCGCGCGGGCGACCCGAACCTGTCGGTGATCCTGGAAACTCTGACCGCCCTGGGCACCCAGCAGATCATGGGCCAGGCCTATATTCCGGCGATCAAGGACGGCGACAAGCGCATCCTGATGATCGACGGCGAGCCGGTGGATTACTGTCTGGCGCGCATCCCGGCAGCCGGCGAGACCCGTGGCAACCTGGCGGCCGGTGGGCGTGGTGAAGCACGGCCTTTGTCGGACAAGGACCGTTGGATCGCCTCCCAAGTCGGTCCAACACTGCGTGAAAAGGGCTTGCTGTTTGTCGGCCTGGACGTGATCGGTGAGAACCTGACTGAAATCAACGTCACCAGCCCGACCTGTATCCGCGAGATCGACAATGCTTTCGGCACCAACATCGGGGAAATGCTTATGGCCGTGATTGCCGAAAAGTTGCAAGTTGCAAGCTCCAAACCGCACGTTTAAAGCAGACCGCTTTTAGACTTGCAGCTTGTGGCTTGCCGCTTGAAGCTAAAAACCAACATTGCGCTATCATGCCGAACCTCGAAACCCGCGATGTTGGTTTTTATGCCCCTGCCGTCCGAACTGCCCCCCGAACTCTCCCACAGCGGCGTGCGCCCGGCTGATCGGCTCGGATTTACCCTGTTCCTGGCGGCATTGATTCACCTGGCCCTGATCCTCGGCGTGGGGTTCACGATGGTCGAACCCAAGCAGATCAGCAAAACCCTGGAAATCACCCTCGCCACGTTCAAGAGCGAAAAGACGCCCGAGAAGGCCGACTTTCTCGCCCAGGACAACCAGCAAGGCAGCGGCACCCTGGACAAGAAAGCCGTGCCCAAGACCACCGAAGTGGCGCCGTTCCAGGACAACAAGGTGAATAAAGTCGGTCCGCCGCCGACGCCTAAGCCCGAGGTCAAGCAAGCCTCACCCAAGCCTGCGGTGACTACCGTCGCACCCAAACCGCAAAAAGCCCCGACCCAGCGCGAAAAGATCAAGACCGAACCGAAACCCGAGCCCGTGAAGCCGGCGCCGACGTTCGACAGCTCGACGCTGACCGATGAAATTTCCAGCCTGGAAGCGGAGCTGGCCAACGAGCAGCAGTTGTACGCCAAGCGCCCGCGTATCTACCGGTTGAACGCCGCCTCGACCAGGCGCGACAAAGGTGCCTGGTATAAGGACGAGTGGCGCAGGAAGGTTGAGCGTATCGGTAACCTCAACTACCCGGATGAGGCAAGGCGCCAGCAGATCTATGGCAATTTGCGCTTACTGGTGTCGATCAACCGTGACGGTACGTTATATGAAGTGCAGATTCTGGAGTCCTCCGGCCAGCCATTGCTGGACCAGGCTGCCCAGCGCATCGTGCGCCTGGCTGCACCGTTTGCCCCGTTCAGCGGGGATTTGAATGACGTTGACCGCCTGGAAATCATCCGCACCTGGAAGTTCGCCAAGGGCGATCGGCTTTCCAGCAATTGATGACAATTGCCGGATCCGGCACATCGCCAGCTTGTCAGTTCGCCCCTCCAACGCCACACTAGCGGACATGAAAAACGTAAGCCCGACCTACCTCAAGCACCAATTCCTGATCGCCATGCCCCATATGGCCGACCTGAACTTTGCGCAAACCTTGACCTACATTGTCGAGCACACGGCCAATGGTGCTATGGGACTCGTGGTAAACCGCCCGCAAGAGCTGAACCTGGCGGATATCCTCGAACAACTGCGACCGGACGTCGACCCGCCGGCCCGTTGCCAGGACGTGCCGATCTACATCGGTGGGCCGGTGCAGACCGATCGCGGTTTTGTACTGCACCCCACCGGGCCGAAGTTCCAGGCCACGGTCGACCTGGAAGGCGTGTCGCTGTCGACCTCTCAGGACGTGTTGTTCGCCATCGCTGACGGCGCTGGCCCCGAGCAAAACGTGATCACCCTGGGCTATGCGGGCTGGGAAGCCGGACAACTGGAAGCTGAGTTGGCGAGCAATGCCTGGCTGACCTGCCCCTTTGACGCCGATATCCTCTTCAACACCCCCAGCGAACTGCGCCTGGAAGCTGCGGCGGCGAAGCTGCGGGTCAACCTCAGCCTGCTGACCAGCCAGGCGGGGCACGCCTGATGGCCTTGCGTCTGATCCTCGGCTTTGACTACGGCACCAAACAGATCGGCGTAGCAGTCGGCCAGGTGATTACCGGGCAGGCCCGCGAGCTGTGCACCCTCAAGGCCCAGAACGGCATCCCGGACTGGAACCAGGTCGAGGCCCTCATTAAAGAGTGGAAGCCCGACGCAGTGGTGGTCGGCTTGCCTTTGAATATGGATGGCACGCCCAGCGACATGTGCCTGCGCGCCGAAAAGTTCGCACGCCGCCTCAATGGCCGCTACAACATCCCCTTCTATACCCACGACGAGCGCCTGACCACCTTTGAAGCCAAGGGCGAGCGACGCGACCGTGGCGGGCAGAAAGGCAGCTACCGCGACAACCCCGTGGACGCCATCGCCGCCGCCCTGCTGCTGCAGGGTTGGCTGGACGAAAACACAGCTTTATTTGAATCCTGACTGACGCGGCTTGCCGCGTCTTTTTACGTTTACGCCCGGACCTTGCCCCCGCCAGGCCTTGAAGGAGCCACCATGAGCTTGCCGAACCCCGCCGAACTGATCAGCCAGATGGCCAAAAGCCTCACGGCCCATCTGCAACTCCGCGCCATCAGCGAACCGCGTTTCATCGGTATTCGCACTGGCGGTGTGTGGGTGGCCCAGGCACTGCTGGAAGAGCTCGGCAGCGATTCGCCCCTGGGCACCCTGGACGTGTCCTTCTACCGCGATGACTTCAGCCAGAACGGCCTACACCCGCAAGTGCGCCCGTCGGCCCTGCCCTTCGAGATCGAAGGCCAGCATCTGGTGCTGATCGATGACGTGCTGATGAGCGGCCGCACCATTCGCGCCGCCCTGAACGAACTGTTCGACTACGGTCGCCCGGCCAGCGTGACACTGGTGTGCCTGTTGGACCTGGAAGCCGGCGAATTGCCGATCAGCCCGGATGTGGTCGGCGCCACACTGTCGCTGGAAGCCCACCAGCGGGTAAAATTGTCCGGTCCCACGCCGCTCGAACTCGAACTGCAAGACCTTGCCCTTTAAACCGCCTTGTACAGAGTCCCCGCGATGACGCCTCTAGATGCCAAGCGCCCGCTGCAGCTCAATGCTCAGGGCCAGCTGCAACATTTCTTGTCCCTCGACGGTTTGCCCCGCGAACTGCTCACCGAAATCCTCGACACCGCTGACTCGTTCCTCGAAGTCGGCGGCCGCGCGGTGAAGAAGGTCCCGCTGCTGCGCGGCAAGACCATCTGCAATGTGTTCTTCGAAAACTCCACGCGCACCCGTACCACCTTTGAGCTGGCGGCCCAGCGACTGTCGGCCGACGTGATCACGCTGAACGTGTCGACCTCGTCGGCGAGCAAGGGCGAGACCCTGCTCGACACCCTGCGCAACCTGGAAGCCATGGCCGCTGACATGTTCGTGGTGCGCCACGGCGATTCCGGCGCCGCGCATTTCATCGCCGAGCACGTGTGCCCGCAGGTAGCGATCATCAACGGCGGCGACGGCCGTCACGCCCACCCGACCCAGGGCATGCTCGACATGCTCACCATCCGTCGGCACAAGGGCAGCTTTGAAAACCTCTCGGTGGCCATCGTCGGCGACATCCTGCACTCGCGGGTGGCGCGCTCGAACATGCTGGCCCTGAAAACCCTGGGTTGCCCAGACATCCGCGTGATCGCACCGAAAACCCTGCTGCCGATCGGTATCGAGCAGTACGGCGTGAAGGTCTACACCGACATGACCGAAGGCCTCAAGGATGTCGACGTGGTGATCATGCTGCGCCTGCAACGCGAACGCATGTCCGGCGGCCTGCTCCCAAGCGAAGGCGAGTTCTACCGCCTGTTCGGCCTGACCACTGCACGCCTGGCCGGCGCCAAGCCGGATGCCATCGTGATGCACCCCGGCCCGATCAACCGCGGCGTGGAGATTGAGTCGGCGGTGGCCGACGGCAACCAGTCGGTGATCCTCAACCAAGTGACCTACGGCATCGCCGTGCGCATGGCGGTGTTGTCCATGGCCATGAGCGGGCAAACCGCGCAACGTCAATTCGAGCAGGAGAACGCCCAGTGAAGCTAAGCATTCTCGGCGCCCGCGTTATCGATCCGGCCAGTGGCCTGGATCAAGTTACCGATCTGCACCTGGAAGCCGGCAAGATCATCGCCATTGGCGCGGCCCCTGCTGGTTTCAGCGCGGTTGAAACCATCGATGCCAAAGGCCTGGTGGCCGCGCCTGGCCTAGTGGACCTGAACGTCGCCCTGCGCGAGCCGGGTTACAGTCGCAAGGGCAACATCATCAGCGAAACCCGCGCCGCTGCGGCCGGTGGCGTGACCAGCCTGTGCTGCCCGCCGCACACCAAGCCAGTCCTGGACACTTCGGCGGTGACCGAGCTGATCCTGGACCGCGCCCGTGAGGCCGGCAATTGCAAAGTGTTCCCCATTGGCGCCCTGAGCAAAGGCCTGGAAGGCGAACAACTGGCCGAGCTGATCGCCCTGCGCGATGCCGGTTGCGTGGCCTTTGGCAACGGTTTGGAGAGCTTTCGCAGTACCCGCACCCTGTGCCGCGCCCTGGAATACGCAGCCACCTTCGACCTGACGGTGATCTTCCACTCCCAGGACCACGACTTGGCCGAAGGCGGCCTGGCCCATGAAGGCGCCGTGGCCAGCTTCCTCGGCTTGCCGGGCATTCCGGAAACCGCCGAAACCGTGGCCCTGGCCCGTGACCTGCTGCTGGTGGAACAAAGCGGTGTGCGTGCGCACTTCAGCCAACTGACCAGCGCACGCGGTGTGGCCCTGATTGCGCAGGCCCAGGCCCGTGGCTTGCCGGTGACGGCGGATGTGGCGTTGTATCAGCTGATTTTGACCGATGAGGCGCTGATCGACTTCTCCAGCCTCTACCACGTGCAACCGCCGCTGCGCACCCGTGCCGACCGTGATGGTTTGCGCGCGGCGGTGAAGTCGGGTGTGATCTCGGCGATTTCCAGCCACCACCAGCCCCACGAGCGCGATGCCAAGCTGGCACCGTTCGGCGCGACAGAGCCGGGTATCAGCAGCGTTGAGCTGTTGCTGCCGTTGGCGATGACGCTGGTGGAAGAGGGTTTGCTGGACTTGCCGACGTTGCTCACGCGACTGAGCGCCGGCCCGGCCGAGGCATTGCGTTTACCGGCGGGTAAGTTGGCGGTGGGTTCGGCGGCGGACTTGGTGCTGTTTGATCCGGCCAGCTCCACGGTAGCTGGGGAGCACTGGCTGTCCAAAGGTGAGAATTGCCCGTTTATCGGGCATAGCTTGCCGGCAACGGTGCGTTACACCTTGGTGGATGGGCGGATCAGCTATCAGGCCTAAAGCCGGTCTAGAGCGGGCACAGTAACTGTGGGAGCAAGCCCGCTCCCACAGTTAGTTTGTATCGGCCTCTAGAGACTCAACGTCCGCCGTTGCGCTCGGCATTACGAATCGAAATCTGCGTATTCAGCGTCCAGAAGTCATACAGCACGCCCACCAGGAACAAGCCGCCGGTCAGCAGGTAGATCAGGCCGGAGATCCATTTGCCCTGATACATACGGTGCACGCCAAATACGCCCAGGAACGCCAACAGAATCCACGCCACGTTGTATTCGATAGGCCCGGCGGTAAAACGCAGGTCCGCTTCACGGTCCATGGCCGGAATCAGGAACAGGTCGATCAGCCAGCCAATCCCCAGCAAGCCCAAGGTGAAAAACCAGATCGTACCGGTCACCGGCTTGCCGTAATAGAAGCGATGCGCGCCGGTAAAACCGAAAATCCACAACAGGTAACCGATCACCTTGCTGTGGGTGTCTTGTTGCTGGCCAATCTGCTGATAGGTGTTCATCGCGTACCTCTTTTGCCTCGATAGAAAAAATTTTTCACTTTCTTTGTGACTTTTTTACAGGCGCCCGACGTACGGCAAATGGTATCTTCCCTGCCCTGAAAGCCTTATGCCACCTGCCTTGTGTAGGACAATTGCGGCGAATCGTCGCGTTTTTCCTGATTTTGACGTCAAGGTTCAGTCGACAAACGGCCTGAGAACGACACTAAAACCTGTTATAAAGTTGCGCGCAAACCCATAAGAGCCACGCCTAATGCGACCATTTTTCAAGACATGGCTAACCATTTGCCTATTAATGCCACTGGCCGCCCACGCCACCAATCGTGAGCAACGACTTCCTAACGTTAACGGTTTCACCCCTAAAGTCCACAGCACGCCAGGCACTACCAAGTCGGTAAAGCTGACTGTCAGCCGCCCAACTCAACTGAGCAAGGCCCACAACGGCAAAGCAGTACCGGGCCTGGTAGGCGTCAACACCAAGCAGAGCAGCAGCGTCCTCAGCCGCGCCGTCAACGTGCTCGGTACTCCTTATCGTTGGGGCGGTAGCAGCCCAAGTAAAGGGTTCGACTGCAGTGGTTTGGTGAAATATGCGTTTAATGATGTTGCAGCAGTAGACTTGCCGCGCACGTCCAATGCCATGGCCGCAGGCCACGGGCAGAAGGTTGATCGCAAGGACCTGAAACCGGGTGACCTGTTGTTCTTCAAACTGAAGAGCCGTAAGGTGAACCACGTTGCTATCTACCTGGGCAATGACCGTTTTATCCACGCGCCGCGCCGTGGCAAATCGGTCAGCATCGACACGCTGAAAAAGCCGTTCTGGAATAAGAACTACGTGGTTGCCAAGCGGGTTCTGCCTAAAGAGCAGAACAACTTGCGGATCGTCCAGCGCTGATTTCAGGCTGAAATACAGTAAAAAGGTGGGAGCGAGCTTGCTCGCTCCCACCTTTTATTTACATCGTTTTCAAGACCTCATATGTCTGCAGGCACCCTCGCCTTGCCCTGCGCCTCTTCCCGACTGATCACGCCCTCCCCGACCAACGCCTTCAAACTCATATCCAGCGTCTTCATCCCCAACGCTCCACCCGTCTGGATCGCCGAGGCCATCTGCGCCACCTTGTCCTCGCGGATCAAATTCCGAATCGCCGGCGTGCCCAGCATGATCTCGTGAGCCGCCACCCGCCCGCCGCCCATCTTCTTCACCAGCACTTGGGACACCACCGCCTGCAACGACTCTGACAGCATCGCGCGGACCATGGCTTTTTCCCCGGACGGGAACACATCCACCAGCCGGTCTACGGACTTCGCCGCCGAGCTGGTGTGCAGTGTGCCAAAGACCAGGTGCCCGGTCTCCGCCGCCGTCAGCGCCAGGCGGATGGTTTCCAGGTCGCGCAGTTCACCCACCAGGATCACGTCAGGATCTTCCCGTAGCGCCGAGCGCAGTGCGGTGGAAAAGCTATGGGTGTCGCGGTGCACCTGGCGTTGGTTGATCAACGCCGTTTTCGGTGTGTGGATAAACTCGATGGGGTCTTCGAGCGTGAGGATGTGCTGACGCCGATGCTGATTGAGAAAATCGATCATCGCCGCCAAGGTTGTGGACTTGCCCGAGCCAGTGGGGCCAGTCACCAACACCAAGCCGCGCGGTAGCTGGGCGATACGCTGAAACACATCCCCCAGGCCCAGGCTTTCCAGGCTCTGCACCTCAGAGGGGATGGTGCGAAACACGGCGCCCATGCCGCGGTCCTGCTGGAACACATTCGCACGGAACCGCGCTACGTCGGGCAGCTCGAAAGCAAAATCCGTTTCAAGAGATGTTTCGAAATCCTTTTGTTGGTGCTGATTCAGTAAGGGTCTCAATAAGTCCGCAACTTGCGTAGGTGAGAGCACCGGCCAATCCAGCGGCCACACCTCGCCATCCACCCGCAACATCGGCGCCAGGCCAGCTGACAAATGCAGGTCGGAGGCGCCACGGCGCACGCTGGCCGTGAGTAATTCAGTGATATCCATAGGGCTTTCCATTTCCAGTAGAATGCCGCGGACTCCATATCCACGGGCGCATCTTGAATGTCGACGATAGCAGACAACATCGGCCTGGTTAGCCAGCGCATCCGCGCCGCAGCCGACGCCGTGCAACGTGACGCAAGCAGCATCCACCTGCTGGCCGTGAGCAAGACCAAACCCGCACTCGCAGTGCGCGAAGCCTATGCCGCCGGGATGCGCGATTTTGGCGAGAACTATCTACAGGAAGCGTTGGGCAAACAGGAGGAATTGACCGACTTGCCCTTGAGTTGGCACTTCATCGGCCCCATTCAATCGAACAAGACTCGTGCGATCGCCGAGAACTTCGCTTGGGTGCATTCCGTGGACCGCTTGAAAATTGCTCAACGTTTGTCCGAACAGCGCCCGGCCAACCTGCCGCCGCTGAATATCTGCATTCAGGTCAACGTCAGTGGCGAAGCCAGCAAGTCCGGCTGTACACCCGCCGACCTGCCGGCCCTGGCCAATGCGATCAGCGCCTTGCCGCGCCTGAAGCTGCGTGGCTTGATGGCGATCCCCGAGCCGACTGAAGATCGGGCGGCCCAAGATGCGGCGTTCGCCACCGTACGCGAGCTGCAAGCCCGTTTGAACCTGCCGTTGGACACACTTTCCATGGGCATGAGCCACGACCTCGAGTCGGCCATTGCCCAAGGCGCCACCTGGGTGCGGATCGGTACCGCCCTGTTCGGCGCCCGCGACTACGGCCAGCCTTGAAAATGGCTGACTTCTATTTAACCAAGGACCTGTCATGACAGACACGCGTATAGCTTTTATCGGCGCCGGCAACATGGCGGCCAGCCTGATCGGAGGCCTACGGGCCCAAGGCCTGGGCAGCGCGCAAATTCGCGCCAGCGACCCGGGCGCCGACACCCGTGCCCGCGTCAGCGCCGAGCACGGCATTGAAACCTTTGCCGACAACGCTGAGGCCATCCAGGGCGTCGACGTGATCGTGCTGGCAGTCAAGCCGCAAGCCATGAAGGCCGTGTGCGAAAGCCTGCGCCCGAGCCTGCAACCGCAGCAACTGGTGGTGTCCATCGCCGCCGGGATCAACTGCGCCAGCCTGAAGCAATGGCTCGGCGACCAGCCGATCGTGCGTTGTATGCCGAATACGCCATCCCTGCTGCGCCAGGGCGTGAGCGGTTTGTACGCAACGGCTGACGTCACCGCCGAACAACGTGACCAGGCCCAAGAGCTGCTGTCCGCCGTGGGCATCGCCCTGTGGCTGGAACAGGAGCAGCAACTGGACGCGGTCACCGCCGTATCCGGCAGCGGCCCGGCGTATTTCTTCCTGCTGATCGAAGCCATGACCGCCGCCGGCGTAAAACTGGGCCTGTCCAAGGACGTTGCCGAGCAGCTGGCTGAACAGACCGCCCTGGGCGCCGCACATATGGCGGTGTCCAGCGACGTGGACGCAGCCGAGTTGCGCCGTCGCGTGACCTCCCCCGGCGGCACCACACAAGCGGCTATCGAATCGTTCCAGGCCGGGGGCTTTGAAGCCCTGGTCGAAAAAGCATTGGGCGCCGCTGCGCACCGCTCGGCCGAACTCGCCGAACAACTTGGCAAATAAGGAGCCAACATGATTGGTTTGAACACCGCAGCCGTCTACGTGCTGCAAACCATCGGCAGTCTGTATTTGCTGATCGTGCTGATGCGCTTCGTGCTGCAACTGGTGCGCGCGAACTTCTACAACCCGCTCTGCCAGTTCATCGTCAAGGCCACCCAGCCACTGCTCAAGCCGTTGCGCCGGATCATCCCGAGCCTTTTCGGCCTGGACATGTCGTCGCTGGTACTGGCGATCCTGGTGCAGTTGGCCTTGATGGCGCTGACCCTGCTGCTGACCTACGGCACCACCGGCAATTTCGTCCAGTTGCTGGTCTGGGCAATCATCGGCGTGACCGCGCTGTTCCTGAAGATCTTCTTCTTTGCTTTGATCATCAGCGTGATCCTGTCCTGGGTCGCTCCGGGTAGCCATAACCCCGGCGCTGAGCTGGTGAACCAGATCTGCGAGCCGGCCCTGGCGCCGTTCCGCAGGCTGCTGCCGAACCTGGGCGGCCTGGATATCTCGCCGATCCTGGCGTTCATGGTGCTCAAGTTGCTGGATATGCTGGTGATCAACAACCTGGCGGCCATGACGTCAATGCCGGACATCCTGCGAGTGCTGATCTAACACTTGGCGCAGTAAAGTGTGGGAGCTGGCTTACCTGCGACAGCGGTGTATCAGTCAACGGATTGGCTGACTGGCACGCCGGTATCGCAGGCAAGCCAGCTCCCACATTTTGTATCTGCCTATTGAATTGAATCCGCACAGGCCTTTGCTTGCCGCTAGGTGCAGCGGTCTTTAGACTTACGCCTCATTTAAACGAGAGCAGGGTCGATGCCAACTGCCTTCCCCCCCGATTCTGTTGGACTGGTCGTGCCCCAAGTGGCGCACTTCAGCGAACCGCTGGCCCTGGCCTGCGGACGTTCGCTGCCTGCCTATGACCTGATCTACGAAACCTACGGCCAACTGAACGCCACGGCGAGCAATGCCGTGCTGATCTGCCACGCCCTGTCCGGCCATCATCACGCTGCCGGTTTCCACTCCGCCGACGAGCGCAAGCCTGGCTGGTGGGACAGTTGCATCGGCCCTGGCAAACCCATCGACACAAACACGTTCTTCGTGGTCAGCCTGAACAACCTAGGCGGCTGCAACGGATCCACTGGCCCGAGCAGTATCAACCCGGAAACCGGCAAGCCGTTCGGCGCCGACTTCCCGGTGCTCACCGTGGAAGACTGGGTGCACAGCCAGGCGCGTCTTGCCGACCTGTTGGGCGTCGATCAATGGGCAGCGGTGATCGGCGGCAGCCTGGGCGGCATGCAGGCGCTGCAATGGACCATTACCTACCCGGATCGCGTGCGCCATTGCCTGGCTATCGCCTCGGCCCCCAAGTTGTCGGCACAGAACATCGCCTTCAACGAAGTGGCGCGCCAGGCCATCCTTACCGACCCCGAGTTCCACGGCGGTTCGTTCCAGGAAGCGGGTGTGATTCCCAAGCGCGGCCTGATGCTGGCGCGCATGGTCGGGCACATCACCTACCTGTCCGATGATTCCATGGGCGAAAAATTCGGCCGTGGCCTCAAGAGCGAAAAGCTCAACTACGACTTCCACAGCGTTGAGTTCCAGGTGGAGAGCTACCTGCGTTATCAGGGCGAGGAATTCTCGGGGCGTTTCGACGCCAATACGTACTTGCTGATGACCAAGGCCCTGGACTACTTCGACCCGGCCGCCAACCACGACGACGACCTGGCGAAAACCTTCGAGGGCGCTACGGCCAAGTTTTGCGTGATGTCCTTCACCACCGACTGGCGTTTCTCGCCGGCACGCTCGCGTGAGCTGGTGGATGCGCTGATGGCTGCGCGCAAAGACGTCTGCTACCTGGAGATCGATGCTCCGCAAGGCCATGACGCCTTCCTGATTCCGATCCCGCGGTACCTGCAAGCCTTCAGCAACTACATGAACCGCATAACTTTGTGAGAGCACCATGAGAGCCGACCTGGAAATCATCCAAGACTGGATCCCCGCTGGCAGCCGCGTGCTCGACTTGGGTTGCGGCGATGGGGAACTGCTGAGTTGGCTGCGGGACAACAAGCAAGTCACCGGCTACGGCCTGGAAAACGACCCGGACAACATCGCCCAGTGCGTAGCCAAGGGCATTAACGTGATCGAACAGGACCTGGACAAGGGCCTGGGCAACTTTGCCAGCAACAGTTTCGACATCGTGGTGATGACCCAGGCGCTACAGGCGGTGCACTACCCGGATCGCATCCTCGACGAAATGCTGCGCGTCGGCCGCCAGTGCATCATCACCTTTCCCAACTTCGGTCACTGGCGCTGCCGCTGGTACCTGGCCACAAAGGGCCGCATGCCGGTATCGGATTTCCTGCCCTACACCTGGTACAACACGCCGAACATCCACTTCTGCACTTTCGAAGACTTCGAAGCCTTGTGTAGCGAGCGTGAAGCCAAAGTGATCAACCGCCTTGCCGTCGATCAACAGCACCGCCACGGCTGGGCGAGTAAGCTATGGCCCAACCTGTTGGGCGAAATTGGTATTTACCGGGTCAGCAGCCCTGGCCTGATCGACCACAAGATTGCCGTCTAATCATCTTTCAAGAGGGACGTTCATGAGTCGTTTGGCTGTTTTTCTATTGACCGCTTGCCTGGGCGCCAGCGCCATGGCCGCGGACGCTATCGACGCAAATCGCAAGAAAGACTTTGGCGATATCACCGTCCACTACAACACCTTCACTTCCAGCTTCCTGCAACCGGAAACCGCCCAGAAGATCGGCGTGGTGCGCAGCAAGGAGAAGGGTTTGATCAACGTAACCGTGATCAAGGGTGTGACGCCAGTGGCGGCGCAAGTGACGGGCACCATCAAGGATTTGGGCGGTAAGAGCGAGATACTGACGTTCAAGCAAATCGAAGAAAAAGGCGGGATTAACTACCTCGCCCCTTACGCCGTGACGCAGCGGGAATACAAGACGTTTACCATCAATGTTGAAACCGGTGGCAAAGCCCATAGCTTCCAATTCAACCAGGAACTGTTTCCGGCGCAATGATAAACCTTACCCAACTCGTACTCGCCAGCCACAACGCCGGCAAGCTTAAAGAACTCCAGGCGATGCTCGGCGAATCCGTGCAATTGCGCTCGATTGGCGAGTTCAGCCAGGTGGAGCCGGAAGAGACCGGCCTGTCCTTCGTCGAGAACGCCATTCTCAAGGCACGCAATGCGGCACGTATTTCCGGCCTGCCGGCGCTGGCGGATGACTCGGGCCTGGCGGTGGACTTCCTCGGCGGCGCCCCTGGCATTTACTCGGCACGTTACGCCGACGGCAAAGGCGACGCGGCCAACAACGCCAAGTTGCTCGACGCCCTCAAGGATGTACCGGACGCGATGCGCGGCGCGCAGTTCGTGTGTGTGCTGGCCCTGGTACGACATGCCGATGATCCATTGCCGATCCTGTGCGAAGGCCTGTGGCACGGGCGCATTCTGCATGCGGCCAGCGGTGAGCATGGTTTTGGCTATGACCCGCTGTTCTGGGTACCGGAACGTAATGTCTCGAGCGCCGAGTTGAGCCCGGCCGACAAGAACCAGATCAGCCATCGCGCTCGCGCAATGGATTTGCTGCGCCAACGCCTGAGCCTGAAATGACCCAGAACACCTCCGCGCAGCCGCTGATCCACGGCGGCGCGCAAACACCCCGGGCGGCCCTGCCTGTGCTGCCGCCCCTGGCGCTGTATATCCACATCCCGTGGTGCGTACGCAAATGCCCCTATTGCGACTTCAACTCCCACACCGCCAGCAAGGTGCTGCCGGAAGAAGACTATGTGGACGCCTTGCTGGCCGATCTCGATCAGGACCTGTATGCGGTTTACGGTCGCGAACTGAGTTCGATCTTCTTCGGTGGTGGTACGCCCAGTCTGTTCAGCGCCGCAGCGCTGGGCCGCTTGCTTGAGGGCGTGGAAGCACGCATCCGGTTTGCCAGCGATATAGAGATCACCCTGGAAGCCAACCCAGGGACGTTCGAGCAAGAGAAATTCGTGGCTTATCGCAAGCTGGGGATCAATCGCCTGTCCATCGGCATCCAGAGTTTCCAGCAGGAAAAGCTCCAGGCCCTGGGACGTATCCACAATGGTGATGAAGCCGTGCGTGCAGCGGGCATGGCGCGCCTGGCCGGGTTTGATAACTTCAACCTGGATTTGATGCACGGTTTGCCCGATCAGTCCCTGGACGACGCGTTGAGCGATTTGCGCCAAGCCATCGCGCTCAAACCCTCGCACTTGTCGTGGTACCAACTGACCCTGGAGCCCAACACCGTATTCTGGAACCAGCCGCCCGCGCTGCCGGAAGACGATACGCTGTGGGATATCCAGGAAGCGGGCCAGGCGCTGCTTGCTGAACACGGTTACGCGCAATATGAAGTCTCGGCCTATGCCCAGCCAGGTCGCCCGGCGCGGCATAACCTGAACTACTGGAGCTTCGGTGACTTTATCGGCATCGGCGCCGGCGCCCACGGCAAACTCAGCCATCCGGACGGGCGCATCGTGCGCACCTGGAAGACGCGAGCGCCGAAGGACTACCTCAACCCGGCCAAAAGCTTTCAGGCTGGGGCGAAAGAGCTGACTAACGAGGAACTGCCGTTTGAGTTCCTGATGAACGCTTTGCGCCTGACCGAAGGTGTCGAAGCCAAGCTCTACGCCGAGCGCACCGGCCTCGATCTGGCAAGCCTGGATGACGCACGCACGGATGCAGAACAAAGCGGCTTAATGCAGGTCGAACCGTCACGCCTGGCGGCGACCGACCGCGGGCAACTCTTTCTCAATGACCTGCTGCAGAAGTTTTTGAGCTGACGCTCTAAGGAAATCGAATGGATTTGGTACTCGACCTGCTCGCCACCGTATCCCGCTGGAGCCGCAGCAACCTGTCGGAAATATCCCTGGCCCTTGTGGGCTGTTTGCTGGTGCTGTTTGGCGCTGATATCAAAGGCTGGGTAGAAGCCCGCCTGGGCAGCGTCGCCGGCGCATTGCGCGTCCCGTTGATGGCGCTGCTGTGCATGATCGGCAGCGGCGCGGCGTTGATCTATGCCACACCGTGGATTGTGCGAGGGTTGAGCCAGTTCAATAACTACAGCCTGGCACCGGTGCTGGTGGTGGTGCTGGTGTTGATTGGGGTTGTGGCAGACCGCCGCTGACCTAAAGCCCAACACAAAACAAATGTGGGAGCTGGCTTGTCGGATCGCCGCACCGCTGCGATAGCATCACCTGGGTATCACTGATACACCGAGGTGTCTGCATCGCAGCGGTGCCGCGATCCGACAAGCCAGCTCCCACAGTTTTGACCGTGTGCTACTCAGTCGATTTTTTCGAACTTCAAATCCCACACCCCATGCCCCAATCGCTCGCCGCGACGTTCGAACTTGGTGATCGGGCGCTCAGCCGGGCGTGGCACGCATTTGCCGTCTTCGGCCAGGTTGCGGTAGCCGGGGGCCACGTTCATGACTTCCAGCATGTATTCCGCGTACGGTTCCCAGTCGGTGGCCATGTGCAAGATGCCGCCGACCTTGAGCTTGCTGCGTACCAGCTCCGCGAAGGAAGCCTGGACGATACGGCGCTTGTGGTGACGGGATTTATGCCAAGGATCCGGGAAGAACAGCATCAGCCGATCAAGGCTGTTGTCGGCGATGCAGCGGTTGAGCACTTCGATCGCGTCGCAGTCGTAGACCCGCAGGTTGGTCAACCCTTGGGTCAATACGCCGTTGAGCAACGCGCCAACACCTGGGCGATGCACTTCAACACCGATGAAATCCTGTTCTGGCGAGGCTGCCGCCATTTCCAGCAGGGAGTGGCCCATGCCGAAGCCGATTTCCAGGGAACGCGGGGCCGAACGGCCGAACACCTGGTCGTAATCCACCGGTGCGTCGGCCAGGGGCAGCACAAACAAGGGTGCGCCTTGCTCCAGGCCCTTTTGCTGGCCTTCGGTCATGCGACCGGCGCGCATCACAAAACTCTTGATGCGGCGGTGCTTGGACTCGTCGGCGTCGTCCAGAGTGTTCGGCGTTTCGTTTGATTCAGTCATCAATGGCTCTTACTTGATCAGACCATCCAGCGGCGAGGAGGCGCTGGCGTAGAGTTTTTTCGGCATGCGACCGGCGAGGTACGCCAGGCGGCCCGCGACGATGGCGTGTTTCATGGCTTCAGCCATCATGATTGGCTGTTGGGCATGGGCGATGGCCGAGTTCATCAGCACTGCGTCGCAGCCCAGTTCCATGGCGATGGTAGCGTCGGAGGCAGTGCCCACGCCCGCGTCGACCAGCACGGGAATCTTGGCTTCTTCAAGGATGATCTGCAGGTTGTACGGATTGCAGATACCCAGACCGGAACCGATCAGACCGGCCAGCGGCATCACGGCGATACAGCCGATTTCGGCCAGTTGGCGCGCGATGATCGGGTCATCGCTGGTGTAGACCATCACGTCGAAGCCTTCCTTGACCAGCGTTTCAGCGGCCTTGAGGGTCTCGATCACGTTGGGAAACAGGGTTTTCTGGTCGGCCAGCACTTCCAGCTTCACCAGATTATGGCCGTCGAGCAGCTCACGGGCCAGGCGGCAGGTGCGCACGGCTTCAATGGCGTCGTAGCACCCGGCGGTGTTCGGCAAAAAGGTGTAGCGATCCGGCGACAGCACTTCGAGCAGGTTCGGCTCGCCTTCGATCTGGCCGAGGTTGGTGCGGCGCACGGCGAAGGTGACGATCTCGGCGCCCGAGGCTTCAATGGCCAGGCGGGTCTCTTCCATGTCGCGGTACTTGCCGGTACCCACTAACAGGCGGGACTGGTAGGTACGACCGGCCAGGACGAAGGGCTTGTCGCTACGAACGATGCTCATGGGAAATCCTCGAAATGGGGTGAGGTTCTGCAGAATTCAGCAAGCTGCGCGACTAGCCGCCGCCGATGGCGTGGACCACTTCGACCTGGTCACCGTCGGTGAGCGCGGTCTCGGCGTGCTGGCTACGCGGGACGATATCCAGGTTGAGCTCCACTGCGACGCGACGCCCGGTCAGGTCCAGACGGGTCAGTAGGGCCGCAACGGTTTCACCGTCGGGCAGTTCAAGGGACTCGCCGTTCAACTGAATGCGCATGCCAGGGGCCGCCATCGTTTTTAGGGGCCAGCATTCTAGCGCGATTGGGACCTGAAGGTCAGCTTCAAGCGTCAAGCGGTCTAAAGCTGCAAGCGCCACGCCGCCAGCCCCAGAAAGAACCAGCCGAGCAGAAAGGCCAGGCCACCAAATGGCGTGATGATGCCGAGCTTGCTGATACCGGTCATCGTCAGCACATACAGGCTGCCGGAGAACAGCAGGATGCCGACGGCAAAGGAGATACCCGCCCAGGTGACCAGCCGGCCAGGAATGTGCGCGGCCAACAGTGCCACGCCAAACAGGGCCAGGGTGTGCACCAGTTGGTAGGTCACACCGGTATGGAAGATCGCCAGGTATTCGGCACTCAGGCGGTTCTTCAGGCCGTGGGCGGCGAAGGCGCCAAGGGCGACACCGGTGAAGCCGAAAAAGGCAGCCAGCATCAGAAAGCTACGCAGCATGAGGAACTCCAGTCAGACTCATCGGGCAGGGTCTGTATAATGGCCCGCTCAACGGGTTCGGCCAAGCCATCTCTATGCTGCGTGTCCTCTTCAAACGCTTTCTCAACGTCGTCAAATGGCTCGCCATCGGCAGTGTGCTGTTGGTCCTGCTGTTTCGCTTCGTCCCGCCGCCCTTCACTGCGCTGATGGTGGAGCGCAAGGTCGAATCGTGGCTTGACGGTGAGCCCATCGACCTGCAGCGCAGCTGGGTGCCGTGGGACGAGATCTCCGATGACCTCAAAATGGCGGTGATTGCCGGTGAAGACCAGCACTTCCCGCAGCACTGGGGTTTTGATTTCGGCGCAATCCAGGCGGCGATCCAGCACAACGAGCGCGGCGGTTCGATACGCGGCGCCAGCACGTTGAGCCAGCAGGTGTCGAAAAACCTGTTCCTGTGGGCCGGCCGCAGTTATTTACGCAAAGGCCTGGAGGTTTGGTTTACCGGGCTGATCGAGGTGTTGTGGCCCAAGCAGCGGATTCTTGAGGTGTACCTCAACAGCGTTGAGTGGGATGAAGGGGTGTTTGGCGCAGAAGCGGCAGCGCGGCATCACTTTGGGGTAAGTGCCAAGGGGCTTTCTCGGCAACAGGCCAGCTATTTGGCCGCCGTACTGCCTAACCCTCGGGTCTGGAGTGCCAGCCATCCGACGGCGTATGTGGCAAGGCGCGCGGCGTGGATTCGGCAGCAGATGGGCCAGTTGGGTGGGGATGGTTATCTGGTTGAGTTGAATAACTCCCGCAAGGCGCCTTGGTCCGACTGACCCAACCTCTCTCGACAGCGGCTACGGTCAGTTAATAGATGCAAACAAAAATGCCCCGATCTCTCGATCGGGGCATTTTTTTGGCTTTTCGCAGCGTTTTAGGCGGCGATCGACAACTTCAGCTTATTCATCGCGCTTTTCTCAAGCTGACGAATCCGCTCAGCCGACACGTTGTACTTCTGTGCCAGGTCGTGCAGCGTGGCTTTTTCTTCCGCCAGCCAGCGCTGGTAGAGGATGTCACGGCTGCGGTCGTCCAGCACTTCCAACGCTTCGTGCAGGTTGTGGTTGGAGTTGTCGCTCCAGTCCGCATCCTCCAATTGACGCGCCGGGTCGTACCGGTGATCTTCCAGGTAGTTGGCCGGCGATTGGAAGGCGCTGTCGTCGTCCGCTTCGGCGGCCGGGTCGAAGGCCATGTCATGGCCGGTCAGGCGGCTTTCCATCTCGCGCACTTCACGCGGCTCCACGCCGAGGCTTTCGGCCACACGGTGGACTTCCTCGTTATTCAGCCACGCCAGGCGTTTCTTCTGGCTGCGCAGGTTGAAGAACAGCTTGCGCTGGGCCTTGGTGGTCGCGACTTTCACAATGCGCCAGTTGCGCAGGATGAACTCGTGGATTTCCGCCTTGATCCAGTGGACGGCAAACGACACCAGGCGCACACCCATTTCAGGGTTGAAGCGCTTGACCGCCTTCATCAGGCCAACGTTGCCTTCCTGGATCAGGTCAGCCTGGGCCAGGCCGTAGCCGCTATAGCTACGGGCGATATGTACGACAAAACGCAGGTGGGCGAGCACCATCTGCCGAGCCGCCCCCAAATCCTGCTCATAGTAGAGACTCTCGGCCAGTTCACGCTCCTGCTCAGGCGTCAGCAATGGAATGCTGTTCACCGTGTGCACATAGGCTTCCAGGTTCGCACCTGGCACCAAGGCATAAGCAGGTTGCAAAGAAGTGGTCATACGAAAAAACCTCCGACTCACATAACTCGTGCAGTTCAGCACTGCGAAAATTGACCGGGAACCGTAGGACAAGTTCCCTAAACCACTGATACGGTCAATACAACGTAACCACATTAATCTGGCATTAACTACTTCGGTGCCAACTCACGTAAATGCCGTGCAACCGCAATCCAGGCACCGATATACCCCAACAGTACTGCGCCAAGCAAGAGGCTCAGACCATCGGCGACCGGCACACCGGCCAAGGCGAAATCACTGCCATAAAGTCCGGCAAGCCCGACAACCGCGTCGTTCAGCCAGTCAAGGCCAAACGCCAGCACCCCCCAGGACAAAATCCCGGCACCGAAGCCATAAAGCGCGCCCATGTACAGAAAAGGACGACGCACATAGCTGTCCGTGCCGCCGACCAGTTTAATCACTTCTATCTCGATGCGACGGTTTTCAATATGAAGACGAATGGTATTACCTATCACCAAAAGTAATGCAGACACCAACAGCACCGTCAGCCCGAACACAAACCGGTCGCCCAGCTTCAGAATCGCCGCCAGCCGCTCAACCCAGACTAGATCAAGTTGCGCCTGTTGCACCTTGGGCATCTCTGCGAGTTTTTGTCGCAGGGCTTCCAGCGTCGGCTTATCGACTTCGTTCGGTGTTACCAGAACCACGCCCGGCAGCGGGTTCTGCGGCAGCTCCTTGAGCGCCTCGCCCAGGCCGGATTGTTGCTGGAACTCTTCAAGAGCCTGATCACGGCTGATGTACTCAGCCTCCGCCACGCCGGGCATATTCTTGATGTCATCGCGCAGGGACTCGCCGTCTTTGGCGCTGGCGTCGATGTTCAAGTACAGGGAAATTTGCGCCGCGCGCTGCCAGGAACCGCCCAGGCGCTCGACATTATTGAGCAGCAACGACAAACCCATCGGCAGGCTCAACGCCACAGCCATCACCAGGCAGGTGAAAAAACTGCCGATCGGCTGCTTGCCCAGGCGACGCAGGCTGTCGAGCAGGCTGGCGCGATGGCTTTCAATCCAGGCTCGCAGCAAGGTGCTGAAGTCCGGGCCGTCGTCTTCGTCGTGTTTTTTCTTCTTCTGCGGTTGCGGGTCGGCCGGTTTCGGCGCCACGCGCTCGGAGACTTTAGGGCTGCGTGTTGCACTCATACGCCGGCCTCCCCGTCACCGATCAGGCGGCCGCGTTGCAGGGTCAGCATGCGATGGCGCATGCGCGCGATCAGCGCGAGGTCGTGGCTGGCGATCAGCACGCTGGTGCCCAGGCGGTTGATGTCTTCGAATACCCCCATGATCTCGGCCGCCAGTCGCGGGTCGAGGTTACCGGTGGGTTCATCAGCCAGCAGCAAGGCCGGGCGATGCACGATGGCGCGGGCGATGCCGACACGCTGTTGCTGGCCGGTGGACAGGTCGCCGGGGTAGAGATCAGTCTTGTCAGACAGCGCCACGCGCTCAAGGGCCGAGTCCACGCGCTTGACGATCTCGGCCTTGGACAGCCCGAGGATCTGCAACGGCAGCGCGATGTTATTGAACACCGTGCGATCGAACAGTAACTGGTGGTTCTGGAACACCACGCCGATCTGGCGGCGCAGGAAGGGAATCTGCGCATTGCTGATAGTTGCCAGATCCTGACCCGCCAGCAGCAGTTTGCCGGTGGTTGGGCGCTCCATGGCCAGCAGCAGGCGCAGCAAGGTACTTTTGCCTGCACCGGAATGGCCGGTGACAAACAAGAATTCGCCGCGACGCACTCGAAAGCTCAGCTCATGCAAGCCGACATGCCCGTTGGCATAGCGTTTACCGACCTGTTCGAATCGAATCATGAACGCTCCCGCTCGGCAAACAGCGCCTGTACAAAGGGTTCGGCTTCAAAGGTGCGCAGGTCGTCGATGCCTTCACCAACGCCGATGTAACGAATCGGCAGCCCGAACTGTTTAGCCAGGGCGAAAATCACACCGCCCTTGGCCGTGCCGTCGAGCTTAGTCAATGCCAGGCCGGTCAGTTGCACCGTCTGGTTGAATTGTTTGGCCTGGCTGATGGCGTTCTGGCCGGTACCGGCGTCGAGCACCAGCAGCACTTCGTGCGGCGCGTCTGCATCCAGCTTGCCGATCACGCGGCGCACTTTCTTCAGTTCTTCCATCAAATTGTCTTTGGTGTGCAGGCGACCGGCGGTATCGGCGATCAGCACGTCGATGTTGCGCGCCTTGGCGGCTTGCACGGCATCGAAGATAACCGAGGCGGAATCGGCGCCGGTGTGCTGGGCGATGACCGGGATCTTGTTGCGCTCGCCCCAGACCTGCAACTGCTCAACCGCGGCAGCACGGAAGGTATCGCCCGCGGCCAGCATGACTTTCTTGCCTTCCGACTGAAGTTTCTTGGCCAATTTACCAATGGTGGTGGTCTTGCCGGCGCCGTTGACGCCCACCACCAGGATCACGAACGGCTTGTTCGGGGTGATCACCAGCGGCGCTTCCACCGGTTTGAGCATGGCGGCCAGCTCTGCCTGCAGGGATTTGTAGAGCGCGTCGGCGTCGGTCAGCTGCTTGCGCGCTACCTTCTGGGTCAGGCTCTGGATGATTACGGCAGTAGCTTCGACGCCCACGTCGGCGGTGAGCAGACGGGTTTCGATGTCTTCCAGCAGTTCGTCATCAATGACTTTTTTGCCGAGGAACAGGCTGGCCATGCCTTCGCCGATGCTGGCGCTGGTTTTGCTCAGGCCTTGCTTGAGGCGGGTGAAGAAGCCAGCTTTGCTGGTTTGCGCAGTGTCAGCGACAGGCTCGGGCTCGACGGCGGCAGGCGGGGATTCGACCACCGTTGGCGCAGGCACTTCAACGACGGGCGGCGCTTCGACCACGATGTCAACCGGCGCAGCCACAGCCGGAATCGGCGGTGCCACATGCTCGGCCTGCACATCTTCAACCAACGCCACAGGCTCTTCGGCCACCGGCAACTCAGGCCACGGCTTGTGCTCTGGCTCTGGCCCTGGCTCACCCTCTGCCACCGGCTGCAACACCGGTTCAGCCATCGGCAACACCACCGGCGCTGGCGTTTCGGCGACCGGTTCGGCTTCTACTATAGGGTCAGGGATCGGTTCAGCTTGAACCTGCGGCTGTTCGACGACGGTTTCCTGCGGCTTTTTGCGCAGCCATCCGAACAGGCCTTTCTTCTCGCCAGCCGCAGCTGGGGTCTTCTTGTCGTCGTTGGAACCAAACATGGAGACGGCTATCTCAAGGTAGCGACGCGCCAAGGGGCGCTTCGGTAAATAAAATTTGATGCGTAACAGACTGTTTTTTAGCCAGCTCGTTCATGCGCAACATTTTGTAAGGCCTAAATAGGGCCTCAACAGGACCGCCGCAGTGGCCGTCCTTAAGTCGGATCAGTATCCTAGGGCGTGTCATTCATCATTACCAGTGCCACTGGTAATGATGAATGACACGCCCTAACCTCCTCGCCCGCCGACGCTAAGACCAAGCGGTCAGCCCAACAGGTTTAAAAACGAATGAATGCTCTAGCCCGCCGCGCCGCAGGCCTGCTGTTCGGTACAGTTTGTCTGCCTCTGTCAGCCTTGGCTGCCGACCCACAACCCACCCATGAGTTCACCCTGGATAACGGCCTCAAGGTGGTCGTGCGCGAAGATCATCGCGCGCCAGTGGTGGTTTCCCAGGTGTGGTACAAGGTCGGTTCGAGCTACGAAACCCCGGGCCAGACCGGTTTGTCCCACGCCCTGGAGCACATGATGTTCAAGGGCAGCGCCAAAGTCGGCCCCGGCGAAGCCTCGCTGATCCTGCGCGACCTCGGCGCCGAAGAAAACGCGTTCACCAGCGATGACTACACCGCCTACTACCAAGTGCTGGCGCGTGACCGCCTGGGTGTGGCCTTCGAGCTGGAGGCCGACCGCATGGCCAGCCTGCGCCTGCCGGCCGACGAGTTCAGCCGCGAGATCGAGGTGATCAAGGAAGAGCGCCGTCTGCGCACCGATGATAATCCGATGTCCAAGGCCTATGAGCGCTTCAAGGCCATGGCCTTCCCGGCCAGCGGTTATCACACGCCGACCATCGGCTGGATGGCCGACCTGGACCGCATGAAGGTCGAAGAGCTGCGCCACTGGTACCAATCCTGGTACGTGCCGAACAACGCGACCCTGGTGGTGGTCGGCGACGTCACCCCGGACGAGGTAAAAAACCTTGCCAAGCGCTACTTTGGCCCGATCCCCAAGCGTGACGTACCACCGGCCAAGATCCCGATGGAACTGGCCGAGCCGGGCGAACGCCTGCTGACCCTGCATGTGCAGACTCAACTGCCGAGCGTGATCCTGGGTTTCAACGTACCTGGGCTGGCCACCGCCGAAGACAAACGCTCGGTACAAGCCCTGCGCCTGATCTCGGCCTTGCTGGACGGCGGCTACAGCGCGCGTATCTCCGAGCAGTTGGAACGCGGTGAGGAACTGGTCTCCGCTGCCTCTACCCACTACGACGCCTACACCCGTGGCGATACCCTGTTCATGCTGACCGCCACTCCCAACCAGCAGAAAAAGAAAACCGTGGCCCAAGCCGAGGCCGGCCTGTGGCGCCTGCTGGAAGAGCTGAAAGCCAAACCACCGACCGCCGAAGAACTGGAACGCATCCGAGCCCAAGTCATTGCCGGCCTGGTCTACCAGCGTGATTCCATCACCAGCCAGGCTACGGCCATTGGCGCGCTGGAAACCGTCGGTTTGTCCTGGAAGCTGATGGACACCGAACTGGCCGACCTGCAAAGCGTGACCCCGGAAGATATCCAGAAAGCCGCGCGCACCTATTTCACCCGCGAACGTCTCAGCGTCGCCCATGTCCTGCCCCAGGAGACCGCTCATGAGTGATCGCAAAAACAGCCGCCTGATCTTTCCCGGCCTGATCGCTGTCACCTTAATCGCCGCCGGCGCCGTGTACTTCATGCGTCCGACTGAATCGGTTGCGAGCCCAGCGCTGGAAAAAGCCCAATCGGGCAATACACTGCAATCCCTGACGGAACTGGACGGCAAGGCGCCGACCAACCGCAAGCTCGACGTGCAGACCTGGAATACCGCCGAAGGCGCCAAAGTGCTGTTCGTCGAAGCCCACGAACTGCCGATGTTCGACGTGCGCATCCTGTTCGCCGCTGGCAGCAGCCAGGACGGCGACGTGCCTGGCCTGGCGCTGATGACCAACGCCATGCTCAACGAAGGCGTGCCGGGCAAGGACGTGAGCCAGATTGCCCGCGACTTTGAAGGCCTCGGCGCGGACTTTGGCAACGGCGCATTTCGCGACATGGCGCTGGTTTCCCTGCGCAGCCTGAGTGACAGCGACAAACGCGACGCCGCCTTGACCCTGTTTGATCAAGTGATCGGCAAGCCAACTTTCCCGGCCGATTCCCTGGCGCGGATCAAGAACCAGATCCTGGCCGGCTTTGAGTACCAGAAGCAAAACCCCGGCAAGCTGGCGAGCCTCGAGCTGTTCAAGCGCTTGTACGGTGACCACCCTTACGCTCACCCAAGCGAAGGCACGCCGCAAAGCGTTCCGAAGATTACCCTGGCGCAGTTGCAGGCGTTCCACGCCAAGGCTTATGCAGCGGGCAACGCGGTGATTGCCGTAGTCGGCGACATGACCCGCGCCGAAGCTGAAGCCATGACGGCCAAGATTTCCTCATCGCTGCCCAAAGGCCCGGCCCTGGCAAAAATCGCCCAGCCCACCGAGCCCAAGCCCGGCCTGACCCGTATCGAGTTCCCGTCCAAGCAGACTCACCTGCTGTTCGCGCAACTGGGGATCGACCGCGCCGACCCGGACTACGCAGCCTTGTCCTTGGGCAACCAGATCCTCGGCGGCGGTGGTTTCGGCACTCGCTTGATGAGTGAAGTGCGTGAAAAGCGCGGCCTGACCTACGGCGTGTACTCCGGTTTCTCGCCGATGCAGGTGCGCGGACCGTTCATGATCAATCTGCAGACCCGCGCCGAAATGAGCGGCGGCACCCTGCGTCTGGTTGAGGATGTGGTCGCCGACTACCTCAAGACCGGCCCGACGCAAAAAGAACTGGATGACGCCAAGCGTGAGCTGGCTGGCAGCTTCCCGCTGTCTACCGCAAGCAACGCCGATATCGTCGGGCAGCTGGGCGCGATGGGTTTCTACAACCTGCCGCTGAGCTATCTGGAAGATTTCATGAAACAATCCCAGGCCCTGACCGTAGAACAGGTCAAGGCTGCAATGAACAAACACTTGAGCGCGGACAAGATGGTCATCGTGACCGCCGGCCCGACGATTGCGCAAAAGCCACTACCGCCCCCCACTGATAAACCCGCCGAGCAGCCGCTCGGGGTTCCGGAGCATTAATGGCCAGTTCATCTCGCCCGAAAAAACCTGTCCACAACGTGCATAACGGTGTGGGCCAGCTGCGCATCATTGGCGGCGAATGGGGCAGCCGCAAGCTGAGCTTCCCCGACGTCGTAGGCCTGCGCCCGACGCCAGATCGCGTGCGCGAAACCCTGTTCAACTGGCTCGCACCTTACATCGCAGGGGCCAAGGTGCTGGACCCGTTCGCGGGCAGCGGCGCGCTGTTCCTGGAGGCGCTGTCCCGTGGTGCCGCCCAGGCGCAGGCACTGGACGCCAGCAATGTGGCCGTCTCCAGCCTCAAGGAACACTTGGGCACCCTGCGTTGCACCAACGGCCAGGTGCAAACCGCCGACGCGCTGCGCTACCTGGAAACCCAAGCCGCCAGCGAGTACGACGTGGTGTTCCTCGACCCGCCGTTCAACCAGAACCTGCTGCCGACCGTGTGTGCGCTGCTGGAAGAACGCCAATGGCTGGCGCCGGATGCGTGGGTCTACACCGAAAGTGAGACTGCGCCGTCGACACTGGGCTTGCCGGGCGCGTGGCGCCTGCACCGGGAGCAGAAGTCCGGTCGGGTGTATTACGCGTTGTGGCACCGCGTGGTCGAAACCGCCGCCTAAACCTGTGGTGAGCGGGACCCTCATGAAGCCTTTCACTGAAAAATTCACCCCCGCCTTCGGCCTCGGCAACCCCCACTTGCAAACGCTATGGGGGCCGCTGTGCCGCCCCACCACTCATATCGAGCGCCAACGCGAACGCCTGTGGCTGGACGACGGCGACTTCCTCGACCTCGACTGGCACGGGCCTCATGACACGCAAGCACCTCTGGTGCTGGTGCTGCACGGGCTGACAGGTTCGTCCAACTCACCCTACGTAGCGGGCTTGCAAAAAGCCCTCGCCGTCCAAGGCTGGGCCAGCGTGGCGCTGAATTGGCGCGGTTGCTCGGGTGAACCCAACCTGCTGGCACGCAGTTACCACTCCGGCGCCAGCGAAGACCTGGTCGCAGCGGTTGCTCATCTGCGCGCCAAGCGGCCTTTGGCGCCGTTGTACGCGGTGGGTTATTCCCTGGGCGGCAATGTGCTACTCAAGCATTTGGGCGAAACCGGAAAGGCGTCGGGGCTACAAGGCGCGGCGGCGGTGTCGGTGCCGTTTCGCCTGGATCAGTGTGCGGACCGGATCGGCCTGGGCTTTTCGCGGATTTATCAAAAACACTTCATGCGTGAAATGCTCGCGTATATCCGCGTCAAGCAAAGCCGTTTTCTACAGGATGGTCGGGCTGACGGGCTTAAAACCCTGGAGTCCCTCGGCTCACTGGAGAAGATGCGCACGTTCTGGGACTTCGATGGCCGCGTGACCGCGCCGCTGCACGGCTACCTGAGTGCGGAGGATTATTACCGCCGCGCATCGAGTCGTTATTACCTGGCCAGTATCCGCACGCCGACCCTGATTATCCAGGCGGCGGATGATCCGTTTGTGTTTGCCCATAGCCTGCCAGAGGCCAGCGAGCTGTCGGACTGCACTGAGTTTGAGCTGACGGACAAGGGTGGGCATGTTGGGTTTGTTGAGGGCTCGCTCAAACGCCCCGGTTACTACCTGGAGCGCCGGATTCCCCAGTGGTTACTGACACAACACGGTTAAACATGTGTGGGCTTGCTCGCCGGACAACTCAGTCGCCGGTAGCGACTTCCCGCTGCGGATCAGTAATCCACTCACTCCAAGACCCCGCATACAACTTACCCAAGGGATAACCCGCCAGGCTCAACGCAAACAGGTTGTGGCAGGCCGTCACGCCTGAACCGCAATACGCCACCAGCTCATCCGGCGAGCGCCCCCGGAGTTGGGCAGCAAAGCGCTGCTTAAGCTGATCTGCCGGCAGGAAGCGACCGTCGCTGCCCAGGTTTTCGTTAAACGCCGCGCATTGCGCCCCAGGGATATGCCCGGCAATCGGATCGATAGGCTCCACTTCGCCGCGAAAACGCGGTTGAGCGCGCGCATCGATCAGCGTCAATCCCGGCTGGCCCAGGCGTTTTTGCAGGTGTTCGGCATCGAGCAGCAGGCGATTGTCCGGCGTCCCCGCGAAAGTGCCAGCTTCAACGACCGGCGTATCCAGGCTCAACGCGAAACCCGCGGCATGCCATGCCTTGAGGCCGCCATTCAGAATAAACACGCCATCACGCTTGCCCAACCAAACCAACAGCCACCATGCCCGCGCGGCGTAGGCGCCAGGACCGTCGTCATACAGCACCACATCGGTGTCAGCGCTGATGCCCCAAGCCCGTAATTGCCGAGCGAACGTCTGCGCTGCCGGCAACGGATGACGCCCGGTCACACCCTTGGTCACCGGCCCGCTCATATGACGTTCCAAGTCAGCATACTGCGCGCCCTCGATATGCCCTTCGGCGTAGCTGCAGCGCCCGTAGTTCGGGTCTTCCAGGGCAAAGCGGCAATCCAGGATCACCAACCCGCCAGCCTTCTGGCGCTCGGCCAGTTGCTGGGGACTGATCAGTTGGGCAAGCGGCATGACGGCCTCCTATGAATAGATTCGAGAAAGGTCCTACTTCACTTCTTCCAATGCCTGATTCAACGGCACGTAAAACTCTTTGAATAAGGCGTCCACGGCCTCTTTCGCCTGGGGCGTGACAAACCCAGCCTCCAGCACCAACACCTGATACACCCCGCGCTTGATGGCCTCGGCGCTCAAGTGGGTGGAATTTTCGTTGGTCGTGCACAAAAAACGCACCCAGGAGGTCAGGATAATCCACGCATTGAGGGTCAGCGCCTCGGTTTGCACCGGGTCCATATTCAGAATGCCGGCATCGACAAACCCCTGGTAAATCGCGCCGCCCTGGATCAGGCAGCGCTGGGAAAAACGCCGATAGCCGGTGGCCAGTTCTGGATCGCTTTCCAATAGGTGTTCGAGGTCGCGGTGCAGGAAACGATAACGCCACATGCCGGCCAATACGGCTTGCAGGTAGAAGCGCTTGTCCGCCACGGCCATGGCACGACCTTGAGGCGGGCGCAGGAAACTGTCCACCAGGGCTTCGTATTCGCGAAACAGTACGGCGATGATCGCCTGCTTGTTGGGGAAGTGGTAGTACAGGTTGCCCGGAGAAATTTCCATATGGGCGGCGATGTGGTTGGTGCTCACACTGCGCTCGCCCTGCTGGTTAAAAAGCTCCAGGCTGGTTTGCACAATGCGCTCGCTGGTCTTTACTCGTGGTGCCATAGGGGATCAGCTTCTGTACACGTGATGGGGCATCTTACGGCCTATCCTTGCCAGGATAAATGTGCATGTTGCTGCGATGTTATTTGACAATTTAGAGTAATGACTCTAAAAACTCAGGCAGACCTATAACAATCGGGAACGCCGCCATGTCTGCCAACGTTGCCTACTTGCAAGATTCCCAGGTGCTGGATCAACTCCAGACCCTGTTCGATGCGCAACGCTGCGCCTACGCCGCCAACCCAATGCCACCGGCCGCACAGCGCCAACAATGGCTGAAGGCTCTGCGTGATTTGCTCAGCGACGAGCGCGAGGCGTTGATCAACGCGATTAGCCAGGACTTCAGCCACCGCAGCGCCGACGAAACCCTGTTCGCCGAACTGATGCCCAGCCTGCATGGCATTCACTATGCCAGCAAACACCTGAAGGGCTGGATGAAACCGTCCCGGCGAGCTGTAGGCATTGCCTTCCAACCGGCTTCGGCTAAAGTTATCTACCAGCCCTTGGGCGTTGTCGGGGTGATCGTGCCCTGGAATTACCCGCTGTACTTGGCCATCGGTCCGCTGGTCGGCGCGTTGGCGGCGGGCAACCGGGTGATGCTCAAGCTCAGCGAATCTACCCCCGCCACCGGCGAACTGCTCAAGGCGCTCCTGGCAAAGGTCTTCCCGGAGGATTTGGTGTGCGTGGTGCTGGGTGAAGCCGAAGTAGGCATGGCGTTCTCCAAGCTGCCCTTCGACCACCTGTTGTTTACCGGCGCCACCAGCATCGGCAAGCATGTAATGCGTGCGGCGGCCGAACACCTCACGCCGGTCACGCTGGAGTTGGGCGGCAAGTCGCCGGCCATCGTGTCCGCTGATGTACCGCTCAAGGATGCTGCCGAGCGCATTGCCTTCGGTAAAGCGTTGAACGCCGGCCAGACCTGCGTGGCACCCGACTACGTGCTGGTGCCGGAAGATCGTGTCGACGGTTTTGTCGAGGCCTACACCCAGGCCATTCGCGGGTTTTATCCGACCCTGGCCAACAACCCGGACTACACCGCCATCATCAACGAGCGACAACTGGCCCGGCTCAATGCCTACGTGAAAGACGCCACCGACAAGGGCGCCACCCTGATCCCGCTGTACGACCAGGGCCAGGCGCGGCGCATGGCTCACAGCCTGTTGTTGAATGTCAGCGACGACATGACCGTGATGCAGGACGAAATCTTCGGCCCGGTGCTACCGATCGTGCCGTATCGCGGCATCGACCAAGCCTTTGCCTACATCAACAAGCGCCCTCGCCCACTGGCCCTGTATTACTTCGGCTACAACAAAAGCGAGCAAAACCGCGTGCTCCACGAAACCCATTCCGGTGGCGTGTGCCTGAACGACACCTTGCTGCACGTGGCCCAGGACGATATGCCGTTCGGCGGCATCGGCCCCTCGGGCATGGGCCATTACCACGGTCACGAAGGTTTTCTTACCTTCAGCAAAGCCAAGGGTGTGTTGGTGAAACAACGCCTGAACGCGGCGAAGTTGATCTACCCACCCTACGGCAAATCCATCCAGACGTTGATCCAGAAGCTGTTCGTTCGCTGATACCGCCACCCACGGGATAACAACAACAATGAACCCTAGCCTGACTGATTCACCTGCGCTTTCACGGCGCGGCGTCTTGAAAATCGGCTTGTGCGCCAGTGCCTTCCTGGCCACCGCCGGGCTCGGCGCCAGCCTCAGCGGTTGCTCCAGCAGCACGCCGGCCAGCGGCTTTGCCATGTTGCGCAGCAGTGACTTGCCCTTCTTGCGCGCAGTCATCCCAGTGCTGCTCGAAGGCGTCGCCAGCGCCCAGGAAGTCACCCGCGGGATTGAAGACACGCTTAAGAAGCTCGACTTCAGCCTGCAGCGCCTGTCGCCGGAGATGTTCAAGCTCACCCAACAACTGTTCGACGTGCTGGGCATGGGCATTACCCGTGGGCCGTTGACCGGGATCTGGGGCAGCTGGGAAAACGCCAGCGGCGAACAGATTCGCAACTTTTTGCACCGCTGGGAAAACAGCTACCTGAACCTGCTGCGCATGGGCCAGGGCTCGCTGCTCAAGCTGGTGATCATGGCCTGGTACTTCCAGCCGGCGTCCTGGGCCCACTGCGGCTATCCGGGCCCGCCCAAGATCTGACCCTGATAACCCACTCAAAAATGTGGGACCGCAACGTCGTAGCCAGTGATATCTATAACAACAAGAGTGCACTTCTATGCCCGTACCTGATCTGTTCCGCGACGGCATGGCCCGTGGTTGGAAAACCCATAACGGCGCCGCCCTCGACAGCGACCTGACCCTGGAAGCCGATGTGGCGATCATCGGCAGCGGCGCAGGTGGCGGTACCACCGCAGAAATCCTCAGCGCTGCCGGCTACAAAGTGCTGCTGATCGAAGAAGGCCCGCTCAAGACCAGCAGCGATTTCAAGCTGCTCGAGGACGAGGCCTACACCAGCCTGTACCAGGAGGGCATCGGCCGCATGAGCAAGGATGGTGCGATCACCATCCTGCAGGGTCGGGCGGTAGGTGGCACCACACTGATCAACTGGACGTCGAGCTTTCGCACCCCGGACGCCACACTCGCCCATTGGGCCAGCGAATATGTGGTGAAGGGTCATAGCAGCGCCGAGATGGCGCCGTGGTTTGAAAAGATGGAACAACGCCTGGGCATAGCGCCCTGGGCCCTGCCGCCCAACCCGAACAATGATGTGATCCGCAAAGGTTGCGAAAAGCTCGGTTACAGCTGGCATGTGATCCCGCGCAATGTGCGTGGCTGTTTCAACCTCGGGTATTGCGGCATGGGCTGCCCGGTCAACGCCAAGCAGTCGATGCTGGTGACCACCATTCCCTCCACCCTGGAACAGGGCGGCGAGCTGCTTTACCTGGCACGCGCCGAACGCCTCGTCTACAACGGCGACACCATCAGCAGCCTGGAATGCGTGGCCCTGGACGACCTGTGCGTGGCGCCGACCGGACGTAAGATCACGGTAAAAGCCAAGCATTACGTGCTCTCGGGCGGTGGTATCAACAGCCCGGCGCTGCTGATGCGCTCGGATGCTCCGGACCCGCATTCACGGTTGGGCAAGCGCACCTTCCTGCATCTGGTGAATTTCTCCGCAGCGCTATTCGATGAGATGATCAACCCGTTCTATGGCGCACCCCAGTCGATCTATTCCGACCATTTCCAATGGCAGGACGGCACCACTGGCAAAATGTCCTACAAGCTAGAAGCGCCACCCTTACACCCTGCGCTGGCGAGCACCCTACTCGGCGGCTATGGCACCCAGAACGCTCTGGATATGAGCCAATTGCCCAACACCCACGCGATGCTGGCGTTGCTGCGCGACGGCTTCCACCCCGACAGCCCGGGCGGCAGCGTGGAATTGCGCGGCGACGGTACGCCAGTGCTTGACTATCAGGTCTCGGATTACGCCTGGGACGGCCTGCGCCGAGCGTTCCACAGCATGGCCGAAATCCAGTTCGCGGCGGGCGCCAAGTCGGTCAAGCCGCTGCACCACGACGCGCGCTACGTGAAAACCCTGGCCGAAGCGCGCAGCCTGATCGACGGGCTCAACCTGGAACTGCACCGCACCTGCCTGGGCAGCGCCCATGTGATGGGCGGTTGTGCCATGGGTGAAGACCCGAAAAACGCAGTGGCCGACAGCCTCGGTCGTCATCACCAACTGCGCAACCTGTCGATCCACGATGGCTCGCTATTCCCCACCAGTATTGGGGCCAATCCACAATTATCGGTGTACGGTTTGACCGCGCAACTGGCGACGGCTTTGGCCGAACGTCTGAAAACAGCATGAAAAAACGCGCGATAAGCGGCATGTATCTACATAAGTCGACTTGGCCGACCGGGATGGCTGCGATACCATCCGGTTCCCCAACGGACTCCGCCAGGACGACGCGATGAACCGAGTGTTGTACCCAGGTACCTTCGACCCGATTACCAAAGGCCATGGCGATCTGGTCGAACGCGCCTCACGCTTGTTCGACCATGTAATCATCGCGGTCGCGGCCAGCCCCAAGAAAAACCCGCTGTTTCCCCTGGAACAGCGCGTGGAGCTGGCGCGTGAGGTCACCAAACACCTGCCCAACGTGGAAGTGGTGGGGTTTGCCACACTGCTGGCGCACTTCGCCAAAGAGCAGAACGCCAATGTGTTCCTGCGTGGCCTGCGCGCGGTATCGGACTTCGAATATGAATTCCAATTGGCTAACATGAACCGCCAATTGGCGCCGGACGTGGAAAGCCTGTTCCTCACGCCGTCTGAACGTTATTCGTTCATTTCCTCGACGTTGGTCCGTGAAATTGCCGCTTTGGGCGGCGATATCACCAAGTTCGTGCACCCGGCCGTGGCCGATGCGCTGACACTGCGCTTCAAGAAGTAAGACCGCTTAATCGGCGCCTGCTCGCACTGCGGGCGCCAATGCGGCACAATTGCGCGCATTAGTTTTCAGATGCCTTGGCTGACAGCCCTGGCAGGAGTTTCCATGTCCCTGATCATCACCGACGATTGCATCAACTGCGACGTCTGCGAACCCGAGTGCCCGAACGCCGCGATTTCCCAAGGCGAGGAGATCTACGTGATCGACCCTAACCTGTGCACCCAGTGTGTCGGCCACTATGACGAGCCTCAGTGCCAGCAAGTGTGCCCGGTAGATTGCATTCCGCTGGATGAGGCCCATCCGGAGACGGAAGAGCAGTTGATGGAGAAGTACCGGAAGATTACCGGTAAGGCCTGAGGCTCTTTAGTGACTGCAAGGGCCTCTTCGCGAGCAAGCCCGCGAAGGCTGCATCAGCCTTCGCACATCAATCAGCGCTGACACTTAGGGCAAAACACACTCGCCCGCTGCCCCAGCACCACATTGCGCAACTCAGTCCCGCACACCTTGCATGCCTCGCCGCTGCGGCCATAAACGAACAATTCCTGCTGGAAATACCCCGGCTGCCCGTCACCGCCGATAAAGTCCCGCAGCGTCGTACCACCGCGCGCGATAGCGGCGGCCAGGATGCGCTTGATTTCAATCGCCAACTTCAGATAACGCGCCCGCGAAATACCTCCGGCCTCGCGACGCGGATCAATGCCCGCCGCAAACAGCGCTTCCGTCGCGTAAATATTGCCCACACCCACCACCACCGCGTTGTCCATGATGAACGGTTTCACCGCCATCGACCGTCCACGGGACAGTTGAAACAAGCGATCACCATCAAACAGGTCCGTCAGCGGCTCTGGCCCCAGGCGAATCAACAGCTCATGATTGTGCGGGTCCTGGCTCCAAAGCATCGCGCCGAAACGCCGCGGGTCGGTGTATCGCAGGGCCAGGCCGGATTCGAGCTCGATATCCACATGCTCATGCTTGGCGGCCGGCATGCCGACTTCCACCAGGCGCAGGTTGCCCGACATGCCCAGGTGGCTAATCAACGTGCCCACTTCGGCATTGATCAACAGGTACTTGGCCCGCCGCTCCACCAGCACGATGCGCTGCCCGGACAGGCGCACATCAAGGTCTTCCGGGATCGGCCAGCGCAAGCGCCGTTCACGCACCACCACGCGGCTGACGCGCTGGCCTTCCAGGTGCGGTGCAATGCCGCGCCGGGTGGTTTCGACTTCTGGTAACTCGGGCATGTGTACCTCGTGAAGGAAGGGTCAGTGCGCGCCCAGCTCGCGGATCGACAACTTCATGCTCTCGAAGTCGTAGTCCGACAGCCCCACGTAGTCCAGCACCAGGTGGCCGATAGTATTCCACTCATGGTCGATGGTCTGATTGCCCAGCACGCGGCAGGACGAGCAGACGTGCTCGGCCATTTTCAGGATCGCCAGCAAGTTTTTAAGCTGCGGATTACGCGACGACTCATCACTGAAGATCGCCAAGGCGTTGTGGTGATTGGCGATGGCGTCGGTCACATGCTCCGGCAGGCGCCAGGACTTGGCGGTGTAGTAACCCACCACCGCATGGTTGGTGTTGAACGCGTTGTTCTCGGTGTCGACCACACGGCAATCGGGCCCCGCATTGGCGTAGGCCTGCTCCAGCACGGCCATGTAATTGGGGAAGCGCTTGAGCATCAGCGGCACGCCGCAATCGTGGAACAGCCCTAATGCATAGGCTTCGTCGACCGCCTGGGCGCCGGTGCGCTTGGCCAGGGTGAGGCAGGTCATGGCCACATCCTGGGCGGTGTCCCAGAAGCGGTTGAGGGTGACGATGGTGTCGTCGCTCATCTCGCCTTTGATCGACAGGGCGTTGATCAGGTTGATGATCGAACGGCTGCCCAGCAGGTTCACCGCGCGCTGAATCGAGGCGATCTTGTTACTCAGCCCGTAATAGGACGAATTGACAATCTTCAGCAGCGCGCCGGAAAGGCCCGGGTCCTGGGAGATCAACCGCGCGATCACCTCCAGGTCCGGGTCGGGCATGTACTGCTCCATCTGCAAATCCACCATGATCTGCGGTTGAGGCGGCACGCTGATGCCTTGCAGGGTCTGCTGGATCTGTTCGGCGGAAAGCTCTTGGGACATAAGTACATACTCCGGGCTAGAGGGCGATTCTAACCTTTATAGGAAGCTGACCGACACATCAAAACCCGGATTAAAAATGGATCAAAAGTGGGAGCGGGCTGGCTCGCGAAAGCGGTATACCAGTCGGCGGATCCAGTGCCTGACCCACCGCTTTCGCGAGCAAGCCCGCTCCCACACAAGGTATACTCCCGCTCTTTTTTCCGGAGCGACGTCATGTCCCTGCCAAGCCTGCGCCTCAAACCCAATGCCGATCGCCGTTTGCGCAACGGCCACCTGTGGGTCTACAGCAACGAAATCGACGTGGCGGCCACCCCACTTCACGGCTTCCAGGCAGGCGACCAGGCTATCCTGGAAGCAGCCGGCGGCAAGACCCTGGGCATCGTGGCCATGAGCCCGAACAACCTGATCTGCGCCCGCCTGCTGTCGCGCGACATCAAGTTGCCTTTGGACAAGTCGCTGCTGGTGCACCGGATCAACGTGGCGCTGTCACTGCGTGATCGCCTGTTCGACAAGCCGTTCTACCGCCTGGTGTACGGCGATTCCGACCTGCTGCCGGGCCTGGTAGTCGACCGTTTCGGCGACATCCTGGTGGTGCAGATCGCTTCGGCGACCATGGAAGCGCATAAGGAAGACGTGATCGCTGCGCTGACCCAAGTGCTCAAGCCGAGCGGCATTCTGTTCAAGAACGACTCCGCCGCACGCGACGCCGAAGGCCTCAACCGCTACGTCGAGACCGTATTCGGTCTGGTGCCTGAATGGGTCGCCCTGGAAGAAAACGGCGTGAAATTCGAAGCCCCGGTGATCCAGGGCCAGAAAACCGGATGGTTCTACGACCACCGCATGAACCGCGCCCGCCTGGCCCCGTACGCCAAAGGCAAGCGCGTGCTCGACCTCTACAGCTACATCGGCGGCTGGGGCGTGCAAGCTGCGGCTTTCGGCGCCAGTGAAGTGTTCTGCGTCGACGCCTCCGCCTTCGCCCTCGACGGCGTGGAGCGCAACGCCGCGCTGAACGGTGTTGCCGAGAAGATGACTTGCATTGAAGGCGACGTGTTCGAAGCCCTCAAAGAGCTGAAAGCCAGCGAAGAACGCTTCGACGTGATCGTCGCCGACCCACCGGCCTTCATCAAACGCAAAAAAGACATGAAAAACGGCGAAGGCGCCTACCGCCGCCTCAACGAGCAAGCCATGCGCCTGCTCAGCAAGGACGGCATCCTGGTCAGCGCCTCGTGCTCCATGCACCTGCCGGAAGACGACCTGCAAAACATCCTGCTGACCAGCGCCCGTCACCTGGATCGCAATATCCAGATGCTGGAACGCGGCGGCCAGGGCCCGGATCATCCGGTGCACCCGGCGATTGTTGAGACCCGGTATATCAAGAGCATTACGTGCCGGTTGTTGCCCAATAGCTGATGCTATTGACCTGTAGGGACTTCCGGGTTCCTACAGGTTTTAAGGAAGTTTCGTCCCGCACCAGACTTTGACTTTCCTCCCCACAGGCTCGATTCTCCCCTTCCTCACGGAATCGAGGCTCGCTCATGTCGGCTGCTATCACGCTCGCTGAAAAACCATTCATTGTTTTCTGGCTGATGACCATGACCCTGCTGGGCGTCTTCCCTCTTGACGTCGTGCTGCCTTCCTTTCCCGCTTTGGCGGAACACTTCCACACATCGACAACCCATATCGCCCGATCAGTCAGCCTGTTCGCCATTGGCTTTTCATGCTCAATGCTGTTGATCGGCCCGTTGTCCGACAAGATCGGCCGCAAGAAGCTGCTACTGGCCAGCATGGTCGTGGCGATCACCGGTGCCGCCGGGTGCTTGACCGCCAGCAACACCCCCCAATTCCTGTTCTTTCGCGTCATCCAAGCCATGGGCTGCGGCGGTTTCATATTGTCCCAGGCGTTGGTGCAGGACCTTTTTTTCGGCAGAGAACAAGAGCGTTTGCGCATAGCAATGGTCACGGCCGGAGGAATCTTCATTTCGATTTCGCCGCTGCTGGGCGCGTGGCTGCAACTGCATTGGGGCTGGCAAGCCAGCTTCTACGTGTTCATAGCCCTCTGTACAGCATCCTTGATCATGGCTAACCGGTTACTCCATGGCGGCATGCCTCAAACAGCCGCGAGCCGATACAGTATTTTCAAGGCCTATACCAAGGTCTTCGCCAACAGCCATTTCGTCAGCTATGCCACGATCTCCGCGATTACCTTCGCCTGCCACTTCTCGTTCATCGTTGTTTCACCGCTCATATTCATGGACCAACTGAAACTGTCACCCCATGAGTACTCACTGACCTTACTCCTCTATGGCGCCGCTTACGTATTGGGCGGCGTCTGTGCAGGCTTCCTGCACAAACGCCTGCCTGCTGCGACTCAGATGGCCATAGGGCTGGTGCTGATCGCGATTTCTGGGCTGGTCATGCTACTTCTGGCCTATCAGTTCGGCTTATCAACGCTGACCGTACTGGTGCCCATGCTGCTCTGCACGGCGGGCACGACCATCACCCGGCCCATTTCCAACTCCAGGGCCATGAGCTTGTTTCCAGACAGTGCGGGGACGGCGGCATCAGCCGTAGCAGCAGTGTTGTTCATTGCCGGCGGTCTTATCAGTGCATTCATCAGCACCTTTACTCACCAGCTAAGCACTGCGCTTGGCCTGTGCTTTCTAATTCTGAGCATCGTCGCACTGGCGTTGAACGCATGGGTGCGGCGCCACCCGCACGTCCCGTAGCCGCCATCTTCACGGTTGCAGCCATTCCCTCCAGCCGCCAGCGGTGTAGAATCGGCCTATTCATCGCCAGTCATCCCCCGGCGGGTTTATGAGCTCAAGGCCCAAGCAAGCGGCGATCCCGCGACGCGAGTGGCAACTTTTGGACACACGGCCATTTTCTGAGTGTTCCAGACGTCAATAGAAGCTCACTCCCCTTTGATACCGATTAGCCGCCCGGAGTGCTCCATGCCAGATTACCGCTCGAAAACATCCACCCATGGCCGCAACATGGCCGGCGCGCGCGCACTGTGGCGTGCCACGGGGATGAAAGATGACGACTTCAAGAAGCCGATCATCGCGATTGCCAACTCATTCACTCAGTTCGTACCCGGCCACGTCCACCTCAAGGACCTGGGCCAACTGGTCGCCCGCGAGATCGAGCGCGCTGGCGGCGTAGCCAAGGAATTCAACACCATCGCCGTGGACGACGGCATCGCCATGGGCCACGACGGCATGCTGTATTCCCTGCCGAGCCGCGAGATCATCGCCGACTCCGTGGAATACATGGTCAACGCTCACTGCGCCGACGCCATCGTGTGCATCTCCAACTGTGACAAGATCACCCCCGGCATGCTGATGGCCTCCCTGCGCCTGAACATCCCGGTGATCTTCGTTTCCGGCGGCCCGATGGAAGCCGGCAAGACCAAGCTCGCCTCCCACGGCCTCGACCTGGTCGACGCCATGGTGATCGCCGCCGATTCCAGCGCTTCTGACGAGAAGGTTGCGGAATACGAGCGCAGCGCTTGCCCAACGTGCGGTTCGTGCTCCGGCATGTTCACCGCCAATTCGATGAACTGCCTGGTGGAAGCCTTGGGCCTGGCCTTGCCGGGCAACGGTTCGACACTGGCCACCCACAGCGACCGCGAGCAACTGTTCCTGCAGGCCGGCCGCACCATCGTCGAGCTGTGCAAGCGTTACTACCATGACAACGATGAATCGGTGTTGCCGCGCAATATCGCTAACTTCAAGGCGTTCGAAAACGCCATGACCCTGGACATCGCCATGGGCGGTTCCACCAATACCATCCTGCACTTGCTGGCTGCGGCCCAGGAAGCCGAGATCGATTTCGACCTGCGCGACATCGACCGTCTGTCCCGTCACGTGCCACAGCTGTGCAAAGTCGCGCCGAACATCCAGAAGTACCACATGGAAGACGTGCACCGCGCCGGCGGGATCTTCTCGATCCTCGGCTCCCTGGCCCGTGGCGGCCTGCTGCACACCGACCTGCCAACCGTGCACAGCAAGACGCTCGCCGAAGGCATCGCCAAATGGGACATCACCCAGACTGACGATGAAGCCGTGCTTCACTTCTTCAAGGCAGGCCCAGCGGGCATCCCGACGCAAACCGCGTTCAGCCAGTCGACCCGTTGGGACACCCTGGATGACGACCGTGAAAACGGCTGCATCCGCAGTGTCGAGCACGCCTACTCCCAGGAAGGCGGCCTGGCCGTGCTGTACGGCAACATCGCCCTCGACGGTTGCGTGGTGAAAACCGCCGGTGTGGATGAATCCATCCACGTCTTCGAAGGTCGCGCCAAGATCTACGAGAGCCAGGACAGCTCGGTTCGCGGCATCCTCGCCGACGAAGTGAAGGAAGGCGACATCGTGATCATCCGCTACGAAGGCCCGAAAGGCGGCCCGGGTATGCAGGAGATGCTGTACCCGACGTCCTACCTGAAATCCAAAGGCCTGGGCAAAGCCTGCGCCCTGCTGACCGACGGTCGGTTCTCTGGCGGTACTTCGGGCCTGTCCATCGGCCACGCTTCGCCAGAAGCGGCTGCCGGTGGCGCGATTGGCTTGGTGCAGGATGGCGACAAGGTGCTGATCGACATCCCGAACCGTTCGATCAACCTGTTGATCAGCGATGAAGAACTGGCGGCACGCCGGGTCGAGCAGGACAAGAAAGGCTGGAAGCCGGTGGAGAAGCGTCCGCGCAAAGTCACCACCGCGTTGAAGGCGTATGCGTTGTTGGCGACCAGCGCCGACAAGGGCGCTGTGCGTAACAAAGCGATGCTCGACGGTCTGTAAGCTTCGCGCATAAAAATGCCCCGCCCAAATGCGGGGCATTTTTTTGGTTCTTCACGGAATCACGGGAAAGACAGAAACAAGAACGCCGATTTGATGGATGATGTTCGTGCGAGCAAACACATCTAAAAAACCGGCGTTCTTATGCGTGATATTAATACTTTTCTT
>NZ_CAXAQM010000022.1:0-92274 GCF_963970525.1 Pseudomonas sp. EA_65y_Pfl1_P113
CTTGGCGCGCACGATGGCGGCGGAGTCATTGGCGGTGACGGCGCGGGCTTCGATGGCGGCGGCAGCGCCGGCACCGTCGAGGCGGTCCATGTTGGCTTCGGTGGCGTGGCCGGCGTTGGCGCCTTTGGTGGCTACTTCGCCTTCATCTTCTTTGTCGAATTCGTCCCAGCTCAGCATGACGTGTCGTCTCCTGCGTGAGGGCTCAAAGGTGCCCGTGTGAAACCGGATGGTTGGGTGTTCACACGGCCCAGAGGCCGCGGTGGATCTTAAGGAATCGTTTGTTGCAGCAGCTAGCGCAGGCATTAAACGGAATAGGGTTACGGGTACTCTGCGTGAGGCTTGAGGTGCGGAGCGGTGCGTGCTTGCTCCTGCGGAGGCCTCAGGTCTGGCTCTTCGTCCCTATGTAAAGGGATATTGCAGGCCCGATTTACCCGCGCATTGTAGGGGAAAAAAATGGGTTTGTGTTGGGACGGATAGTCTCGGAGGGAGAGCAAAATGAACGTCGTTACGGCCAGGGTCTTGGTTTGCAAGGGTTTGCGACTTCAGGATTTTTTTCGTGAATGCGGGAGGCTTCCGATCGTCGGCAAAGCGCCCTATGCCTTGCATATGTCTGTTTGGGTCCTTACATTGCATATGTCATGCATAGGTAGGAGTTCTAATCATGCGCACAGTCTCAATTTTTAAAAACGGAAAGAACCAAGCTATTCGGTTTCCAAACGATATGGCTTATGAGGGCGTCGGTGAGCTCGAAATTACTCGCAATGGCGACACGATTACGCTGCGCCCCGTCCGGCCTAGCTGGGGGTCTCTGAGTGATTTGCCTAAGGCGGACGAGGATTTTCTCCAAGAGCGTCAGGACGTCGTTGGCGATGAAGGCAGGTTCAATCTGTGACGACATACATGCTGGATACCTGCATTTGCTCGTTCATCATGCGTGAGCGGCCCGAGTGTGTATTGCAGCGGTTGGCGGCGGAGGTGGCGAGGAGTAATCGAATTGTTATCTCGGCAATTACCTATGCCGAAATGCGGTACGGGCAGATTGGTAAGAAGGCCTCTCCCCAGCACAAGACATTGGTTGATGAGTTTGTAAAGCGGCTTGATGAAGTACTGCCTTGGGGGCCGGCAGCCGTGGGTGCGACGGTCGAGGTGAAGCGAAGCCTTACTGAGACAGGGCTGATCATTGGTCAAAATGACACAGCTATCGCAGGGCATGCGATTGCGGCGGGGTGTACGTTGGTGACTAACAACGTTCGGGAATTCAGTCGGGTTGCAGGATTGTCGTATGAGGACTGGGTTCATTAGGGGAGGGGAATAGATTTAGAGCTGTGGAGTCGTCTGTACGGTCTTCGCGAGCAAGCCCGCACACCGTTGGATCTAGGTGTGCCAAGGGCGGGTCCTTGGCCGCAAGAACGATTTCTTGCGGCGGCCAAGATCCGGGGTTAAACCTGTCTTAATAAGTTATTATCCGTTAGAGCAACCATTGCCCATCACGTGGTAATTAAGAATATGACGCTGACCGTGCGAGTCTTCATATTCCATCTTCACCGGTACAACTTCGCAAACTTCCGGGACATTGCTCATCGACAATACTTTGGCGACGTCCAGGTGGGTGCTGTAAGTGTAGTCCTCAACAATCGGCGGGTTCTGGCCAGCCAGCTCAGTCGGGGCCTCGTCGGCCAGGGCGGCGGTGACGCACAAGCTGCTCAAGGCCATAACTAATAAAGCTTTCATTTCTTTACTTACCTTCTTCAGGGCGAAAGGGGGCACGGGGCCCTTGTGAGGCCACGTGTGTCACTTAGGATTGGTGAGTTCGGATTAACGTTGCCTTCGTGGGGGCTGTTGCGTTGTCAATCGCGGTGCCTTTGTTGGCGGAAGTGATTCTAGGCGTGTGGGTTATATTCATATACCCGCACTTTTGATAAACACTTTTGGCGGTTTTTGTAACAATCCCCTGGTAAAGCTTTTTTCACACAGCCGCCAAGCGCCGCAGCCCGCGGGCTAGAGGCGCGAACGGGGATGTCAGGGTAATTTGTAGGGGCTTGTTACTACCATCGTCGAATGGTTCTATAGGCCAGCCCCGGCTACAACAGGGCCATACAAAAACAACTATGTCACCGAGGTAAGAAAGATGAGTGCGGCTTCCCTGTACCCCGTTCGCCCCGAAGTAGCGGCCAACACGCTGACTGACGAGGCAACCTACAAGGCCATGTACCAGCAGTCGGTGGTCAACCCCGATGGTTTCTGGCGCGAGCAAGCCAAGCGTCTTGACTGGATCAAGCCTTTCACCACGGTGAAGCAGACCTCTTTCGACGATCACCATGTCGACATCAAGTGGTTCGCCGATGGCACGCTGAACGTTTCCTACAACTGCCTGGACCGTCACCTCGCTGAGCGTGGCGACCAAGCGGCGATCATCTGGGAGGGCGATGACCCAGCCGAGAGCCGCACCATTACCTACCGCGAGCTGCATGAACAAGTCTGCAAGTTCGCCAACGCCCTGCGCGGCCAGGATGTGCACCGCGGCGATGTAGTGACGATCTATATGCCGATGATCCCCGAAGCCGTGGTCGCCATGCTGGCGTGTACCCGCATCGGTGCGATTCACTCGGTGGTGTTTGGCGGTTTTTCGCCGGAGGCCCTGGCCGGTCGTATTATCGACTGTAAGTCGAAGGTGGTGATTACCGCCGATGAAGGCATTCGCGCCGGTAAGAAAATTCCGCTGAAGGCCAACGTTGACGACGCCCTGACCAACCCGGAAACCAGCAGCATCCAGAAAGTCATCGTGTGCAAACGCACCAATGGCCAGATCAAGTGGAACCAGCATCGCGACATCTGGTACGAAGACCTGATGAAAGTGGCCGGCACTGTGTGCGCACCCAAAGAGATGGGCGCTGAAGAAGCCCTGTTCATCCTTTATACCTCCGGTTCAACCGGCAAGCCCAAAGGCGTGCAGCACACCACCGGTGGCTACCTGCTGTACGCGGCCCTGACCCATGAGCGCGTTTTCGACTACCGCCCAGGCGAGATCTACTGGTGCACCGCCGACGTCGGCTGGGTCACTGGCCACACCTACATTGTCTACGGCCCGCTGGCCAATGGCGCAACCACGCTGCTGTTCGAAGGCGTGCCGAACTATCCGGACATCACCCGGGTGGCGAAGATCGTCGACAAGCACAAGGTCAACATCCTCTACACCGCACCGACCGCGATCCGCGCGATGATGGCTTCGGGCACCGCTGCCTGTGAAGGCGCCGATGGCAGCAGCCTGCGTTTATTGGGGTCGGTGGGCGAGCCGATCAACCCGGAAGCCTGGGATTGGTACTACAAGAACGTCGGCCAATCCCGTTGCCCGATTGTCGACACTTGGTGGCAGACCGAAACCGGCGGCAACATGATGAGCCCACTGCCGGGCGCTCACGCGCTCAAGCCGGGTTCGGCCGCGCGGCCATTCTTCGGTGTGGTGCCGGCGTTGGTGGATAACCTGGGCAACCTGATTGAAGGGGCTGCCGAAGGCAATCTGGTGATCCTCGATTCGTGGCCAGGCCAGGCGCGGACGCTGTACGGCGACCATGACCGTTTCGTTGATACCTACTTCAAGACTTTCCGTGGCATGTACTTCACCGGCGACGGTGCGCGCCGTGACGAGGACGGTTACTACTGGATCACCGGCCGCGTGGACGACGTGTTGAACGTGTCCGGCCACCGCATGGGCACCGCCGAGATTGAAAGTGCCATGGTTGCCCACCCGAAAGTCGCCGAAGCGGCGGTGGTGGGTGTGCCGCACGACATCAAGGGCCAGGGCATCTATGTCTATGTCACGCTCAAAAATGGCGAAGAGCCGAACGAAGCGCTGCGCCTGGAGCTGAAAAACTGGGTGCGCAAAGAGATCGGGCCGATTGCTTCGCCGGATGTGATCCAGTGGGCACCCGGGTTGCCGAAGACGCGGTCGGGCAAAATCATGCGTCGCATCTTGCGCAAGATCGCCACGGCTGAGTATGACGGGTTGGGGGATATTTCTACCCTGGCAGACCCGGGTGTAGTGGCGCATTTGATTGAAACGCACAAGACCATGAACGTCGCGTAAGGCGGTTTGATGGGACAGAGCCCTATTCGGTGTGAGCCGGGTGGGGCTTTTTTGTGGGATCCCGAAAACAATGAAGATCAAAGGTGGGAGCAGGCAAGCCAGCGCCCACCTTTTGACGGCATTTCAAAGCAGGCCTTATGGTGTCTGACAGATCTTCATTCCATCCAAGCCAATAAATATCGGTTTCTCACGTAGGAGGTTTCTGAATGTTACCGTCGAACGCAAATGTGTAACCTCACGCCCAAACATGAGGCAAAGTGCTACGTCCCCGCCCGCAAAAGCCGCATTCCAGACACCCCAACAAATTAGATTAAACGCCACACTTGCCGTGCTAGAAGGGTTTGCGAATAATAGGCCCGCAACTTGCAGTGTCTACAGGTTTAATGTCTTTTGTCTCTGCATAAAATACAGAGGCTGTCAATGAGTTGGAACGGCTTTCTCGGTGCTTCTGTAAATTGTTGTCGCATTGAGGAAATATCGGCTTCCAGCCTGTCGTTAGAATGCCGATCACTCGCTCGTCGTCGCAGGCTTAACTGGCGTAGGACGTAGCACCGCAATTCGGTTTCCTTTAAGTCGCATCGTGGGCCATGGCTCATACTGCTGTTTTTGCCCTATACCGATGGAGTCCCAAGATGAAGAAACTCGTGCTGTTGGGCGCCCTGGCGCTGTCCGTGCTGTCCATGCAGGCTTTCGCTGAAGGCAAGCCGCTGAAAATTGGTATCGAAGCGGCTTACCCTCCGTTTGCCTCTAAAGCTCCCGATGGCAGCATCGTCGGCTTTGACTACGACATCGGCAACGCGCTGTGCGAAGAGATGAAGGTCAAGTGCACCTGGGTCGAGCAAGAATTCGACGGCCTGATCCCCGCGCTGAAAGTGCGCAAGATCGACGCGATCCTGTCGTCCATGTCCATCACTGAAGACCGCAAGAAGTCCGTGGACTTCACCAACCGCTACTACCTGACCCCCGCGCGCCTGGTGTTGAAGGAAGGCACTGCGGTCAGCGACAGTCTGGATGAACTGAAAGGCAAGAAAATCGGCGTGCAGCGCGGTTCGATCCATGACCGTTTTGCCAAGGAAGTCCTGGCCCCTAAAGGCGCCACGGTTGTGCCTTACAGCTCGCAGAACGAAATCTACCTGGACGTGGAAGCCGGTCGCCTCGACGGCACCGTGGCTGACGCTACCCTGCTGCAGGAAGGTTTCCTCGATACCCCAGCCGGCAAAGGCTACGCGTTCACCGGCCCGGCCTTCACCGACGTCAAATACTTCGGCGACGGCGTAGGCATTGCGGTACGTAAAGGCGACAAGGAAAACCTGGACCGCATCAACGCAGCGATTGCCGCGATCCGTGCCAATGGCAAGTACAAAGAAATCGAGAAAAAGTACTTCGACTTCGATATTTACGGCGCTGAAGCCAAGTAAACCGTCGTAGCTGTCTGTCCTAAATGGCGCAAGCAACAGAGTTCCTGAGGTTTGCGCCATTTTTTCATCCCCTTTTCGAGGACCTGAATCATGTTGAAAGGCTACGGGGCCGTCATCCTCGATGGCGCATGGTTGACGCTTCAGCTCGCCTTGTCGTCCATGGCCTTGGCCATTGTTCTGGGTCTGATCGGGGTCGCATTACGCCTGTCGCCGGTGCGCTGGTTGGCTTGGCTGGGTGACTTGTACTCCACGGTGATCCGCGGGATCCCCGACCTGGTGCTGATCCTGCTGATTTTCTACGGCGGTCAGGACTTGCTTAACCGCGTCGCGCCGATGCTTGGCTATGACGACTATATCGACTTGAACCCCTTGGCCGCCGGCATCGGCACCCTGGGTTTCATCTTTGGCGCCTACCTCTCGGAAACGTTTCGTGGCGCCTTCATGGCCATTCCCAAGGGCCAGGCCGAAGCCGGCCTTGCGTATGGCATGAGCAGTTTTCAGGTGTTCTTCCGGGTGATGGTGCCGCAGATGATTCGGCTGGCTATCCCTGGGTTTACCAACAACTGGCTGGTCCTCACCAAGGCCACCGCGCTGATTTCGGTGGTGGGCCTGCAAGACATGATGTTCAAGGCCAAGCAGGCGGCAGATGCCACCCGCGAGCCTTTTACCTTCTTCCTCGCAGTGGCGGCGATGTACCTGGTGATCACCAGCGTGTCGTTGCTGGCCTTGCGTTATCTTGAGAAACGCTACTCGGTAGGCGTAAGGGCGGCTGATCTATGATCTTCGACTACAACGTCATCTGGGAAGCCATGCCGCTGTACCTCGGCGGCCTGCTGATCACTCTGAAACTGCTCGCCATCTCGCTGTTCTTCGGCCTGCTCGCCGCCTTGCCCTTGGGCTTGATGCGTGTGTCCAAGCAGCCGATCGTCAATGGCGCGGCCTGGCTCTACACCTACGTGATCCGCGGCACGCCGATGCTGGTGCAGCTGTTCTTGATCTACTACGGCCTGGCCCAGTTCGAGGCGGTGCGCGAGAGTTTCGTGTGGCCGCTGCTGTCCAGCGCCACGTTCTGTGCGTGCCTGGCGTTTGCGATCAACACCAGCGCCTACACCGCCGAGATCATTGCCGGTAGCCTCAAGGCCACGCCCAACGGCGAGATCGAAGCGGCCAAGGCCATGGGTATGTCGCGCTACAAGCTGTATCGCCGCATCCTGCTGCCGTCGGCGCTGCGCCGCGCGCTGCCGCAGTACAGCAACGAAGTAATCATGATGTTGCAGACCACCAGCCTGGCCTCCATCGTCACCCTGATCGACATCACCGGTGCCGCGCGCACGGTGAACGCGCAGTTCTACCTGCCGTTCGAAGCCTATATCACCGCAGGCGTGTTCTACCTGTGCCTCACCTTTATCCTGGTGCGCCTGTTCAAGTTGGCCGAGCGCCGCTGGCTCAGCTACCTGGCTCCGCGGAAGCACTGATATGGAACGTATCGATCACCTGTTGCCCTGGGGCCACCTGGGGTGCGAGCGCCAACTGAGCGTGTTCCGCTTTGGCAAGGGCGAGCGCAAGGCGTATATCCAAGCGAGCCTGCACGCCGATGAATTGCCCGGCATGCGCGCTGCGTGGGAGCTGAAAAAGCGCCTGGCCGAGTTGGAACAGCAAGGTGCGCTCAATGGCGTGATCGAGCTGGTGCCGGTAGCCAACCCGATGGGCTTGGGCCAGTTGCTGCAAGGCAGTCACCAGGGCCGTTTCGAAGTGGGCAGCGGCAAGAACTTCAACCGCGATTTCGTCGAGTTGAGCGAGCCGGTTGCTGCGTTGCTGGACGGCAAGTTGGGCGATGATCCTCACGCCAATGTGCATATGATCCGCCAGGCGATGACCGATGCGCTCAGCGCGTTGCCCGAGCCGAGCAGCCAGCTGCAAGGCATGCAACGCATCCTGCTGAGCCACGCCTGCACCGCCGATGTAGTGCTCGACCTGCATTGCGACGCTGAAGCCGCACTGCACATGTATGCGCTGCCGCAGCACTGGCCGCAGTGGCGCTCGCTGTCGGCGCATTTGGGTGTGAAGGTCGGCCTGCTGGCGGAAGATTCCGGCGGCAGCTCGTTTGATGAAGCCTGCTCGCTGCCGTGGCTGCGCTTGTCCCAGGCGTTCCCCGAAGCACAGATCCCGTTGGCCTGCCTGGCGACGACCCTGGAACTGGGCGGCCAGGCCGACACTGGTCGTGACGAGGCGATCTTCCACGCGGAAGGCATTCTCGCGTTTCTCGCCGAGCAAGGCCTGATCAAGGGTGAATGGCCGGCTGCGCAACACGCACCGTGCGAAGGCATGCCCTTTGAAGGCACCGAGCTGCTGTTCGCCCCCCACGCCGGGGTGATCAGCTACCTGCGTAAAGCCGGTGAGTGGATCGAGAAAGGCGAGCCGATTTTTGAAGTGATTGACCCCCTGGACGACCGCGTGAGCACCGTTTGCGCGGGCACCTCGGGGGTGTTGTTTGCCGTTGAACGGCTCCGTTATGCCCAAGCGGGTTTCTGGCTGGCCAAGGTGGCGGGGCGCGAAGCGCTGCGTCACGGGCGCTTGCTCAACGACTGACCACCTGTTTTTGTGAGAACCGACCGCATGTACAAACTTGAAGTCCAAGACCTGCATAAACGCTATGGCAGTCATGAAGTGCTCAAAGGCGTGTCCCTGGCCGCCGCGGCCGGTGATGTAATCAGCATCATTGGTTCCAGTGGTTCGGGAAAAAGTACCTTTTTGCGCTGCATCAACCTGCTCGAGCAGCCTCACGCCGGCAAGATTCTGCTCAACAACGAAGAGCTGAAACTGGTGGCCAACAAAGACGGCGCCATGAAGGCCGCCGACCCTAAGCAGTTGCAACGCATGCGTTCGCGCCTGTCCATGGTGTTCCAGCATTTCAACCTGTGGTCGCACATGACCGCGCTGGAAAACGTCATGGAAGCGCCGGTGCACGTGCTGGGCATGTCGAAAAAAGAAGCCCGTGAAAAGGCCGAGCACTACCTGGCCAAAGTTGGGGTGGGCCATCGTAAGGATGCGTTCCCCGGCCATATGTCCGGCGGTGAGCAGCAGCGCGTGGCAATCGCCCGTGCCCTGGCGATGGAGCCGGAGGTGATGCTGTTCGATGAACCCACCTCTGCGCTCGACCCTGAACTGGTCGGCGAAGTGCTCAAGGTGATGCAGGACCTGGCCCAGGAAGGCCGCACCATGGTGGTGGTGACCCACGAAATGGGCTTTGCCCGTGAAGTGTCGAACCAACTGGTGTTCTTGCACAAAGGTATCGTTGAAGAACGTGGCAACCCGCGTGAGGTGCTGGTGAACCCGCAGTCGGAGCGTCTGCAGCAGTTCTTGTCAGGCAGCTTGAAATAATCAAGGCTGCTTTTGTGCACTGAAGTAGTGCATGCTCGGCAGTCTTCGGGTTGGCCCGCTCCCACATTTGGATCTTCATCAGCTTTAGAGATTTGCGTTGGTTTACGGGCTAGCATTAGCCCTTGTCTTCATTACCGTTCTTCGTTTCGGATAGCCCTCCATGACCGCCCATAAAATTGGTTTCCTGATTTGGCCCAGCACAAAAGCCCTGACGCTTGCGCTGGCTGAGGAGGCCTTGCGCGTTGCTCAGCGGGTGCATCCGGACGTGGTCTACGAGCTGTCGTTTTTGCTCGCGGAACCGGCGGCCGAAGGCGCGTGGCAACTGCCGGGCGAGCCGTGGGCCGGTAAGCTTGAGGGCTTCCAGAAACTGTTCCTGCTGGCGGACGAACCGCCGACCATCATCGCCTCGCAACTGAGCACCGCGCTCAAGCAGCTGGTGCGCGCCGGTTGCGTGATTGGCGGCTTGTCGGCGGGTGTGTACCCGCTGGCCCAGCTCGGCCTGCTCGACGGTTACCGCGCCGCCGTGCACTGGCGCTGGCAGGACGATTTCGCCGAGCGTTTCCCCAAGGTCATCGCCACCAGCCATCTGTTCGACTGGGACCGCGACCGCCTCACCGCCTGCGGTGGCATGTCTGTGCTCGATCTGCTGCTGGCAGTACTCGCCCGTGATCACGGCGCCGAACTGGCCGGTGCAGTCTCCGAAGAACTGGTGGTGGAGCGCATTCGCGAAGGCGGCGAGCGCCAGCGCATTCCACTGCAAAACCGCCTGGGTTCCAGCCATCCGAAGCTGACCCAGGCGGTTTTGTTGATGGAGGCCAATATCGAGGAACCGCTGACCACCGATGAAATCGCCCAGCACGTCTGTGTATCGCGACGACAACTCGAACGCATCTTCAAGCAATACCTCAACCGCGTCCCCAGCCAGTACTACCTGGAATTGCGCCTGAACAAGGCGCGTCAGATGCTCATGCAAACCAGCAAGTCGATCATTCAGATCGGCCTGTCGTGCGGCTTCTCCTCGGGGCCGCACTTCTCCAGCGCCTACCGCAACTTCTTTGGCGCCACACCGCGTGAAGACCGCAACCAGCGGCGCAGCAGCAGCCCGTTCGAGCTGTCTTCAGTGCCGTCCGAGCGCGGTTAGCCGTTACTCCTCATCCATGGCGTCGTCTTCCGTGACCAATGGGGCACCGTGTTCATCCACGGTCACGTCTTGGATTTGGAAATCGATCCCTGTCTGTTGGTAGTACGCGCGCAAGCGCCTCATGCTCTTTGGCGACCAGGAGTTGCCACTCAAATCCGAGTCCGCGTCGAACACCTGCAGCATTTCCATCAGTTGCGCTGGGATCTTCGTAATGGAGTTACTGCTCAGGTCGAGGTTTTGCAGCAGGGGTAGTTGAAACACACCGGCGGGCACTTCGCTTATTTCCGTGTGCGGTAAGTGCAGTGAGCTCAACTGTTGCAGGTGGGTGACGTCCGGCGCGTTATTGAGTGGGTTGTTGGCTAAGCGCAGATACTCAAGGCTGTGCAGGTCACCCATTGCCCGGGCCGCGGTCGTCGTCAGGCTGATCTCGCAGTGCGACAGGTCCAGCGTGTTCAGGTGGGGCATGCTGAAAACCGCAGATGGCAACTTACCGAGCGTGCAATGGCTGACGATCAAGGTCTGGAGGGCGCCGAAGCGGGTAAGCGTGCCATTCACATCCGTGACGGTGAATGCGCCTTTGATTTCGAGCGATGTCACATGTTCGAAACCTGCCCTCAAGACTGGCATTGCGCCGATGATCGACACGTCGAGTACTACGGCGTGAGAAAAACGATCGTCCAGGCTTTCTGTGTCTTCCGGGGTCTCGCGGCGCCACGCCTTTTCAAGCTGACGCTTCAGGCGCAGGCGATTGAGCTCTTCTTCGACGCGCAGACTGTCACCCAGTACGCCGCCAACCAGTGGATGCTGCTCAGGAATATCCTCAGTCCAATGCTGGAGGTCCGCGACCAGTTGATGGTAGTCCGCCTCAAGTGCCATCAGTGCGTTATCGATGCCGTCCAGGTCGCCGGGCAGTCCAAAAATCAATCTGTTCAGGTCTTTTTCCTGTTTTTTGGGGTAGAGCGTTTTAGCGCGGCCTCGTTGTATGGCGGGTGTCTGGATATTAAAAAACACGTCAGTACGCTGGCAGTGGGTTTTGACCTGCTCAAGGGCTTGGCGCGTCAGTGGGTTGGCAGACAGGTCGATTGCTTGGCTGACGTGGCTGGGTAGCGCGAAAAGCTCGGGGGGCAGTTCAGTGATGCTGTTCCCGCCCAGATCAATGAGGGCGCGTGGTGTTTCCGTCAACAGGCTGAGGGGCACGGCTGAAAGCCCGGTGTCCCTTAGACGCAGGGTAGTCAGGTGGGTCAGTTGACTGAAGTCCGCTGTCTCGCCCAATGGGTTGTTGCTCAGGTTCAAGTAGTTGAGTTGGGTCATGCGTTCCAGGTTCGCGCGGCTGGTTTGCGTCAGGTGGACTGAGCAGTTTTCCAGATCCAAGAGTTCGAGTTTGAGGTGCGCAAAAATCGCGGATGGGATATCGCCAAGTCTCGCTCGATAAAGACTGATCGACCGCAGTTCGGGAAAGCGGTCGAGGAAGCTTTCGACGTTGATGAATACGTCGTTGCCCCGGATCATCAGCGAGGTAATGTGCGTGAACGAAGCGTCCAAAGTGGGGAGTTCGCCAGCCAGGTTGCGGGGAATGATCAGCGAGTGCCGTTGTTGGCTGCCGGTGGTCAATTCGCGTCGCCAACTGCTTTCCAGCAACCGGCGCAGCGCGATTCTGCGTTCAACCTCTTGTGGGGCAGTGCCGGGTGTCTGTTCCCACTGGCTGAGTTGCCCTTGCAGTGTTTCCAGCTCAGCAGCCCTGCGCGCCAGTTCGATACGGCCGGCTTCGAGTGTGCCCGGCAGGTTGTAGATCAATCGGTTGAGCTCTGTTTCTGTCAGGCTTGGGTACAGTCTATGTGCCTCGTGCACCTGCGCGGTCGGTGCGTCGGCTCCGAAATCAATGCCGTGGCGTTGGTAGTAGTTCTTGACCTGTTCCAGCGTGGGCAGCGACAACGGGTTGTCGCTCAGGAAGAACGTATTGGCTTTCTGCGGGGTGATCTCAAAAAAGCCAGGTGGCAGCGTCTGGATTCGGTTGTCGTTGAGCAGCGCCACTTGTAGCTCGGCGCGACTCAGCGCTCCGGCGGGTAACTGCGCGATACCGGTGTTCGAGAAGTCGAAGTGAATCAGATCGGGCATGTTTTCGATACTGGGTGCCAGGCCCAGAGGGTTGTTAGCCAGTTCCAGCGTCTGCAAGCGGCGCATCGATGCGATCCGGGCCTGGCTGGCCGGGTCCAGGCGTATCTGGCAATTGCTCAAGCTTAGGGAATTCAAGCGTGGCAGGGTAAAAATGGAGTCTGGAACGGTACCGAGGTTAAAGCCCCTGAGCGAAAGGTGACGCAGTTGCCGGAAGCCTTGCACAAACGCGCTGGCGCCAGGGGTGTGGGGGTGTCCGCTCAGCGTTAGCAGCGACACGTGGTTGAAGTTGGCCGTCAGTTCCGGCAGCGCGCCGAGGATCGGGTACTCCAGTCGCAGGCTGTGGCCATCAACGGAGGGGTCGTCGAAGTAGTCGTCGACTTCGGTTTCGCGTCGCCAGCAGCGTCGCAACGCTTGGGCGATCATGCGCCGGTTCTGGCGCTCGTTGCTGCGTTCGGGCGCGGTTAAAGGCTGCCCAGTGTCGGGGTGGACGTCGATGACGTGTCGCCGCCAGGTACGCAGGTCACTGTCCAGTTGGCGGTACTCCTCGGCCAGTGCCGCAAGGCCGTTAGCAGCGCCTTCCGGTTGGCTGCGCAGATAGTTGAGCACGTCGTTGATTTGTCGCGCGTCGAATGCCGGGTACAGTGCCCGTGCGCGTTGCTCCAAGGTCAACGGTAACGCTGCTGGCCCTGCCTGAACGCGGTAGCCCGCATCCATTCCCAGTGCGTGCAGTGTTTCCCGACTCGGTGGGCGGATCACCTCAGGATTCAGGGCTTTTCGCAGTTCGTCGCGGGGCAGTGGGTGTTGCCGCAGGCGTTGTTGCAGCGCCGGGCCTTGATTGACGTGGAACCCTAGGGCGTTTCGTTGTGCGTCGGGCAGGGCGTTGAGCGTCGCGGTATATAGGTCGGTTTCGCCAAACAGCGGGCCTTTTTCGTCGTGAGGAACATAGCGTCCGTCGGCGGTGCGCACCAGCGTGCGTAAGAGCGGCGCATCATCCGAGCCGATGTGCAGCCATTTCTCCCCGTCGGCGGTCAGGTGTCGGGCTTCAATGCGCATATTTGGCGACCAGCCCGGTTGGACTCTCAACGTGTTCAGGGCCAGTCTTTCGCTGTCCAGGTTGGGGGATGCGATTAGGTGTTGACCCTCGTAAGCCCGGTTCAGGCGCAGTTCGGCCAGTGCGGCGCTTGCCAAGTCTGCGAGGCGCGGTGGTGTGCGTTGATGGTCGAGCTCAGACCGTTCATTCGCGCTGGCGTGGTCCAGCAAGTGTGCAGCGACCTTGGCCGGCAAGCCTGGCGCCGCCTGAGCCAACTGCTGCGTCGACGTACCTTGGCCCAGTTGCTGCTGGGCGTAACGCGACTCGAACAGCTCGGTGCGATTGCGTTCGGCGAGTCGCCCAAGCTTTTTGCGCAGTTGCTTGACGCGGTTATCCAGGCTCAGTTGCGGGTCAGCGGCGCTTTCGTCGAACTGGGCGCGGATTTCTTCCGGGCTGAGGGCTTGCAGTACGGTCTTGAGCAGTTCGCCATTGGCCAGTTGGGTTTCATGGATCTGCACGACCGGCATGCGCATGTCGCCAAACTCCCAGGCAGCCCTGCCTTCGGCGTTGAGCATGCGCAGGGAACGGGTTTTGGGCCAGTTGCCGTGGGTGGTCAGCAACTGGAGCGTGTCCTGGGGGTCGATCTGGGCATGGTCGTCAGGGTTGTCGCTGTTGAGCTGGTCTATCAGGGTTTGCAGGTCGCGATCGATGCGCAGCCGCTCAAGGGTATCGTCCAGCAGTGGCGGTATCGGCTCACCCCGTACGTGCATCTGGCGCAGGGCGTTTTCCTTGACGTTGCTGAGGTTCAAGGCCAAGCGTCGGTCGGCCTCACCCAGACCGCGCGCGCCATGTCCCAGGCGCCCCAGCAGGGTGGGTTCGTCCCATTGCAAGGGCGTGTCCAGTTCGCTGTGCCATGCGCCTGCGCCGTTGTGTTGCAGACGTGGGGTGTAGGCGTCGGGGCGGGTAGGGTGTTTGATCACATAGTCTTCGTCCCCAGCAGCTTTTTGCACGCTGTACAGCTTGTCTTCCAGTGCCAGCATGGGCTCGCCGCGCATCTGGTGCAGACCCAGGCGGTCATGGCCCAGTTTCGGCGGCAGTTTGATGTCTTGTTGATAAGGGGCAAGGTCGGGTTTCCAATAGCGCTTGGCACCATTGGCCAAGGTGACGGGCTTGAAGCGATCGATAAAGGTCAGCACTTCCTGAGGCAAAACTTTGCGCAGCTCGGCGACGCCGATGTGGCCGCCCAGGCCGAAAATACCCAGCTGTACCAAGGATTGCAGCACACTCATCAAGTGGCCAAAGGCTTCTTGGTCAAGCCCTTCGGCCCAGTCGATGACACCTTCGAAGAGGTCATCGAGCAGTTGATAGGCCATGTACGCCAGCATCAGCTCGCCCAGCCCGGGAATGAACGGTGCAACGATAAGCAGCGCGGCGTTGAGGATCGACGACGCCACATTGACGAACGAGTCCCAGCGCGCCCACCGCGCTGCGCGATCGGCCTCGGCGGTCGACACGGCCTGGGAGCGGGCGTCGTTGAGGATCTGGTTGAGTTTTTGTTGATAGAGGTGCTGCCAGGCATCGTCCTGAATCGGGGTGGCAACGAACTGTAGTTTGGGGTCGTCGGTCGGCTCCTTGCGCCACGGCGCCTGGCCGCTGCCATGCTCGGGCGGGTGCCAGGTAATGCGCGCCAGGCGCTGGCTCAGGCCTGCGAAAAACACCCCGCGGCGCTCATGGGAGACGAAACGGCTGAAAAACGTCTGGTAATTGGCATTACGCAGTTGACGGGTGAGCTCCTGCTTGAACGCCAGCGCCGATGGGTATTCCTTGAGCGGATGCAGCGGGTCATCCGGTACGTAGGCGACCAGGCGCTGCACGGTGCGCGTGGTTTCCAGGTTTGGGGCAAGCAGCAGGATGCCGGCCAGCGGCGCACCCATCAGCGTCAAGCCGTGGCAACGCAGTGGCAGGTTGCCGAGCGTCAGGTCGCTGCGCCCTTGTAATAACCCCTCGACCTGTTGCGCAAAGTCGTCCTTGATATCTGCACCGATTTTCGCCAAATGCAGTGCGGCACGCAGGGCGGCTTTTTGGCTGGTTTCGACTTTGTTCTGAATGACAGCAGCGCTCAGCGGTTCGGTCAGACCCAGTTGCAGGCGCAGGTAACGACTGTAACGCGCGCCGATATCCAGTTCGCGGCACAGGCCGGTAAACGCGCGGATGCTGATTTTTTCCAACGTGGCCGGCAGGGTATAGAACTGTCCACTGGGCGTGGGGCGGGTGATAAAGGTTGATGCCGCCTCGTAGGCGCCCTCGACGGTTTCACCCTGCTCGAAGTTGTGCAGCGCGGCGTCCAGCAATGACACGGTCCAGGTGCGCGCGGCACCGGACGGTAGCTTAAACAACGTGATGGTCTGGGGAATGTACAGGCGCAGGTAGACGGCTTCGCTGTTGAGGTGCAGGCCGTAGCGCGTCAGCAGCGCTTCTTCGAGGATGCCACGTGCGTAGGTCCTGGGGTCCTGCACATTGTTAAGCGCGTCATCCACGGTATTTTGCGCGCTCCAGTGAGCGGCGTTCAGGCGTTTGAGTTCGCCCAGCAGCGCGGGGCTGGTGTGCAGTGGTTTTGGTTGGGCTTGGGACATGGCTTGGTGCTTGGCGCTGGAGGCCTTGCCCAGCCAGTCGGGAATGGCGGTTTGCAGCAGGTGATAGTGGCTGTCGGGCTGAACGGTATCAGTAGGGGGTGTTGGCGTGCTCATGGGCGCAACTCTGAATGGCAACAAAGCACATCAGTAGATCAGTGCGTTTCCCCCGGCCTGCTCTAGATAGTTAGTTTAAACTGCGCCATTGCGATGCTATTTGTCGCATTGGCGTAAACCCGCCAAAATCGCGGGTTGGCGCTATAAGAAGTTGTCGCTTGGCGGCAAGGCCCTACTGAAAACTGTCCTTACAATCCCTGCATCGCCCGCCAGTTCCAGGCAGGCGTTCCTCTTCAGGAGACTCCGATGTCCGTTGAGCAAGCCCCGGTGCAACGTGCCGATTTCGACCAGGTCATGGTTCCCAACTATGCACCTGCTGCCTTCATTCCCGTACGTGGCGAAGGTTCGCGCGTGTGGGACCAGGCCGGTCGCGAGCTGATCGACTTTGCCGGCGGCATCGCGGTCAACGTATTGGGCCACGCCCACCCGGCGTTGGTCGGGGCTCTGACCGAACAGGCCAACAAGCTGTGGCACGTCTCCAACGTCTTCACCAATGAGCCGGCCCTGCGCCTGGCGCATAAACTGATCGACGCCACCTTTGCCGAGCGGGTGTTCTTCTGCAACTCCGGCGCCGAAGCCAACGAGGCCGCGTTCAAGCTGGCCCGTCGCGTCGCGTTCGACCGTTTCGGCACCGAGAAGTACGAGATCATCGCGGCGCTGAACAGCTTCCACGGCCGTACCTTGTTCACCGTTAACGTCGGTGGCCAGTCCAAGTACTCCGATGGCTTCGGGCCTAAAATCACCGGCATCACCCACGTGCCTTACAACGACCTGGCTGCGCTGAAAGCCGCCGTGTCTGACAAGACCTGCGCCGTAGTGCTGGAGCCGATCCAGGGCGAAGGCGGCGTACTGCCGGCCGAACTGGCTTACCTGCAAGGTGCCCGTGAACTGTGCGACGCGAACAACGCATTGCTGGTGTTCGACGAAGTGCAAACCGGCATGGGCCGCAGCGGCCACCTGTTCGCCTATCAGCGTTACGGCGTGACGCCGGACATCCTCACCAGCGCCAAGAGCCTGGGCGGCGGTTTCCCGATCGCAGCGATGCTCACCACCGAAGCGCTGGCCAAGCACCTGGTCGTCGGCACCCACGGCACCACCTACGGCGGCAACCCGCTGGCGTGCGCAGTGGCCGAGGCAGTGATCGACGTGATCAACACCCCTGAAGTGCTGGCCGGTGTGAACGCCAAGCACGACCTGTTCAAGGCGCGCCTGGAGCAGATCGGCAAGCAATACGGCATCTTCACCCAAGTGCGCGGCATGGGCCTGCTGATTGGTTGCGTGCTGAGCGATGCGTTCAAAGGCAAGGCCAAGGACGTGTTCAACGCAGCCGAGAAAGAAAACCTGATGATCCTGCAAGCTGGCCCGGATGTGGTGCGTTTTGCACCGAGTTTGGTGGTGGAAGAAGCGGATATCAACGAAGGCCTGGAGCGTTTTGAGCGTGCTGTAAAAGCACTGACGCAAGTTTGATCTACCGCTCGGCGCCTGGCGATCGGGCGTCGAGCAAAAATTCTATATGCCGGACCGAGTCAAATGTGGGAGCTGGCTTGCCTGCGATAGCATCACCTCGGTGCAACTGACAGACCGAGTTGCCTGCATCGCAGGCAAGCCAGCTCCCACATGGATCTGCTTGCACATCGAGATGTATGTGAACTCAGATCTCGTGTCCGGCATTTTTCCCTCTATGAAGTTTTCGAGTTAAGGAGTGACACCATGCTGGTGATGCGCCCCGCGCAAATGGCTGATCTGGGCGAGGTACAGCGTCTGGCTGCGGACAGCCCGATTGGTGTCACCTCCTTGCCGGACGATGTGGAACGCCTGAGTGACAAGATCGCTGCCAGCGAAGCGTCCTTCGCGGCCGAGGTCAGTTTCAACGGAGAAGAAAGCTATTTCTTCGTATTGGAGGACACCGAGACCGGCAAGCTCGCGGGCTGCTCGGCCATCGTCGCCTCGGCCGGTTACTCGGAGCCGTTCTACAGTTTCCGTAACGAGACCTTCGTGCACGCCTCCCGCGAGTTGAAGATCCACAACAAGATCCACGTGCTTTCCCAGTGCCATGACCTCACCGGCAACAGCCTGCTCACCAGTTTCTACGTGGTGCCGGAGCTGGTCGGTTCGCTGTGGTCGGAGCTCAACTCCCGTGGCCGTTTGCTGTTTGTCGCCAGCCACCCTGAGCGTTTTGCTGACTCGGTGGTGACCGAAATCGTCGGCTACAGCGACGAGAACGGGGATTCGCCGTTCTGGGACGCCATCGGCCGCAATTTCTTCGACCTCAACTACGCTGCCGCCGAGCGCCTGTGCGGGCTGAAAAGCCGTACGTTCCTCGCTGAGCTGATGCCGCATTACCCCATCTACGTGCCGCTGCTGCCGGACGAAGCCCAGGAAGCGATGGGCCAGGTGCACCCACGGGCGCAGATCACCTTCGACATCCTGATGCGCGAAGGCTTCGAGACCGACCATTACATCGACATTTTCGACGGTGGCCCGACGCTGCACGCACGGGTTTCGGGCATTCGCTCGATTGCCCAGAGCCGCGTGGTACCGGTAAAGATCGGCGAGAGGGTCAAGGGTGTGGGCCGCCAGTACCTGGTGAGCAACGTGCAGTTGCAGGATTACCGTGCGGTGATGCTGGAGCTGGACTATGCGCCCGGCAAACCGGTGACCCTGGACCTGGCAGCCGCCGAGGCCTTGGGCGTCGGCGAAGGCGCGAGCGTGCGCTTGGTAGCGGTTTAAAAGCAGAGTTTCGCGGGTGGCCTGAAGCAGGCGGCCCGTCTGAGGAGATAGCATGATCGTTCGTCCCGTACGCAGCAGCGATTTACCGGCCCTGATTGATCTGGCGCGCAGCACCGGCACCGGTCTCACCACTTTGCCGGCCAACGAAGAGCGCCTGACCCACCGGGTTGGCTGGGCGGAAAAAACCTTTCGCGGCGACGCCGGGCGCGGCGATGCCGACTACCTGTTCGTGCTGGAAAACGACGAGGGCCGCGTGGTGGGCATTTCCGCCATTGCCGGCGCCGTTGGCCTGCGTGAGCCCTGGTACAACTTCCGGGTCGGCCTGACTGTCAGCGCCTCCCAGGAGCTGAATATCTACCGCGAGATTCCGACGCTGTTCCTGGCCAATGACCTTACCGGTAATTCCGAGCTGTGCTCGTTGTTCCTGCACGCCGATTACCGCACCGGCCTCAACGGCCGCATGCTGGCCAAGGCGCGCTTGCTGTTTATCGCTGAATTTCCGCAACTGTTCGGCAACAAGATCATTGCCGAGATGCGCGGTGTGTCCAACGACGCCGGGCGTTCGCCGTTCTGGGAAAGCCTGGGCCGCCATTTCTTCAAAATGGAGTTCAGCCAGGCCGATTACCTCACCGGCGTGGGCAACAAAGCGTTTATCGCCGAGCTGATGCCGAAGTTTCCCCTGTACAGCTGCTTCCTGTCGGAAGACGCACGCAACGTAATCGGCAAGGTCCACCCGGACACCGAACCTGCGCTGAGCATGCTCAAGAGTGAAGGCTTCAGCTACCAGGGCTATGTCGACATCTTCGACGCCGGCCCTGCGGTGGAATGCGAGACCAGTAAGATCCGCGCGGTCCGCGACAGCGAAGCGCTGGTGCTGGCGATCGGCACGCCCGGCGACGACGCCACCCCGTTCCTGATCCATAACCGTAAACGCGACGATTGCCGCATCACCGCCGCCCCAGCGCGGCTGGCGGCAGGCACCCTGGTGGTTGACCCGCTCACCGCCAAGCGCCTGCAGCTGATCGCCGGCGATCAAGTGCGTGCCGTACCGTTGTCCGCTGCCCGGGAGTCGAAATAATGAATTCGCTGTATATCGCAGGTAGCTGGTTGGAAGGCCAGGGTGAACTGTTCGAATCGCGCAACCCGGTGACCCAGCAAGTACTGTGGGCCGGCAATGGCGCCACTGCCGAGCAGGTCGAATCCGCCGTGCAGGCCGCACGCCAGGCATTCCCTGCGTGGGCCAAGCGCCCGCTGGAAGAACGCATCAGCGTGCTGGAAACCTTCGCCGCCACCCTGAAAAGCCGCGCCGATGAAATCGCCCGTTGCATCGGCGAAGAAACCGGCAAGCCGCTGTGGGAATCGGCCACCGAAGTCACCAGCATGGCCAACAAGATCGCGATCTCGGTGCAAAGCTACCGCGAACGCACCGGCGAGAAGAGCGGCCCGTTGGGCGACGCCACCGCCGTATTGCGTCACAAACCTCACGGTGTGGTTGCGGTGTTCGGTCCGTACAACTTCCCTGGCCACTTGCCGAATGGGCATATCGTGCCGGCGTTGCTGGCGGGCAATACTGTGCTGTTCAAACCGAGTGAGCTGACCCCCAAAGTCGCCGAGTTGACCGTGCAGTGCTGGATCGACGCGGGGTTGCCGGCGGGTGTGCTGAACCTGCTGCAAGGCGCGCGTGAGACCGGTATCGCGCTGGCGGCCAATCCTGGCATCGACGGTTTGTTCTTTACGGGCTCCAGCCGCACCGGCAATCACCTGCACCAGCAGTTCTCCGGGCGCCCGGACAAGATCCTGGCCCTGGAAATGGGCGGCAATAACCCGCTGGTGGTCGACGAAGTGGCCGATGTGGACGCGGCGGTCTACACCATCATTCAGTCGGCGTTTATCTCCGCCGGCCAGCGTTGCACCTGTGCCCGCCGTTTGCTGGTGCCGGAAGGCGCCTGGGGTGATGCGTTGCTGGCGCGCCTGGTGGCGGTCAGCGCGACGATTGAAGTGGGTGCGTTTGACCAGCAACCGGCGCCGTTCATGGGCTCGGTGATCTCTCTTGGCGCCGCCAAGGCCTTGATGGACGCCCAGGAACTGATGCTGGCCAACGGCGCCGTGGCGTTGTTGGAAATGACTCAGCCTCAGGATCAGGCCGCCTTGCTGACCCCAGGCATCATCGACGTGACGGCCGTGACCGAACGCGAAGACGAAGAACTGTTCGGCCCACTGTTGCAAGTGATCCGCTACGCTGATTTTGAAGCGGCGATTGTCGAGGCCAACAACACCCAGTACGGGCTGGCCGCCGGTTTGTTGTCGGATTCTGAGGCACGCTACCAGCAGTTCTGGCTGGAAAGCCGCGCAGGCATCGTCAACTGGAACAAACAGCTGACCGGCGCCGCCAGTACCGCGCCGTTCGGTGGGGTAGGGGCGTCGGGCAACCATCGCGCCAGTGCGTATTACGCGGCGGATTATTGCGCGTACCCGGTGGCGTCGCTGGAAACGCCTAGCCTGGTTGTTCCAGCCACACTAACCCCCGGCATTACGCTGATCTAAATCGGGGAGCGGGCTTGCTCGCGAAAGCGGTGTGTCATTCAACATTTCAGGTGACTGATCCAGCGCATTCGCGAGCAAGCCCGCTCCCACTTGATTTGTGGTGTATTCAAGTAATTTGAAGCCTATAAAAACAGATGTTCGTGGAGCCTCGCCGATGAAATCCTATGAAGTCAATTTTGACGGTCTAGTGGGGCCGACCCATAACTACGGCGGTTTGTCCTTCGGCAACGTCGCGTCCCAGAGCAACAGCCAGCAGCATTCAAGCCCCAAGGAAGCGGCGTTGCAGGGCCTGCAAAAAATGAAAGCCCTTATGGACATGGGCTTTGTGCAAGGCGTATTGGCGCCGCAGGAGCGCCCGGACGTGGCCGCTTTGCGCAGCCTTGGTTTCAGCGGCACCGATGCTCAGGTGATTCAGCAGGCGGCCAAGCAGGCAATGCCTTTGCTGGTCGCGAGCTGCTCGGCGTCGAGCATGTGGGTAGCCAATGCCGCGACCGTCAGCCCAAGCGCTGATACGGCCGACGGCCGCGTGCATTTCACCGCTGCCAACCTCAATTGCAAATACCACCGCAGCATCGAACACCCCACCACCAGCCGTGTGCTGGGCGCGATGTTTGCCGATGAAAAGCACTTTGCTCACCACGCTGCGTTGCCGGCAGTGGCGCAGTTCGGCGACGAAGGCGCGGCCAACCACACGCGCTTCTGCCGGGAATACGGTGAGGCCGGCGTTGAGTTTTTCGTGTTCGGTCGCAGTGCGTTCGACCCCCGCTACCCGGCGCCGCAGAAGTACCCGGCGCGCCAGACGCTTGAAGCGTCCCAGGCAGTTGCACGCCTGCACGGCTTGAAGGATAACGGTGTGGTGTACGCCCAGCAGAACCCGGCGGTGATCGATGCCGGCGTGTTCCACAATGATGTGATCGCGGTGGGCAACGGTGAAGTGTTGTTCTATCACGAGGACGCGTTCCTCAATACCGAGCAGATGCTTGGCGAGCTGCAAGGCAAACTGGGCAAGTTGGGCGGCAACTTCCAGTCTGTTTGCGTGCCCCGCGCCCAGGTCAGCGTCGAGGACGCGGTGCGTTCCTACCTGTTCAACAGCCAGTTGCTGACCCGTGCCGACGGCTCAATGCTGCTGATCGTGCCGGACGAATGCCGCGTCAATGAACGCGTCTGGCATTACCTGCAAAGCCTCACGGCTTCAGGCGGGCTGATTCGTGAAGTGAAAGTCTTCGACCTCAAGCAAAGCATGCAGAACGGCGGTGGTCCGGCGTGCCTGCGCTTGCGCGTAGCCTTGAACGAAGCCGAGCTGGCGGCGGTGAATCCAGGCGTTATCATGACTGCACCGTTGTACGAAACCCTGACCCAGTGGGTCGACAAGCACTACCGCGACAGCCTTCGTGAAACCGACCTGGCTGACCCGCAATTGCTGCTGGAGTGCCGGACGGCATTGGATGAACTGACGCAAATCCTTAAACTGGGCTCGGTTTATCCTTTCCAGATCAATTAATGCCGTATGGCTGAGAGTTATTTTATGACCACCGACACCCTGAAACTGATCCTTGAAGACACCGACGGCACCCAGCTGGAAACCTCCTGCACCCGCGTCGCTGTGGTCTGGCAGGGCAAGGAAATCTGGATTCAGCACGACGGCCGTGGCCAACTGCTGATCGGCGTAGACGTGGAAGAAGGTGACGCGGAATACGCCAACCTGCTCATGCGCCCATTGGCCACCAACCTGATGAGCCTGCAACTGGAAATGGAACCGGCCGACGTCGAAGGTGATGACGACGATCACGTCCACGGCCCAGGCTGCAACCACTAAGGAAGCTGCGTATGCTCGCCCTCGGCAAACTGCTTGAACTGACCCTCGCCGGTCGTGAACCGGCGCAAAAAATTCAACTGACTGTCGACGGCGTGCAAATGCGCTGGCTCAGCGAGGGCGCACTTGAAGTGCGCCCGCCGCAAGCCCAGGACAAAGGCAGCGACTTGCTGCTGTCGTCCGGCATCCATGGCAACGAAACCGCGCCGATCGAACTGCTCGACCGCCTGTTGCATGGCATCGCCCGTGGGGAGATCAAACCCCGCAATCGTATTCTGTTCCTGTTCGGCAACCCCGAGGCCATGCGCCGCGGCGAGCGTTACCTCGAACTGGACGTCAACCGGCTGTTCAACGGCCGTCATGAAAAAAACATCGGCCCTGAAGCCATGCGTGCCGCCGAGCTTGAGCAATTGGCCCGCAGCTTCTTCAGCGTGCCTGACCGTTCGCGCCTGCATTACGACCTGCACACGGCTATTCGCGGCTCGAAGATCGAGCAGTTTGCCCTGTATCCGTGGAAGGAAGGTCGCCAGCACTCTCGCCACGAACTGGCGCGCCTCAACGCTGCCGGCATGCAAGCGGTGCTGCTGCAAAACAAGACCTCGATCACCTTCACCGCGTTTACCTACGAGCAGTTGGAAGCCGAGGCCTTCACGCTGGAGTTGGGCAAGGCGCGACCGTTCGGGCAGAACCAGAGTGTGGATGTGTCGCGCCTGGAAACTCGCCTCAAGCAGATCATTGAAGGCACTGAGCCTGATACCGATAGCCTTGAAGGCCTGAAGCTGTTCGCCGTTGCGCGTGAAGTGATCAAGCACAGCGATGCCTTCCTGATGCACTTGCCGGCGGATGTGGAAAACTTTTCGGAACTGGAAAAGGGCTATCTGCTGGCCGAAGACGTGGCCAAGACCCGTTGGGTGATCGAAGAGGAGGGCGCGCGCATCATCTTTCCCAACCCGAAGGTGAAGAATGGCTTGCGGGCGGGGATATTGATTGTGCCGACGACGGACGCTGGTTTGGCCTGAATTCCAAGCCAGCTCCCACACAAGCCCAGCTCTGAGGCTGGGCCTGGCGGTATTGTTTAGACCGCTACAGCACGCGGCTCGCTGCGACGGATCGCACGCACTTTGTGCAGCGTATCGGCGCAGGTCCGCGCCGCTTCCTGGCCTTTGTGCACGAAGTGCTCGTAGAAAAAGGTGTGGTGCTCAGTGCCCGCATGGAAGTGATGCGGTGTCAGCGATACCGAGAACACCGGCACTTCAGTTTCCAGCTGCACCTGCATCAGGCCGCTGACGACCGATTGGGCCACGAATTCGTGACGGTAGATGCCGCCATCCACCACCAGCGCAGCAGCGACGATACCCGCGTAGCGGCCGGTCTTGGCCAGCAGCTTGGCGTGCAGGGGCATTTCAAAGGCGCCGCCGACTTCAAAGAAATCAATATCCGATTCCTGGTAGCCCTGGGCGATCATTTCGGCGAGGAAGCCTTTGCGGGATTGGTCGACAATATCCTTGTGCCAGCAGGCCTGGATAAACGCGACGCGCTCGCCGTGATGGTTTTTGCTTTTGCTGTCGATTGCGGTGGGTTGCATGTTCTGACTCCTGTTTAAGAAAAAACAGGGCGTTATGAATCGAATGGGATTTAAGGGTACGCAAGCACATTTCGTGCACGGCCCTTAGGCGCCAATCCCGTTCTCTCTTCATCCGGACTATGACCGTCGGCCCCGGGATCACACCGGGTCTGCTGACCTTGTCGCCGTCCTGCGTGAGCAGTTCGAGGCGCCAAGCGCTCGCGGGCTATACACATTGCGTGTAATTACCGCCGGTGGGGAATTGCACCCCGCCCTGAGAACGTTGCCACCAGAACCCTGGCGGCGGAGAGTTTTTAACACGGTTTTTCGCAAACTGCACGATCACCGTATCGATAAGCTATATCGGTTTGTTTGGTCGGTATTCGATTGAATGCAGCGGGGGCTTGATATTCCGTGGCTTTGCCCGCAGTAATCACTCACAAAAGGAACTTACTGAACCCCTAGAGGCTTGTTTCATGTCTGTGATCGACCTGCGCAGCGACACCGTGACCCAACCCACTCCCGGCATGCTCGACGCCATGGCCACTGCTGTCAGCGGCGATGATGTGTATGGCGAAGACCCCAGCGTCAATCGTCTGGAGGCCGAGCTGGCCAAGCGCCTGGGCTTTGCCGCTGCGCTGTTCGTGCCTACCGGAACCATGAGCAACCTGCTGGCGTTGATGGCTCACTGTGAGCGTGGCGAGGAATACATCGTCGGCCAGCAGGCCCACACCTACAAATACGAAGGTGGCGGGGCAGCGGTGTTGGGTTCGATCCAACCGCAACCGCTGGACGTGCAGGCGGATGGCTCCCTGGACCTGGACCAAGTGCTGGCGGCGATCAAGCCGGACGACTTCCATTTCGCCCGTACCCGCCTGCTGGCACTGGAAAACACCATGCAGGGGAAGGTATTGCCGCTGGACTACCTGGCGAAGGCGAGGGCATTCACCCGGGAACAGGGTCTGGCCCTGCATTTGGATGGCGCACGGCTCTACAACGCCGCGGTCAAGCTGGGCGTGGAGGCGCGTGAGATTGCCAAGCACTTTGATTCGGTGTCGGTGTGCCTGTCCAAGGGCCTTGGCGCGCCGATTGGCTCAGTGTTGTGCGGTTCCACGGCGTTGATCGCCAAGGCCAGGCGCCTGCGCAAGATGGTCGGCGGCGGCATGCGCCAGGCCGGTTCCCTGGCGGCGGCCGGGCTGTATGCGCTGGATCACCAGGTGCAGCGCCTGGCCGACGACCACGCTAACGCCCAATGGCTGGGCGATGAGCTGCGCAAAGTGGGTTATGAAGTGGAGCCGGTACAGACCAACATGGTCTACGTGCAGATCGGTGATCGGGCCGAAGCCTTGAAGGTTTTTGCTGCCGAGCGTGGTATCAAGTTGAGCACTGCGCCGCGCCTGCGCATGGTCACGCATAGGGATGTCAGTCGGGCGCAGATCGAGCAAGTCGTGCAGGCATTCGTCGAGTTTTCGCGCAAATGAGCCTGCAGACCGTCTAATTGAACCGTTCAATCGTATAAACACGCTGTACCCCCGGCAAAGGGCCGATATAATGCGGCCCTTTGCCGTCGCTCCGTCTGATGATGTTGCGCACTGGCCTTTGGCCGCAGCCTCCGTGGAAGAACCTAATGAAAAGCGCAGAAATCCGTGAAGCCTTCCTTCGCTTCTTCGAAGAGCAAGGTCACACCCGTGTCGCCTCCAGCTCCTTGATCCCAGGCAATGACCCAACCCTGCTGTTCACTAACGCGGGGATGAACCAGTTCAAGGACTGCTTCCTGGGCCAGGAAAAGCGCGCCTACACCCGCGCCACCAGCAGCCAGAAGTGCGTGCGTGCCGGCGGCAAGAACAGTGACCTGGAAAACGTGGGCTACACCGCCCGCCACCACACGTTCTTCGAAATGCTGGGTAACTTCAGCTTTGGTGACTACTTCAAGAAAGATGCGATTACGTTCGCCTGGACCTTCCTGACCGGCGTGTTGAAGCTGCCAGAGGAAAAACTCTGGGTTACCGTGTACGCCACGGACGACGAAGCGTACGACATCTGGACCAAGGAAGTCGGCGTGCCCGTCGAGCGCATGATTCGCATCGGCGACAACAAGGGTGCGCCGTACGCTTCCGACAACTTCTGGACCATGGGCGATACCGGCCCGTGTGGCCCTTGCACCGAGATCTTCTACGACCACGGCGCCGACATCTGGGGTGGCCCCCCGGGTTCGCCCGAAGAAGACGGCGACCGTTACATCGAGATCTGGAACAACGTGTTCATGCAGTTCAACCGCACCGCCGATGGCGTGTTGCATCCGCTACCTGCGCCGTCGGTGGATACCGGCATGGGCCTGGAGCGGATCAGTGCGGTGCTGCAGCACGTTCACTCCAACTACGAAATCGACCTGTTCACCCAGTTGTTGAGCGCGTCGGCCGCGGCGATTGGGTGTGCCAATGAAAGCCAGTCTTCCCTCAAGGTGGTGTCTGACCACATCCGTTCCTGCGGTTTCCTGATCGCCGACGGTGTGTTGCCGTCCAACGAAGGCCGTGGCTATGTGCTGCGCCGTATCATCCGTCGCGCCTGCCGTCACGGTAACAAGCTGGGCGCCACTGGCAGCTTCTTCTACAAAATCGTGGCCGCACTGGTTGCCGAGATGGGCGAAGCCTTCCCGGAACTCAAGCAGCAGCAAAGCACTATCGAGCGCGTGCTCAAGGCTGAGGAGGAGCAGTTCTCCAAGACCCTCGAACACGGCCTGAAAATCCTCGAGCAGGACCTGGCTGAACTCAAAGGCTCCGTGGTGCCAGGCGATGTGGTGTTCAAGCTGTATGACACCTATGGCTTCCCGATGGACCTGACCGCCGACATCGCCCGTGAGCGTGAGCTGACCATTGATGAAGCGGGTTTTGAGCGTGAGATGGAAGCCCAGCGCGTGCGTGCTCGCTCCGCCAGCTCCTTTGGCCTTGACTACAACACCCTGGTCAAGGTTGACGTGCCCACCGAATTCATCGGTTACAAGGCTACCGTTGGCGCTGCCAAGATCGTTGCCCTCTATAAAGACGGCAAGTCGGTCGACGTGTTGAGTGAAGGCGAAGAGGCGGTTGTGGTCCTCGACCAGACGCCGTTCTACGCCGAGTCGGGTGGCCAGATTGGTGATTGTGGTTTCCTGAGTTCGACGTCCGGCCGTTTTGAGGTGCGCGACACCACCAAGACCGGCGGTGCGTTCCTGCATCACGGTGTGTTAGTGCTGGGCAACTTGACGGTTGGTGCGCCGGTGGACACCCAGGTCGATGCCGATGTACGCCATGCGACCGCGTTGAATCACTCGGCCACTCACCTGCTGCACGCCGCGCTGCGCCAGGTACTGGGCGAGCACGTTCAGCAGAAAGGTTCGTTGGTTGACAGCCAGCGCCTGCGCTTCGACTTCAGCCACTTTGAAGCGATCAAGCCCGAGCAGATCAAGGCCCTGGAAGACATCGTCAACGCTGAGATTCGCAAGAACACCCCAGTAGAAACCGAAGAAACCGACATCGAGACCGCCAAGGCCAAAGGCGCCATGGCGCTGTTCGGCGAGAAGTACGGCGACAACGTGCGTGTCTTGAGCATGGGCGGCAGTTTCTCTGTGGAGCTGTGTGGCGGTATCCACGCCAACCGTACCGGCGACATCGCCCTGCTGAAAATCATCAGCGAAGGGGGTGTAGCGTCCGGTGTGCGTCGTATCGAGGCCGTCACTGGCGCTGCAGCCCTGGCCTACCTCAATGCGGCTGAAGAACAACTCAAGGAAGCGGCCAGCCTGGTCAAGGGCAGTCGCGACAACCTGATCGACAAGCTGTCCGCTGTGCTGGAGCGCAACCGTGCGCTGGAGAAACAGCTGGAGCAGTTGCAGGCCAAGGCGGCCAGTGCGGCGGGCGATGATTTGTCGGCTTCTGCGGTGGACGTCAAGGACGTGAAAGTGTTGGCTGCGCGCCTGGACGGTCAGGACGGCAAGGCGCTGTTGGCCTTGGTCGATCAGTTGAAGAACAAGCTCGGCCGCGCAGTGATCCTGCTCGGCGGTGTCCATGAGGATAAGGTCGTTCTGGTTGCCGGTGTAACCAAGGACCTGACTGGCCAACTCAAGGCCGGTGATTTGATGAAGCAAGCCGCCGCGGCAGTGGGCGGGAAGGGCGGTGGTCGTCCGGACATGGCGCAAGGCGGTGGTGTAGACGCTGGCGCCCTGGACGCAGCCCTGGCCCTGACCGTGCCGTTTGTCGAGGCAGGTATTTAAGGCACTGTTAATCAGCCCGTGGTCTAGTCGCGGGCGGGTTCGGTGCTGGTTGATTTATCAGGCGCCCCTTTACGGGCTGAGGCGGCTTAGAAATGGCTTTGATCGTACAGAAATTTGGAGGCACCTCGGTCGGCTCTGTCGAAAGAATCGAGCAGGTGGCCGACAAGGTTAAGAAATTCCGCGATGCTGGCGACGACCTGGTGGTGGTGCTGTCGGCCATGAGCGGCGAGACCAATCGCCTGATCGATCTGGCCAAGGCAATCAGTGGTGATCAACAGCCGCTCCCGCGTGAGCTGGATGTGATCGTGTCCACCGGCGAGCAGGTGACCATCGCCTTGCTGGCCATGGCGCTGAATAAGCGCGGTGTGCCGGCGGTGTCCTACACTGGCAGCCAGGTGCGTATCCTCACTGACAGCGCGCATACCAAGGCGCGCATCCTGCAAATTGATGATCAGAAAATTCGCACTGATCTAAAAGCCGGCCGCGTGGTAGTTGTAGCGGGCTTCCAGGGTGTGGATGAGCAGGGCAATATCACCACCCTCGGGCGTGGCGGTTCAGATACCACCGGCGTGGCGCTGGCGGCGGCGCTCAAGGCCGATGAATGTCAGATTTACACCGATGTGGATGGCGTCTATACCACCGATCCGCGTGTAGTGTCCGTGGCTCAGCGCCTGGATAAGATCACCTTTGAAGAGATGCTGGAAATGGCCAGCCTTGGTTCCAAGGTGTTGCAGATCCGCGCGGTGGAGTTTGCCGGCAAGTACAACGTTCCGCTGCGCGTATTGCACAGCTTCAAAGAGGGTCCGGGCACCCTCATTACTATTGATGAAGAGGAATCCATGGAACAGCCAATCATTTCCGGTATCGCTTTCAACCGTGATGAAGCCAAGCTGACCATCCGTGGCGTGCCAGACACCCCGGGCGTGGCGTTCAAAATCCTGGGCCCTATCAGCGGCGCGAACATCGAAGTCGACATGATCGTGCAGAACGTATCGCACGATAACACCACCGATTTCACCTTCACCGTGCACCGCAACGAGTACGATGCGGCGGAGCGGATCCTGCAGAACACTGCGAAGGAAATCAGTGCCCGCGAAGTGATCGGCGACACCAAGATTGCCAAGGTGTCGATCGTGGGTGTGGGCATGCGTTCGCATGCCGGCGTTGCCAGCCGTATGTTTGAGGCCCTGGCCAAGGAAAGCATCAATATCCAGATGATCTCTACCTCGGAAATCAAGGTTTCGGTGGTGATCGAAGAGAAGTACCTGGAACTGGCTGTACGTGCGCTGCATACCGCTTTTGAGCTGGACGCTCCGGCCCGACAGGGCGAGTGATGCAGTGCCAGAAAGGCGCGGTTTACCGCGCCTTTCATTTTTTTGTAGGGCGCATGTTCTTTTGCGTGGGCTCGACAATACTTAGGTGGTAGAGCTACGGCTTTTAGGTTGTAGGTCGAATGCCTTTTTTTTGCAGACTGTTGTTCCTGAACTGAAATGCGTGAGGAGAAAGGTATGTTGATTCTGACTCGTCGTTGCGCAGAAAGCCTGATTATCGGTGATGGCGAAATCACCGTGACCGTGCTTGGCGTCAAAGGCAATCAAGTACGTATCGGGGTTAACGCTCCGAAAGAGGTAGCGGTGCACCGCGAGGAAATCTACCTGCGGATCAAGAAAGAGAAGGACGAAGAACCAAGCCTTTAATTTTTATCGTTTTTTATGTTTGCAAACGGGGATGAACGTGGTTAATATACGCCCCGTGTTGCGGAGAGCTGGCCGAGTGGCCGAAGGCGCTCCCCTGCTAAGGGAGTACACCTCAAAAGGGTGTCGGGGGTTCGAATCCCCCGTTCTCCGCCATTATTTGCTTAGTACGTTGCAATCTGGTTTTTTCGGTAAGTTGTTGAAGTTACTCGAAAAAATAGCTTTACATAGAGATTGAACGGCCTATAATGCGCGGCAACAAATGCACTCGTAGCTCAGCTGGATAGAGTACTCGGCTACGAACCGAGCGGTCACAGGTTCGAATCCTGTCGAGTGCACCAATTAAGAGTCAGTTGCAGCAATGCAGGTGATTCGGTTGCAACCAGTTGTGATCTGGTCTAAAAACACAATCTGCACTCGTAGCTCAGCTGGATAGAGTACTCGGCTACGAACCGAGCGGTCACAGGTTCGAATCCTGTCGAGTGCACCATACAAACAAAAAGCCCGCCTAGTGCGGGCTTTTTGCCGTCTGGAGTTTGTGTAGGATTTTTTCTTTTTCGCTTCTCTCATGTGTTTTCCTTCCACACTGCGTCGTCGCAGTTCATAGATGCAGCCAATGCTTAGCGTTGGCTCGCAAGCGCTTGTTCTTTCCAGTTTTTTAACGTTTAAAGTGGCCGGGCGGTGTATCATTGCGCCCGTCAGCCCCGCCGGGGCTTGTGGAATACCTCCATGGACTTACCCAGTAGTTACTCAGTACCCCGTTTTACCAATCATGAATTGACTGATTGATCCTTCCGGCGTGCCCCGCTGCTGGGAGTGGAGTTCGCCTATGACCGAAGTAGAAGTAAAGAAAAAAACACAAGACAGCCTGCAGGATCGCTTGGCTCAAGTCATTGAGCTGCTGCAGCGCCAGCGCGTGGTCGAAGACCTTACGCACCGCCAGGATGGCCCGAATAACGACTTGGTCGAAAACCTTGTCCACCGGCAAAACCTCGTCGAGCTGCAACGCAAGCTCGATGACCTGCACTCCGCCGACGTCGCCTATATTCTCGAAGCCCTTCCGCTGGATGACCGACTGGCCCTTTGGCAATTGGTCAAGGCTGATCGTGACGGCGACATCCTGCTCGAAGTATCCGACTCAGTCCGTGAAACCCTGATCGCCGACATGGACGATCATGAGCTCCTGGCTGCGGCCAGGGAGATGGACGCCGATGAGCTGGCTGACCTTGCCCCCGAGCTGCCACGTGATGTTGTCCATGAGCTGATGGAGGCGCTGGACACGCAACAGCGCGAGCGCGTGCGCTCTGCGTTGTCTTACGATGAGGATCAAGTCGGCGCGCTGATGGACTTCGAGATGGTCACCATCCGCGAAGACGTCAGCCTGGAAGTGGTCCTGCGCTACCTGCGCCGGCTGAAAGAGCTGCCTGGCCACACCGACAAGCTGTTCGTGGTCGACTACGAAGGCATTCTCAAGGGTGTACTGCCGATCAAGCGTCTGCTGGTCAATGATCCGGACAAGATGGTTGCGGATTTAATGGCCAGCGATACGGTGAGTTTTCACCCAGATGAAGATGCCTACGACGCGGCGCAAGCATTCGAACGTTATGACTTGATCTCGGCGCCGGTGGTCGACAAGAACGGCAAATTGATTGGCCGTTTGACCATCGATGAGATCGTCGACCTGATTCGTGAAGAGAGTGAAACTGAAGTCCTCAACATGGCGGGTTTGCGTGAAGAGGAAGATATCTTTGCGTCGGTCTGGCGTTCGCTGCGTAACCGCTGGGCCTGGCTGGCGGTCAATCTGGTTACCGCCTTTATTGCCTCGCGTGTGATCGGCTTGTTCGAAGGCTCCATTGAGAAGCTGGTAGCCCTGGCGGCATTGATGCCGATTGTGGCTGGTATTGGTGGCAACTCCGGCAACCAGACGATCACGATGATCGTGCGCGCGATGGCGCTGGACCAAGTGAGTACGGCTAACTCATCGCGTCTGTTGCGCAAAGAGCTGGCCGTGGGCCTGATCAACGGGTTGGTGTGGGGTGGGGTGATCGGTGTGGTGGCCTACTTGCTATATGGCAGTTGGTCGCTCGGCGTGGTGATGACTGCTGCCATGACCCTCAACCTGCTGTTGGCGGCCCTGATGGGGGTGTCGATCCCCATGACCCTGGCGCGTCTTGGGCGGGACCCGGCGATGGGTGCCAGCGTGATGATCACAGCCATGACCGACAGTGGTGGCTTCTTTATCTTCCTGGGCTTGGCAACAATTTTCCTGCTCTGATCCCTTTCGGCGGGGGCAAGTCTGCCCCCTAACGAGCTCCCCGCGTAGCACCAGCACATCAAAAATGTGTGGATGCCTATACAAATTCCAGGCAAAAAAAAGCCAGCACATGGCTGGCTTTGGCTTTCAGCTGCAAATCAATTGGCTTCTGCGGCCGCCTCAACGTCGTGCGCGATGAGCGAGACGAGAGCATTTTGCTGGCGGTGGGAAAGCTGGCGAAAACGCTGCAGCAGTTCGCGTTCGTGCAGCGACAGCTCGGGGCTGTCCAGACGCATGCTCAACTCGTCGCCCAGCGCACCTTCCTGAATGAGGCTTTGTTCCAGGCGCGCGATGATTTCGGAGTTCATGCTGCGGTGATGATTGCGAGCCACCTCGGCAATGCGTTCACGCATTCCGTCTGGCAGACGTACGACGAACTTGTCAGCCGTACGGCTGGAATAAATTGCCTGTTTCAATGGGCGCATATATTTAACCGGTTAGTTCAGGGGAGCGGTTTTTGGAATTGGCCGCAAGATGAATGTTAAGACAAGACTCACGACCAAAGTTCAACCCGAATTGCAAAGAGGCCGCATCATGCCTCAGATTTGCCAGTTCCTTGGCGTCAATTCTGTGACAAATATTGAACTGACTAAAGGCTTTATGCCAGCACTCATTTGTTTTTTTGCGGACTGGTTTGAAAAATCTTCTACGGGTGATTCCGCGAGGGAACTTCCCATAACTCCAGACCAGCACAGGGCTTGAGGCCGAACATCCTACAGCAAGGTGGCACTTTGCGATTAGTTTTAAGAATAGTGGCAATCTGCCGATTAGCCAGAACAAGGCGACGTAAGGTAGGAGGGGATCAGCGCAGGACAGGGTCGAACTTGATACGACGACCGACAATGAGGGAGATCAACAACAGGCTGGCAAACACACCGGTGGCAATAAATGCGGTGGTTTGGCCGTCTTGCGATTCGGCGCCCAAGCCCACAGCGCCGGTGAAGGCGGTCAGGCACAAAAACAGCCAGGCAGATTTGGTCATTTACGATTTCCTTAGAAAACCCAGTGTTCAGATGCAGGTGCAGCCTGGGTGCCTTCGGTCAGGCGTACCAGCGATTGCGCGTTGGGCGTCATTACCGCCAGTTGCGGCCGCTGTTGCAGGTGATGCGGGACAGCCTGACTGATCTGCGCAGGATCGTCAGCGCCAGTCGATTGAAAATGGAATGTTGCTAATGCAGCCAAGGCTACGGTGTTGAGGGCTAACAGAAGGGCACTGTTCATGGTCATGTTCTCCGCTTAACGCCGTGGCCTGTTGGGTTTGTAGGAGAAGTATTGCAGGTCTCGTGCCAATCCATTAATCCAATAAAATCAATGGTTTAAGTGTACTTTAAAGGTGCGAAAGGTTGCAATTTGCAATGATGGCATTTTGAGGGAGTGCATTTTGCACGATGGCGGCAAGTGCCCGGATTTACGGGGCGAAACTGCGATCAGCCGCGCAGGGATCGGCCTACACTCAAAAAGCCGACGGACGACATGACAAAACCCACCTCGGCCGTTAACATGCACGCCGTCCGTCGCCGTGCCCTTGGCCAGACGACTGTCATTTGTCCCAGTAGCTCAATTGGATAGAGCATCCCCCTCCTAAGGGGAAGGTTGGCCGTTCGAACCGGCCCTGGGACACCATCTACCTCAAGGCTTTCAGCTACCCTCCCTCTGCTCGGTACGGCATCTCCGTGCCCCGGGCTGCGCAGCCCATATTGACCTGCGCAATGCCCCCGCTCAGAAGTCCACAGTTACGCCGGTGTAAAGCGCGCGCCCATCACCTGGAGAATGCAGGGATGCCTGTGCACCATCCGGGTCGTACCAGACGTATTCATAGTATCGGTCTGTAAGGTTTTTCAGTTGTAGGTCGACGCTGACGGACTGCGTCACCTTGTAGGTTGCACCCAGGTTAACCAGCACGTAGCCGCCATAGGTTCCTTTGGTGTTTTCCCGCTCCAGATAATAGTGAGTCTGGCCGTTCATCCAGGCGGTGAGCTGTAAGGCAGGTGTCACGTCATAGCTTATGCCTGCGTTGTAAAGGTGATGCGGGATGTGATCGATTTCCTGACCTTTGCTGTTAGGCAGCGTTGCGCTCGGCCGGAGTATTTTCGAGTACTGCCACGAGTACGCCATCCAAATTTCGGTGCGGTCGTCAGGGTGCAGGTTCATTTGCAAGTCATAGCCCCACCGCCGGGTTTCACCAACGTTATCGGACTCGCCGCTCGGGTCATTAAGCCTGCGACTGACTTCCCCAGAGGCCTCTTGCTGCCAATAGGCGACTCGCCCATCGACCCAGTCAGCCGGCGTGAACTTGATGCCCGTTTCCCAACCTTCGTTGATCGAAGGTGCCAGGTCAGTATCCCGGGGCGGAATTTTATAGGCCGCCGCTCCCGTGCCTACCTGAAAGGTGCGCCCCCAGTTTGCGTAAACGCTGGCGACCTCCCATGGGGAATAGACAACGCTGATCTTCGGCTGCTTGATCAGTCCGTAATCGTTGATGTCGAAGTCGGCGCCGGTCATTTCGTTGGTGAAGTCACCCTGGATCTTGTCGACCCGGTAGGCCGGTACGATCTTCAGTGACTCGAAAGGTTTGATCTCGGCTTGGATATAAGCGCCGTAGGTGTCGAAGTCGAACTGTTGATTGCGAGTGGTCGCCAGGCGTGCACGGTCTTTGGTGCGATAGCGTTCGCTCTTGTTTTGCTGTTGTTGTACATCTGCACCACCTTCCAGGGCAAAATCGTATAGCCCGCTGACGTCCGGGCGCCAGGTCAATGACGTGAGGGCGCCGTATTGAGTCTCGTAGGTGTCGCGCTCCTGCTGCGAGCTTGTTTGCCAGTATTGCGTCCAGCGCCTGTCATCGAAGGTGTTGACGTAAGTCTTGGCTGACCAGGCGAGCGTATCAGCCAGGTCGGTATCGAAATGCAGGCTGACCTGGTTCATGCGCCGGGTGCCTTTATCCGTGGCATTGAAACGGTTGGTCATCTCGGGGTGATGACGTGCATCGTCCTCAGCCAGATAGCCCGGCTCCAGAGCCTCGGTTTCGTAGTGACGTGCGATCAGGCCGATGCGGTAGCTGGCATCGTCGGGCGTATAGAACCATTTGCCTGACATTGAGAACTTGTCGGCTTCGGCATGATCCCGGTAGCCCTCGGACTTCTGATAGGCGAAGAAATAGTTTTGAGTCCAGTTGCTGCTTTCAATGCCTTTGGCGAGTTGGGCCTCCTGGGTATTGAAGCTGCCATAACGAAGCCGCGCTTTTGTGTAGTCGCCACCCGTGCGGGTCAGCATATTGACGTTGCCGGCGATGTTATTCAGGCCATAACGCGCATCGCTGGTGCCACGCACCACCTCGATGCTGTCCAGCTCCATGGGAAAAATCATGTCCATGTACGGCATGTTGCCGTCGTTGCTATTGCTTGGGATTCCGTCGATCAGCAATTTGACCGCATTCACTTCCCCTTCGCCGTTGAAGCCTCGCAAGGAGATCTTGCCGGAGGTGGTGCCTTGGTTGAACTCCGTAAGCATCACTCCCGGGGCGCGGCTGAACAGTTCCCAGCTGTAATTGACGGGCATCTTTTCGAGGATATCTGCCCCCAGGATATCTACCGAGCTGAGGACGGTGCTGGTGCTCAATGGGCCGCTGGGCGCCGCTTGAACATTTACTGTGCCGAGGGTCAACGTTGAGTCTTCCACCTTGGTGACGTCAGCCAACGCGGAGCACAAGGGGCTTAGTGCGAATAAACCAGCGGACATCATCGGCCACAGGGGACGGGGCACAGGCAAACGCTTTGCGTGACGCAAAGGCAATGGAGCAGGCATAGCACGCACTTCCTGATGATCAAGAAACTTTAAGGGCGTTCAGCGTCCTTCGCGGGCCGCTAAAAGGATTTAAAGAGAGCTGCACCGGACAATGTCGCGGTGTTGTGATCAGGCGAGGGGGGAGGCGCGTGGACTGAGGCTGGGCCAACGAATCCTTGGGTGCCGGGTTGGCAACTCTGGATTTTCGAGGGAGGTATCGGGTGTGTACTGCGGCAGAAAATGCCGGTAGTAGTTGGAGGGTAATGCGGCCAGTCCGGCGTGGCCACAACAGCAGTCACCGTGTTGCATGACCGATTTCGACTGAGGTACCTGTAAGGCATCGATCACTTTGCTGAATGCTTGAGGCAACGCGCTCGAGTTTCCACCCGAACAGAACCCGCCCCAGAGCATCAGGCGCGTGTCGGGCGTCTGCATCGCACGGCTCAAGGGCATGGCGAACAGGTTCAGCAAGACCGCCAGGCAGGCGATCCAGGGGCTGATGCGCTTCAACGAACCCATAAATGAAATCGCCGTAAAGGGGCCACTATTTAGCCCGCTTTAACGGATGAAGTAAATTTTTCCAGGGTGCGCTATTTTGCCACAGGTGCTACACCTTTGCGGGCGCGTGATGGTAATCAGGGGCATTATCGCTGCCTATTCACGGCACCCGCCACATCCGTTTGATCAAGTGACAGCAGGGAGTAGGCGACCTTTGATGGATATTCAATTTTGCGGTAATGGCACGCGTGATAACCCGTCTATAGGTACATGCGATGAATACCGCGTGAGCGGCATTACCAGCATCGATGATCTGACCGGGGCTTATCGTAAGCTGGCTGACAGCCACCCTGGTTTTAAGCCCTTATTCTCGCTTGATGATCTGTCCCAGGCCCGTTACACCTCAGGGCATGCGCGCAATAATCTGGGGATGGGCGACGCATCGGCGCAGGACATCATCGGGTTGCCTCCAGCGTGCTTCGAGATGGGTGAATACATCGGTTATCCGACGACTTCATTCGTGCTGAGCCGCCCGATATATCCTTGGCTGACCGCGTTGCGAAGGATTTTTGTGCGCTCTACAACACTGACGATGAAAGCCTGCCAGCACGGGTCCGTGCAGTCACAGAGGCGATCTCAGGTCGCACGCACCAGTGGTTGCGTTACGTGGAGTGACGCTTTGTGAAAGCCATAAGCCCTGACGGCCGAGCATTTTCGATACTTTGTCGAACCTTGTCGGTGTTCAGGGTTCTCAGCACGTGCGCGGTGTATTTATCTCAACTTATGTACCTTGCAAGCGGTCGGGCAGCGTCTGAGCTATTACGCACAATAATCCCCGGAAACAGCGAATGTTGCCTGTCCGGACCCGGCCACCCCGGACTATCATGCCGATAGTCCTACCTCTCACCGCAAGGAGCCGCTCGGAACGCCGATGCGCCAAATCTGGAAATCTTTTCGAGCCCTTTATTTCGCCTCTTTGATGATGCTGATCGGCTCCGGCTTGCTCAGTACCTACCTGGCGTTGCGCCTGGCGGCGGACCATGTCGACAGCCTGTGGGTGGGTGCGCTGATGGCGGCCAACTATTTTGGCCTGGTGCTGGGAGGCAAGATCGGGCACCGCCTGATTGCCCGGGTCGGGCATATCCGCGCCTATGCCACCTGTGCTGGGATTGTCGGCGCAGCGGTGTTGGGCCATGGCCTGGTCGACTGGCTGCCGGCCTGGATTGTGCTGCGGATCATCGTAGGCCTGGGGATGATGTGCCAGTACATGGTGATCGAAAGCTGGCTCAATGAGCAGGCCGACGTCAAGCAGCGTGGGGTGGTGTTCAGCGGTTACATGATTGCGTCCTACCTGGGCCTGGTGCTCGGTCAACTGATCCTGGTCATGCACCCCCAGCTTGGCCTTGAATTGCTGATGCTGGTCGCGCTGTGTTTTGCCCTGTGCCTGGTGCCGGTGGCCATGACCCAGCGTATTCACCCGGCACCGCTGCATCCGGCGCCGATGGAGCCGCGCTTCTTTATCAAGCGCGTGCCACAGTCACTGAGTACTGTGCTGGGGTCGGGCTTGATTGTCGGTTCTTTCTACGGTCTGGCGCCGCTCTATGCGTCGCAGCAAGGGCTCAGCACCGAGCAGGTCGGCTTGTTCATGGGTAGCTGCATTTTTGCCGGCCTGCTGGTGCAATGGCCGCTTGGCTGGTTATCGGATCGGTATGACCGGGCGCTGCTGATCCGCTGTTTTGCCTTGTGCCTCGCGGTGGCGGCGTTGCCGCTGGCCATCATGTCCAAAGTCCCCCTGGAAGTGCTGTTTGTCGCTGGGTTCTTGTGCTCGCTGGTGCAGTTTTGCCTGTACCCGTTGGCCGTGGCGTTTTCCAATGACCACGTCGAAGGTGATCGTCGGGTCTCCCTGACAGCGATGCTGCTGGTGACCTACGGTGTCGGCGCCAGCATCGGGCCTTTGTTGGCGGGCGTGGTGATGAAGCTCTTTGGCAGTCAGATGCTGTACGCGTTCTTCAGTCTGTGCGCGGTGATCCTGGTATGGCGCATCCGCCCGAAAGCCGTGACCAACCTGCACCAAGTGGAAGATGCGCCACTGCATCACGTGGCGATGCCTGACAGTATGTCCAGCTCACCGCTGGTCGCTGCCCTGGACCCGCGGGTTGATGAGCAGGTGGTGCAAGAGCAGATGCAAAACACCGTTCCCGACCCGGAGCCGGAGACCGAGCCGCAACCACCGACGGATGAGCCGCCCTTTGAGGGGCCGCCGGAGCCGCTGGGGCCCGAAGAGCATCCGCATGACTTGAGCAGGGCGCGTCCCTGAAAGCAAAAACGGGCAGATCCCTCAAGGATCTGCCCGTTTTTTATGGCGGTTGTTAAGCCTTAAAAATCGTCGTCTTTGTCGAAGCGCCGTGCTTCACGTTGGAGCTGGTATACAAAACGCTCGACCTGACGCTGCACCAAACCACTCATGTTATGGAAGCGCACGCCGGCGAAGGTGGTGTTGATCCTTTCTTCGAAATGCAGATAACGCAGTTCGACCGAGGTGGTCATGCTGCCAAAGGGCAGTGCCGCGATAAACCGATCGTAGACCTGGCCCAGTTGCAAGCGCTCGGAAATGTCGCCTTCAAAACGCAGTTTGCAGCCGGTAGCGGAAATATCCAGCAACTTACCGTTGACCGGCGCCTGGAGTTTCTCGCCGCCCAATTCGATGTTGATCAGTTGCGCCAACTTCAACGCGGCGCGAAAGGCATTGCGCCGTTGATGGTAGACCACCTCGTCAGGCAGGCCGCCGGTGTAAATACGGTGGCCGTCCTTTTCGCTTACGGTAAGCGTACCGTTGCTTTCCCATGCCATACGCACACCGTCATGGAAACCTTCAATGCGGAACGGTTCGCCATTTTCGAGGTGGCGTTCACCGTCGCGGGGGATCATTTCATCCAGGGCGAGGGTACCGCCGTCCCGATTGACGTCCACCAAGTAGCTCTGGAAGCGTTGGCTGCGTTCATGGAAGGTGATGATCAGCGGGTCATGGCTTTCTTGCAGCATCCGCAAGGTGCTGGCGATTTCCAGAGGGGTGGTGAGGACCTTGGGTGGCTGCGGGGCATCTTCCGCATTAAGGGCGTTGAACACGGTTCTTCCATCTCCAGACAAAATACGACTACACGCAAGAGCAGGCATTCTGCCAGTATGTTGCGCGCCTTGGATAGGCCGCGCTGTAAACGGGCGTCAGGCTTGGCTGCGGGTGCTTGGCTTGACCAGGCGCGAGGTGGAGCCTTGCGCGTTATATAGCGCCGGAGGCTCACCGCCGTGAAGTATACGCAACTGGTTGGCGGTCGTAGCTTGCTGAAGCTGGATCGACTGACCGTTGAGCCGGTTGGCTTCCTGGCACAAGGAGAGCAATTGATTGAGTTCTTTGCTCTGGGCCAGTAATTGGTCGCCGACCGAGGAGTGGCTGGCCAGCTGCGCCAGGCCGTCCTGGTCGGCGGGCAGGCCCAGGCTGATGAGGATCTGACTGCGTTTTTTGCCGTGCTGTTCCAGCAGGACAATCAACGACTGTTTGCGCGCCAGAATTTCTTCCAGCAAGGGCATATCGCGGCCGTAGAGGGCCAGGGATTCCTCCCTGAGCAGCTCGAGCAGCTGTTGCGTCGGCGCTAGATCATCAATGATCAGCTGAAGCAGATTTTCGTCGTGATGCATGGCTGGCCTTGGGTTTTAAGCGTCCAAAAGCCCGGCGCAGGCCTTTGCCTAGCGCTCGGCTTCGAAGTTAAGCAGCTTGCTGGCTACACGGTTGCTGTCGACTTTATAGCTGCCATCGGCGATTGCCTGTTTCAATTCAGCCACACGGGCTTTATTGACCACCGGTTGATCGCGCAGCGAGTCAGTGACCTTCTGCAACTGTTGAGCCTCATTGCTCAGGTGTACGGATTCCCCGCTCTGGCTGACGCTGGCCTGTTCTGCCTTGGCTGGCAGAGGCTGGGCCTTGGCTTCCACGCTTTCCTTGGAACGCGTAGTGCCTGCCGTTGATGGGGCGTTATTCAAACGACTGAAATCGATGACCATGATAAAAAACCTCTGGGTATTTGGACGCTTGCCATGTTTTCGGCAATACCCGGATTAACTTTAGGCGCGAATGACAATAAATCTCCGCACGGAACATCTCGTGCACAGTGTAGAAAAAGCCAGCGTCCACTACCAGCAATCTATAAAGCGACCTCGACTTGCCCCGGCGCCGTTACCCTGGCCTTGATTACCCGGTTGGAATTGAGGTTCTTGACGCGTATCTGTTCGCTCATACCGCCGTTGGACAAGGCTTCCCCCGGCATTTTTACCTGCAGTGCACCACTGCTGGCGGAAATGACCACCTGTTCGCCTTTGCGAATCACCTCTGCCTGCTCAAGATGCACCAGCGTGATCACCTGGTCAGTGACCACTGGTCGGGTCAATTTCTGCCCGATGGCCTGATCGAGGGACGTCAGGTAGCCCTGACTGATCATGCTGATGTCGCGCTCGCGCAACACAACGTCCTCGAAACCGATGATGCCGGTGCGTTTGAGTGGGCGGGCCACCACCACCACATCGCGAAACAACTTGACCTGGGCCGGCACGAACACGGTCCAGGGCGAGGCGCCGTCGCAGCGAACCTTGACCGTCACGCGGCCGATGGGCTGTGCCGGGCTTTCCAGGGTGGCTGTCAATTCCTTGTCGCACATTGGCATGCGCAAACGCGGGTCCAACTGGTTGACCTGGATTTCATAACGCCCTGGCGTCTGGGTGGTCGCCAGATAATCTTCTACAGTGAACTCAAGAAAGCCTTGAGTGACGCCGATAAGTAGATCAGGCAGGGTGACGTTATCTGCGCGGGCTGTGGCGCTCAGGCCCAAGGCGAGGGCGAGTATCGCCAGCGGTGTGCAGAACAATCTGCAAAACCGTGTAGGGTTGGAGCGTCGGGAAACCGTCGTTTTAATGTCCATAATCAATAAATAGCAAAGCTCGTGCCGTTTAGCGTTGGGTGCGCGTCGCACCCTCAAAGGTTTTAGCGTAGGAGTCTGGGCATGGCAGGAGTAATGGATTCAGTAAACCAGCGCACACAGCTGGTAGGGCAGAATCGCCTGGAGTTGTTGCTTTTTCGCTTGGATGGCAAACAGCTGTATGGCATCAACGTGTTCAAGGTGCGGGAAGTGCTGCAATGCCCCAAGCTGACGATCATGCCCAAGTCCAGCCCGGTGGTGTGCGGCGTTGCCAATATCCGTGGCGCGACGATCCCGATTCTTGATCTGGCCCTGGCCACCAGTTCTGCAGGTTTGCAGGATCGCCAGAATCCATTCGTGATCATCACCGAGTACAACACCAAGACCCAGGGTTTCCTGGTGCGCTCGGTGGAACGCATCGTCAACATGAATTGGGAGGAGATCCATCCGCCGCCCAAGGGCACGGGTCGCGATCATTACCTCACGGCAGTGACGCGGGTAGATAACCAGTTGGTCGAAATCATCGACGTGGAAAAAATCCTCGCCGAAGTGGCACCCACCTCGGAATCGATTTCCGTGGGTGTGGTGGACGCTGAAACTGCGCACAAGGCAGTCTCCCTGCGCGTGTTGACGGTGGACGACTCTTCTGTGGCACGTAAACAGGTGACCCGTTGCCTGCAAACCGTCGGCGTGGAAGTGGTGGCTCTGAACGATGGTCGCCAGGCGTTGGACTACCTGCGCAAGCTGGTGGATGACGGCAAGAAGCCAGAAGAAGAATTCTTGATGATGATCTCCGACATCGAGATGCCGGAAATGGACGGCTATACCCTCACGGCCGAGATACGCAACGATCCACGCATGCAAAAATTACATATCATCCTGCATACTTCGTTGTCGGGTGTATTCAACCAGGCAATGGTCAAGAAGGTCGGTGCCGATGACTTCCTGGCCAAATTCCGCCCCGATGACCTGGCATCCCGGGTCGTCGAGCGGATCAAAGCAGCAGATCACGGCTAGGGGCTTTTTCCCTGGCGATCACACGATTTAAGAGGCGGTATCAGTGTCTACAGGTAATTTGGATTTTGAACAGTTCCGGGTCTTCCTGGAAAAGGCCTGTGGCATATTGCTTGGTGAAAACAAGCAGTATCTGGTATCCAGCCGTCTCAACAAACTGATGGAGCAGCAGGGCATCAAGTCGTTGGGTGAGCTGGTCCAGCGCATCCAGGGGCAGCCGCGCAGCGGGCTCAAGGAAATGGTGGTCGATGCCATGACCACCAACGAAACCCTGTGGTTTCGCGACACCTACCCCTTTGAAGTGCTCAAGAGCAAAGTGCTGCCGGAGGCCATCAAGGCCAGCCCGGGCCAGCGCCTGCGCATCTGGTCGGCGGCGTGCTCCTCGGGGCAGGAGCCGTACTCGATCTCGATGTCCATCGATGAGTTCGAGCGGACCAACATGGGCCAGTTGAAGGCCGGGGCGCAAATCGTGGCCACCGACCTGTCCGGCACCATGCTCACCAACTGCAAGACCGGCGAGTACGACAGCCTTGCCCTGGGCCGTGGCTTGTCCCCGGAGCGCCTGCAGCGTTACTTCGACTCCAAAGGGGCGGGACGCTGGGCAATCAAGGCGCCGATCAAGAGCCGCGTCGAGTTTCGCTCGTTCAACCTGCTCGACAGCTACGCCAGCCTGGGCAAGTTCGACATGGTGTTCTGCCGCAACGTGTTGATCTATTTCTCCGCTGAAGTGAAGAAGGACATCCTGCTGCGCATCCACGGTACGCTCAAGCGGGGCGGCTATCTGTTCCTCGGTGCATCCGAAGCGCTGAACGGTTTGCCGGATCATTACCAGATGGTGCAGTGCAGCCCGGGGATCATCTACCAGGCTAAATAGTACGCAAATCTAAAGGTGGGAGCGGGCAAGCCCGCTCCCACTTTTTTTTGTGGCAATTCTCCCAATAGCGGCAACCCTCCATTGCCGCTTTACTGGCGCCACGCGGAAACCCCTTGCCGCTTTTCTGGCATTGCCGCCGGCAACCGCCTCGCAAACCCTTGATATACGGGCCTGCGCAAGATTGGCATGCACCTTGCTATAGCTCTGTTAACGAAAAGCAGGTCAGCCTAAAGGTTTCCGCCATGAGCATCAGCTTCGATAAAGCGCTCGGTATCCACGAACAAGCCCTGGGCTTCCGCGCCCAGCGTGCCGAAGTCCTGGCCAACAACATTGCCAACGCCGACACCCCGAACTACAAGGCTCGGGATCTGGACTTCTCCGCCGTGCTCGCCGCACAGCAGGACAAGACCAAAAACGGCACCTTCGCCTTGAACATGACCAACAGCCGTCATATTGAAGCGCAAGGCCTGAGCAATGGTGACGAGTCGTTGCTGTATCGCACGCCGATGCAGCCGTCGATCGACCAGAACACCGTCGACGCCCAGCTGGAGCAATCGGCCTATGCCGAGAACTCGGTGAACTTTCAAGCCAGCTTCACCCTGCTTAACAGCAAATTCAAAGGGCTGATGTCAGCCCTGCGTGGAGAGTAAGCCATGTCCCTGTCCAGTGTTTTCAATATTGCCGGCAGTGGCATGAGCGCGCAGACCACGCGTTTGAACACCGTCGCCAGTAACATCGCCAACGCCGAGACCGTGTCTTCGAGCATTGACCAGACCTACCGTGCCCGTCACCCGGTGTTCGCCACCATGTTCCAGGGTGGCCAGGCTGGCGGCAGCGATTCGCTGTTCCAGGACCAGGGTAATGCCGGTTCTGGCGTCCAGGTGCTTGGTGTGGTCGAAGACCAGAGCAACCTTGAAGCCCGCTACGAACCCAACCATCCCGCCGCGAACGAAAAGGGTTATGTCTACTACCCCAACGTCAACGTGGTTGAGGAAATGGCCGACATGATTTCCGCCAGCCGTTCGTTCCAGACCAATGCGGAAATGATGAACACCGCCAAAACCATGATGCAGAAGGTCCTGACCCTGGGTCAGTGATAAGGGGCGCCAAATAATGGCCATCGTTGATACGAGTAACAACACGGCAGTCCAGGACCTTTTCAACTCCAAGGTCAAGGCCGCGACAGACAACAGCAGCGTCGGTGATGCAGCCAAGACGGCGACGGGCAGCCAGTCGCTGGGCAAGGATGCGTTCCTGCAACTGCTGGTGACCCAACTGAAAAACCAGGACCCGTTGTCGCCGCAAGACAACGGCGCGTTCGTGGCCCAGTTGGCGCAGTTCAGCAGCCTGGAAGGCATCAACACCCTGAACGACTCGGTGAACAACATCTCGAGCAACTTCAGCTCGTCGCAAGCTTTGCAGGCGTCGTCGCTGGTAGGGCGTTCGATCATCACCCAGACCGACAAGGCGCTGGTGGACACCAGCAAGAGCATGACCGGTTCAGTTGCAGTGACTGCGGCGACAGGCAACGTCGCCATAAAGATCACCGACAAAGACGGCAACGTGGTGCGCACTATTGATACGGGCGCCCAGAGTGCAGGCAACTCCGACTTTATCTGGGATGGCAAGAACGACAAGGGTGAGGTCGCCCCAGCGGGCACTTACACCTTCGCGGCCACTACCAAGAATGACAACGGCGACGCGGTTGCCTTGGCAACTTCGCTGCCGGCAACGGTAACCAGCGTGACGTTGAGCAAGACCGGCGGCGAAATGCTGCTGAACCTTGCAGGCGGCATGGGCAGCGTCAGGCTGTCGCAAATCCAGACTATCGGTACATAGAGCCGGCTAACTACGGCAGAGGGAGAGAAACATGTCTTTTAATATCGGCCTTAGCGGCCTCTATGCGGCCAACAAACAACTGGACGTGACCGGCAACAACATCGCCAACGTCGCGACCACTGGCTTCAAGTCGTCCCGTGCGGAGTTCGCGGACATCTACGCGGCCTCCAAGCTGGGCACCGGCCAGAACAGCATCGGCAACGGCGTGAACCTGGCGGCTGTGTCCCAGCAGTTCACCCAGGGTGACGTCAACAACAGCGGCGGCGTGCTGGACATGGCGATTCAGGGCGGTGGCTTCTTCGTTCAGAAGGGCAGCGACGGCTCGCTGGAGTACACCCGCAGCGGTGCCTTCCGTGCCGACAAAGACGGCTATATCACCAACAATACCGGCACTTCGCGCTTGCAAGGCTACGCCGCGGACGCGGACGGCCAAATCGTCAAGGGCGGCTTGACCGACCTGCAACTGAACCTGTCGTACCTGCCACCCAAGGCGTCCACCAAGGTGGATTCCACCAGTAACCTGAACTCGTCGTCGCCGGTGATCGATCAGGTTACCAAGCTGTTTGATCCTACTGATACGAGCACCTTTACCACCCAGAACAGCACCACGTTGTATGACGCCCAGGGTAACTCCCACGAAATGGTGCAGTACATGGTGAAATCGGACGCCAACGAGTGGAAGGCTTACACGTTGATCGACGGCCGTAACCTGGATGGCTCTAAGCCTACAACCACCGGCGCCACCGCCCCCGTGCCGGCGACCTATACCTTTGACGGTGCCGGTAAGCTTCTGGGGGTCACCGGTACAGGTGTGGTCGGCACGACCCTGACACTCACGGGTTGGGTCCCGGGTACGGTGACCAACGGTACATGGGCGCCAAACAACGCTACAGCGCCGGATATTGCCGTCAATCTGGGCAATGTCACCCAGTACAACTCGGCCAGTTACCGCAACCCGCCGACCACCGATGGTTACGCTACCGGGCAGATCACCGGCCTGAAAATCGACGGCAGCGGCGTACTGTTCGCCACGTTCAGCAACCAGCAGAGCAAGGCCATCGGCCAGATTTCCCTGGCCAGCTTCAACAACGAACAAGGTTTGCAGCCGTCGGGCGGCACCACTTGGAGAGAGACCTTCGCCTCGGGTCAACCGGGTTACGACACTCCGCAATCCGGTACCCTGGGTTCGATCGTGGCCAACTCCCTGGAGAACTCCAACGTCAACCTGACCAACGAGTTGGTGGACCTGATCAAGGCCCAGAGCAACTACCAGGCGAACGCCAAGACCATCTCCACCCAGAGCACCATTATGCAGACCATCATTCAGATGACGTGATGCAGTCGTGCTCCATAAGAAGCCCCTCGTAAGAGGGGCTTTTTTGTGGGCGTAAGAAAAATACCTGCGACCACTAGGGTTACGCGCTGAATCGTTTGGTGGGGAACGTCCAGTCCCCGTCTTGCCACTGATCGGATCAGAGCCCCAGAGGCTCACCAATCATTGGGAGGGCGCGGGATATGTGGAGTTCTGGGATTTTCGGGCCAGGTGCCGGACGCGCAGTTTCTGTACCCGGTGCAGCGCCAGGGAGGGCAACACCGGTTGCGCCGGTTGCCGAAGTGACCGCGATCAAGACGCTGCTCAGCGAACTGTTTGATGCACAGCAAACAGGTAAGACCCAAACGGTTCAGGACACACGCGATAAGTTGAACAAGCTGCGTGAGCAGCTGGGTGATGCAACATTCAAGGACATCCTTAACAAGCTGATCGATCAGGCTGATCAGCAGTTTCTTGAATTTCTCAAGCGGCTGCTGAAGGCGCTATTTCCCGAGAATGAGGATGTTGCTCCGCCTCCGCCTTCACCGGGAGGAGGTGGCGGCGGCGGTGGACGCAGGGTCAATCCACGGGATTTCGGCGGCAGCGAACCCATGACCAACAAGCCATTCACTGAGGGTGCGCGCCACTTCGACTACAAACCTGACCACAGTAACCCTGGCAAGAAACCGGGCGTAGGCAGGGGGGACGGCAATATCTGGAGTGGTTTCAAGCAAGGTCCGGATGGAAACTGTGTCACCGTTTCAGCCATAAAGGCATCAATGATGCAGTTTGGCCAGAAGCCCACGGACGTCTTCAAGGACGTCAAAGGAGTGGGAGATGGCTACGACGTAAAGATGCGGGATGGGTTCGAGCTGCATTTATCCAAGGCCGAATTGAAGCAGGCAGCGAGGTATGCACAGTTCCAGGGTGATGATCCGACCATGATGGCCGATGCTAACTTCATGTACGCGGCGAGTGCCAAGCGAGCGCAGATGGAGGGTAATGGGTTCGATGATGACAAAAATGTCGCAAAGCAGAGTCTTGCTCATGCGATGCAAAGTTTGAACAATGGAGAAATGGGCTGGGAAGCGCTGGATAGGCTTGGCTTGAAAGGTTTGTACAGGAACTCTTCGAGTTCTGAACTTGCAAGCGGCAAGTTGGGTGTCGTTGATTATGGTGGTCATTCGATGGCCGTGATAGGCGGCAGCATCGAGCTATGGGGGCAGCGGGGCCAGGCGCCACGGCCCGGTAACGCGTATGCGTTTAAATGACCGCCAATAAAAAACCGATAACCCCAGCGAGTACAGAGGTTATCGGTTTCATTCAATCCCGGGCGTTTCAGCCTGGGATTGGCTTAGCTTATTGGCAAGCTTCGCAATCCGGCTCGTCAATCGCACAAGCCTTTGGCACCGGGGCCGGACCGGCTGGAGCGGCGAGTACCGAGTCATCACCGTGGTTGCCGCCGCTGGAAACTGCGTTCAGCTTGCCGGTGTTGATGGTCGACTTCTCGGTGCTGGTCGCGGCCAGGGCACGGAGGTAGTAAGTGGTTTTCAGGCCACGGTACCACGCCATGCGGTAGGTCACGTCCAGCTTCTTGCCCGAAGCGCCGGCGATGTACAGGTTCAGGGACTGCGCCTGGTCGATCCACTTCTGGCGACGGCTGGCGGCGTCAACGATCCACTTGGTGTCCACTTCGAAGGCAGTCGCGTAGAGCTCTTTGAGTTCTTGCGGGATGCGCTCGATCTGCTGCACGGAACCGTCGTAGTACTTCAGGTCGTTGATCATGACCGAGTCCCACAGACCGCGGGCTTTCAGGTCGCGAACCAGGTACGGGTTGATCACGGTGAATTCGCCGGACAGGTTCGATTTCACATACAGGTTCTGGTAGGTCGGTTCGATCGACTGCGATACGCCAGTGATGTTGGCGATGGTGGCGGTCGGAGCGATGGCCATGATGTTGGAGTTACGAATGCCCTTCTGCACACGGGCACGTACCGGCGCCCAGTCCAGGGATTCTTCCAGGTCAACGTCGATGTACTTCTGGCCACGTTGCTCGATCAGGATCTGTTGAGAATCCAGCGGCAGGATGCCTTTGGACCACAGCGAACCCTGGAACGTCTCGTAGGCGCCGCGCTCGTCAGCCAAGTCGCAGGAAGCCTGGATCGCGTAGTAGCTGACCGCTTCCATGGACTTGTCGGCGAATTCGACCGCTGCATCCGAACCGTAAGGAATGTGCTGCAGGTACAGCGCGTCCTGGAAGCCCATGATGCCCAGGCCGACCGGACGGTGCTTGAAGTTGGAATTCTGCGCCTGTGGCACCGAGTAGTAGTTGATGTCGATCACGTTATCGAGCATACGGACGGCGGTGTTGACGGTGCGTTCCAGCTTGGCGGTGTCCAGCTTGCCGTTGACGATGTGATTCGGCAGGTTGATCGAGCCCAGGTTGCAAACGGCGATCTCGTCCTTGTTGGTGTTCAAGGTGATCTCGGTGCACAGGTTCGAGCTGTGGACCACGCCCACGTGTTGCTGCGGGCTGCGCAGGTTGCACGGGTCTTTGAAGGTCAGCCATGGGTGGCCGGTTTCAAACAGCATCGACAGCATTTTACGCCATAGGTCTTTGGCCTGGATGGTCTTGAACAGCTTGATCTTGCCAGGGTACTGGGACAGCGCTTCGTAGTACTCGTAGCGCTCTTCGAAGGCCTTGCCGGTCAGGTCGTGCAGGTCCGGAACTTCGGAGGGCGAGAACAGGGTCCACTGGCCGTCATCGAAGACTCGCTTCATGAACAGGTCAGGGATCCAGTTGGCGGTGTTCATGTCGTGGGTACGACGACGGTCATCACCCGTGTTCTTGCGTAGCTCGATGAACTCCTCAATGTCCATGTGCCAGGTTTCCAGGTAGGCACACACCGCGCCTTTGCGCTTGCCGCCCTGGTTGACCGCTACGGCGGTGTCGTTCACAACTTTGAGGAACGGCACAACGCCCTGGGACTTGCCGTTGGTGCCCTTGATGTACGAACCCAAGGCACGTACTGGCGTCCAGTCGTTGCCCAGGCCGCCAGCGAATTTGGACAGCATGGCGTTGTCGTGGATCGCGTGGTAGATGCCCGACAGGTCATCCGGCACGGTGGTCAGGTAGCAGCTAGACAGCTGTGGACGCAGGGTGCCGGCGTTGAACAGGGTCGGGGTCGACGACATGTAGTCAAAGGACGACAACAGGTTGTAGAACTCGATGGCACGGTCTTCTTTGTGCTTCTCTTCAATCGCCAGGCCCATGGCCACGCGCATGAAGAACACTTGCGGCAGTTCGAAGCGGATACCGTCCTTGTGGATGAAGTAACGGTCGTAAAGGGTTTGCAGGCCCAGGTACGTGAACTGCTGGTCGCGCTCGTGGTTGATTGCCTTGCCGAGTTTTTCCAGGTCGAAAGTGGCCAGGATCGGGTTCAGCAATTCGAATTCGATACCCTTGGCGATGTAGGCCGGCAGGGCCTTGGCGTACAGGTCGGCCATTTCGTGGTGGGTAGCGCTGTCGGCGACACCGAGGAAGCCCAGGCCTTCGGCACGCAGGGTGTCCATCAGCAGGCGCGCGGTCACGAACGAGTAGTTCGGCTCACGTTCAACCAGGGTACGGGCGGTCATTACCAAGGCGGTATTGACGTCGGTCAGGGCCACGCCGTCGTACAGGTTCTTCAGGGTTTCGCGCTGGATCAGGTCACCGTCGACTTCTTCGAGGCCTTCGCAGGCCTCGGTGATGATGGTGTTCAGGCGACCCAGGTCCAGCGGTGCAAAGGTACCGTCGGCCAGGGTGATGCGGATCGATGGGTGCGCTTGAACGGCGGCTTCGTCGGCCGGAGTGCGCACGGCACGTTCCTTGGCACGCGAATCACGGTAGATCACGTAGTCACGGGCAACTTTTTGCTCGCCGGCACGCATCAGGGCCAGTTCGACCTGGTCCTGGATTTCTTCGATGTGGATGGTGCCGCCCGAGGGCATGCGACGCTTGAAGGTCGCGGTGACTTGTTCGGTCAGGCGGGCAACGGTGTCGTGGATGCGCGACGAAGCGGCAGCGGTGCCGCCCTCAACTGCAAGAAACGCTTTGGTGATCGCGACGGTGATTTTGTCATCGGTGTAAGGAACGACAGTGCCGTTACGCTTGATCACGCGCAATTGGCCAGGTGCAGTGGCGGACAGATCCAGGTTCGAATCAGCGGCCTGCGGCACGGAGCCCTGCGGGTTCTCGCGAGTTGTGTCGGTTTGCATGGGGGGGTGTCTCCACATTCTATATTTATTTGGGCACCATCTCGGTGCCCACCGTTCCGTCCTGAAGCACTTACAGCAGGCCTGGGCCTGGCATAACAACTTCGGGACAGGAGGAAGGGAGCTATACGCGCCGCTTCCATGCCGAAGTCTTCGGATCGGGGCTGAAAAGCCCTTGGCCGTATTCCTGGTGGGTGACAGTTGCCAGGTTCAGGCACTGCAACACCCGTACCGTTTTCCGCTGTATGAGCTTGAAAACGGCTGCCATCCGCGTGCGCGGTTTGGGCTTTCAAAAAATGCGTGGGTTCAACCAAGCGAGTGCAAGAAAGGGCTTGAGTTTCTTGTCTGATCTGTGTTTGGTTTTTTCGCTCAAAACGCTACATGTAGGGTTTTTTTAGCGCCGGGCTACAAGATAATGCGTTTTGGGGGTCTTAGCAACGCACTACCTGTGGATAACGTTGTGGGTAAAATGTGTATGAAACGTGGAGCACCCGTGTAGGCCGCATTGCTGCTGGATTCGGCCGTTTGTCACCGGATATTCCAAGATAAAAACAGCGGGTTGGATTTTTGAGGGCGCGAACCCTATCACAAAAAAACGCGATCACCGAATGGATTTCCCAACTTGTGTTTGGGGGTTGGGGCATGGCTACAATCGGCCATTGTTATGCCCTTAAAACATGACAAACAGGGTATGGCCAACGCAGTTTCTAATAACAACGAGGACCACCCGTGGAGCAAGAAGCCTGGCAAATACTGATCGTCGAGGACGACCAGCGACTGGCCGAACTGACCCGTGAGTATCTGGAGAGCAATGGCCTGCGGGTGTCAGTGGAAGGCGATGGCGCCCAGGCGGCCGCGCGTATCATCGCCGAGCAACCGAACCTGGTGATTCTGGACCTGATGCTGCCCGGCGAAGACGGCCTGAGCATCTGCCGCAAGGTGCGCGAGCGCTATGACGGCGTGATCCTGATGCTCACCGCGCGCACCGACGACATGGACCAGGTGATGGGCCTGGACATGGGCGCCGATGACTACGTGTGCAAACCCGTGCGCCCGCGTCTGTTGCTGGCACGCATCCAGGCCCTGCTGCGGCGCAGCGAACCGGCGGAACCGCCTGCGGTAGAGAATCAGCGCCGCCTGCAATTCGGCCGTTTGGTGGTGGACAATGCCCTGCGCGAGGCCTGGTTGAGTAATGACGGTATCGAGCTGACCAGTGCCGAATTCGACCTGCTCTGGCTGCTGGTGGCGAATGCCGGTCGCATCCTGTCCCGCGAAGAAATCTTCATCGCCTTGCGTGGTATCGGCTACGACGGCCAGGACCGTTCGATTGATGTGCGCATCTCGCGCATCCGCCCGAAAATCGGCGACGACCCGATCCACCCACGTCTGATCAAGACCGTCCGCAGCAAAGGCTATTTGTTCGTCCCCGAAGCCGCCGCCGACATGCCGCTGTGAATTCGATCTTCCTGCGTATCTACGGCGGCATGTGCGCAGCGCTGATTCTGGTGGCGCTGCTCGGCGTACTGGCCCTGCACCTGCTCAACGAGGTGCGCAGCGGCCAGTACCGCGAGCGCCTGGCCCATGGCACCTTTGCCTTGATGGGCGACAACCTGCAGCCCATGAGTCCCATCGAGCGCCAACGCGCCCTGGCGGTGTGGGAGCGTTTGCTGGGGATCCCGCTGGAATTGCGCCCCCTGGCCGATGCGCACTTGGACTTGAGCCAGCGCAACAGCCTGCAACGTGGCCAAGTGCTGGTGCAACAGACTGGGCCTCACGCCGCGCGGGTGCTGCGATTGGTCAGTGCCCAGGAACCTCTCGTGCTGGAGGGGGAGGTGCAGCAGATCAGTGAGCAACTGGCGCGCGCGACGATCTACCTGCTCGCCGACGAACTGGTGCGCTTCCCGGTGGCCGAACAGCCGCAGCGCCTGGCAGACATAAAAGAAGCCAAGGGTTTTGGCTTCGACATGCACTTGATGACCCTCGACCAGGCTGATATGGACGAAGACCAACGCCGTCGCGTATCGGAAGGCGATACAGTGATGGCCCTGGGCAAGGGCGGCGATTCGATCCGCGTGTTTGCCGGCATGGTTGGCACGCCGTGGGTGTTGGAGCTCGGCCCCCTGTATCAGATGAACCCTTATCCGGCGCACTGGCTGATCTTGATCGCCTTGATCGGCCTGACCCTGATCGGTCTGATCGTCTATCTATTGGTGCGTCAGCTTGAACGTCGCTTGCGCGGCCTGGAAGCCGCCGCCACACGCATTGCCAAGGGCAACCTGGAAGTCCGCGTGCCGGCCCGTGGCGCTGACTCGGTGGGGCGCCTCGCTGCAGCGTTCAACGGCATGGCCGAGCACTTGCAGCAGTTGCTGGCGATCCAGCGTGAACTGGTGCGTGCGGTGTCCCACGAACTGCGCACGCCCGTGGCGCGTCTGCGTTTCGGCCTGGAGATGGTCGGCAATGCCACCACCCCTGAGGCACGGCGCAAATACCTGGAGGGCATGGACAGCGACATCCAGGACCTCGATGGCCTGGTCGATGAAATGCTCACTTATGCGCGTCTGGAACAGGGCTCGCCGGAGCTGAATTTCCAGCGGGTCGACCTCAATGCGCTGCTCGATCAGGTGATCGGCGAATTATCGCCACTGCGCCCGCAGATCAACGTGGCGCGGGGTATCTGCCTGTCTTCGACGCATTGGGATGACGCCTGGGTCGACGCCGAGCCGCGTTATTTGCACCGTGCCCTGCAGAACCTGGTGAGCAACGCCATGCGCCACGCCCAAGGCCGCGTGCTGATCAGTTATCAGGTGGGCCAGGTGCGCTGCCGCGTCGACGTGGAAGACGACGGCCCTGGCGTGCCGGAAAGCGCTTGGGAGCGCATCTTCACGCCGTTCTTGCGCCTGGACGACAGCCGCACTCGCGCCTCGGGTGGGCATGGCCTGGGCTTATCGATTGTGCGTCGGATTATCTACTGGCACGGCGGCCGGGCGTTGATCAGCAAGAGCAACAATTTAGGAGGGGCGTGCTTCAGTCTGAGTTGGCCCAGGGATCAAGAGAAACCCTGATGCCGCCTTCGCGGGCTGGCTCGCGAAAGCGATCGATCAGGCGCTGATAGCCACCAGGCTCAACAACTGCCCATCGGTCACCGCAAACTGCCCCACCAACGCCTTGCCATGGCACCACTCACTGGAAAGATCCGTCAGCAACCGTAGCCGCAGTTGGCCCGACTCGGACCACTCCAGCAACTCCGCATGCTCAAAATAAAAACGCTTCTGCACAATAGGATAGAGCGCCTTGAACAGGCTCTCCTTGGCGGAAAACGTCAGCGTCACCAGCAATGCGACCTGCTCTCGCGGGAGGGCGGCCATACGCCGCATTTCATCGGCAGTCAGGATTTCCCCGGCCAGCCGTTCAGCCCGCTCCAGCGTCAGCACATTCTCCAGGTCCATCCCAAGCCCGCGCCATTGTGCCGTGTGCGCGGCAATCGCAGCGGCATGCCCGGTGCTGTGGGTGATGGAGCCACAGATGTGCGCGGGCCACACCGGTGCGCGGTCTTCACCGATGGCCGGCACGCAATCGAAGTGATCGAGCTGTTGCAGTGCCGCGCGGGCGCACAGCCGGCCGGCCAGGAACTCGGCCTGACGCTTGGCCACTGAACGCTGGATGCTCGCGGGGGGCGGCACGGCACTGCGCTGGAAGTCGCCTGGCGCTAATAAGGCTGGGTCAAACCGGGTGCTGAAAAACACCGTGCCCGGCAAGGGATCGGGCAGCGGCCAATGGGCGTCGAGCGGAGTGCAGCAAGCGGGTAGGGAATTCATGGGCGGTATTTTGCCGAGTTGATGGGCAACAGGATAGCCCGCTGCGGTTCAGGTGCGGTTCAGAGCCTGTTCAGGGGGAGTTCAGGGGCGCCTGCGTAGTCTGGTCCTACAGCCAAAACGCGTGGAGGTAAGCACCATGAGTGCGATCAAAAAGCTGATGTTGGCGTTAACCATGCTCAGTGCCACTGCAGGGGCCCAGGCCGCCGATGGTGCCTTTGCCGCATTCGGCAAAGAAAAGACCCGAAAAACCAGCACTTTGATTCAGCGTGTCAGCGTCGAAGACGCTGGCAGCCAACCTACGCCTTGGGGCCAGTCCCTTGGCCTTGTAACCCCGCAGCCGGCCTACCGCGCTGGCTATGAACACCTGACCGGTCAGTTCAATGGTATTAAACTGCGCCCGCAAGATCTGCAGGGCCGCTATGATATCCCTCTGTCGGACAGTTGATTTGCTTTGGAGAGCCTTATGAAATTGCTGGTGGTGGAAGATGAGGCGCTGCTGCGCCATCACCTGTTTACCCGCCTGACCGACAGCGGCCACGTGGTCGAGGCCGTGGCCAATGCCGAAGAGGCCCTCTACCAGACGGGCCAATTCAACCATGACTTGGCCATCATCGACCTGGGCCTGCCCGGCCTGGGTGGGCTGGACCTGATCCGCCAACTGCGTACCCAGGCCAAGACCTTTCCGATCCTGATCCTCACGGCTCGCGGCAACTGGCAGGACAAGGTCGAAGGGTTGGCTGCCGGCGCGGACGACTACTTGGTCAAGCCGTTCCAGTTCGAAGAGCTGGAAGCGCGGATGAACGCGTTGCTGCGTCGCTCCAGTGGTTTCACCCAGTCGACCATCGTGGCCGGGCCGTTGCTGCTGGACCTTAACCGCAAGCAAGCGTCCCTGGACGAACAGCCCCTGGCGCTGACCGCCTACGAATACCGGATTCTCGAATACCTGATGCGCCACCACCAGCAAGTGGTCGCCAAGGACCGTTTGATGGAGCAGCTTTACCCTGATGATGACGAGCGTGATCCAAATGTCATCGAAGTGCTGGTCGGTCGCCTGCGCCGCAAGCTGGAAGGCCCGGTTGGGTTCAAGCCGATCGACACCGTGCGTGGCCTGGGCTACCTGTTCAATGAGCGCTGCCGTTGATTCGCTCGTTACGCGTGCGCTTGATGCTGGCGGCCGCCACCCTGGCCGTGCTGTTTATGCTGGGTTTGTTGCCGGCCATGCAGGGTGCGTTCAGCCTGGCATTGCAGGATTCCATCAAGCAGCGCCTGGCGTCGGACGTCACCACCCTGATTTCCGCCGCGCGGGTCGACAATAACCGCCTGCAGATGCCGGCGCAGTTGCCGGACGAACGTTTCAACCTCACCGACAGCCGCCTGCTCGGCTATATCTACGACCGCGAGGGCCACCTAGTGTGGCGTTCGCGGGCGACCAAAGAAGAAAACATCAACTACAAACCGCGCTACGACGGGCGCGGTAATGAATTTGCGCGAATTCGTGAGGCCAATGGTCAGGAATTCTTTGTATATGACGTCGAGGTCAGGTTGCTGGGCGGCAAGAGCGCGGCGTTCAGTATCGTCGCCCTGCAACCGGTGCGTGAATATCAACTGACCCTCGAGGGCCTGCGCGAAAACCTTTACCTGGGTTTTGGTGCGGCGTTGCTGGTGTTGCTGACCTTGCTCTGGCTGGGCCTGACCTGGGGCTTACAAGCCTTGCGGCGGCTTAGCCAGGAACTCGACCAGATCGAAGGCGGCACCCGAGAGAGCCTTAGTGAACAACACCCCCGCGAATTGCTGCGCCTCACCGGCTCCCTCAACCGTTTGCTGCACAGCGAACGTGAGCAACGTGCGCGCTACCGCGACTCCCTCGACGATTTGGCCCACAGCCTGAAAACCCCGCTGGCGGTGTTGCAGGGCGTGAGCGAAGACATGGCCCAGCGCCCGGAAGATCGCGACCAGGCCTGGGTTTTGCAGTCGCAGATTGAGCGCATGAGCCAGCAGATCAGTTACCAGTTGCAACGCGCCAGCCTGCGCAAAAGCGGCCTGGTGCGCCACCAGGTACGCCTGGCGCCGGTGCTGCAAAGCCTGTGCGACACACTGGACAAGGTCTACCGCGACAAACGCGTCACCGTCTCCTTTGAACTGCCGGATGAATGCGACGTGCCCATCGAGAAGGGCGCCTTGCTGGAATTGCTCGGCAACCTGCTGGAAAACGCTTACCGCCTGTGTTTGAGCGAAGTGCGCATCAGCCTGGTGGAAAGCCTGGAGGGCAGTGAGCTGTGCATCGAGGATGACGGGCCGGGTGTGCCGCCGGACCAGCGTGCACGGATTCTGCAACGGGGTGAAAGGCTGGATCGCCAGCATCCCGGGCAGGGGATTGGCTTGGCGGTGGTCAAGGATATTATTGAAAGCTACGGCGCACGGTTGACCCTGGGGGATTCACCGTTGGGTGGCGCTGCGTTCAAGATTCACTTTCCGGCCTTGTGATCTCTAATGACTCCACTGGCCTCTTCGCGAGCAAGCCCGCTCCCACATTCGACCGCATTCCTGCAGAATAAACGCGGTTAAATGTGTGCGGGCTTGCTCGCGAAAGGGCCGGCAACGGCAACACACCTCTAACTCTCTTGGGCCCGATACGCCCCCGGCGTCAGCCCGGTCCACTTCTTGAACGCCCGATGAAACGCCGACGGCTCGGAAAACCCCAACTGCTCGGCTAGCTCCTGCAACGACAAATTCGCTCGGCGCAAATGATAAATGGCGATGTCCCGCCGCAGCTCATCCTTGAGTGCCTGAAAGCTGGTGCCGTCTTCGCGTAAGTGCCTGCGCAGGGTCTGCGGGCTGATGTGCAGTTGCTGGGCGACGGCTTCCAGGTCTGGCCAGGGTGTGCGGTCGCGGCTGAGCAAGCGGCGTAGCTGACTGCTCAAGCTATCGCCTTCATCGGGCCGAGAGAGCAAATCGGCGGGAGAGCGCTCCAAAAAGTGTTTGAGTGTGCGCTCATCCTGCAGCAGCGGCAGGTTCAGGTAGCGCGCGGGAAACACCAAGCTACTGTTCGGCGAACCGAATACTTGGGCACAGGGAAACAATAGGTCGTATTCGCCGGCGTGGGCCGGCATCGGATAACTGAAGGTGGCTTGGTGCAGCCGAATACGCTGGCCGATCAGCCAACTGCCCAGGCGATGCCAGATCACCAGCAGGCATTCGCTGAGGAAGTGATCCGGGTCCCACAACTGCGAGTCGTCCAGACTCAAGCGGGCCATTTCGCCTTCACGTGCCAGCTGCCAGCGCGGGCCTTGTGGGAATAGGCCATAAAATAATAAGCCGCGCTCCAGGGCTTTCTCCAGGGTGCGGCAGTGGATGAGCGCGTGGCACATCATCGCAAAGGTGCCGCGCTTGCTCGGACCTTCGGCGAACCCCAGGTATTCATCGTCCAGTGCCAGCCAGAGCATTTGCAGCAGCCGGGTGAATTGCTCCGGCGCGATGCGGGCACGGGGTTCGGCGAGCAGCTCCGCAGCGATGCCCACCTGGTGCAACAGCCCCGAATAGTCGTAACCGGCCCGACGCGCCCCGCCGAGGGCAGCCCGGGCGAAATGACTGGCGATGGTACGTTCACGCATGCGAAGGCCTCGTCCATGGAGTGGCGGATGGTAGCCAGCGCCGGAGAGGCTCACAAGGCGGATATCCGCCAAATTGTAGGACGAGACTGGATTGATGGGCGGAAATCCGCCACTAGCTTTCGCGCTTGGGAGGGCGCCAGGAAGCCCCAAACCCTGATCTCTAAAGGCCTTTAAGGCTTTTCAACGAAGTGGCACGGCGTTTGCGATAAGGACTACAGCGCAGGCCTGGTCCTACAGATCGCGTAAACAACAAATCCCTCCAGTGCAGGAGGGTTCGCAATTCAAGTGTCGTGGGCAATGGCGGATATTTGCCACACGGGACGATTGAGGAACTTTGCAATGACGACTCGTCAGCCAATCTACAAATCCCTGTACTTCCAGGTGATCGTTGCAATCGTTATCGGTATTTTGCTCGGTCACTTCTACCCGCAGACCGGCGTGGCCCTGAAGCCACTGGGTGACGGGTTCATCAAACTGATCAAAATGGTCATCGCCCCGATCATCTTCTGCACCGTTGTCAGCGGCATCGCTGGCATGCAAAGTATGAAATCGGTGGGCAAAACCGGCGGCTACGCGCTGCTGTACTTCGAAGTCGTATCTACCATCGCGCTGCTGATCGGCTTGATCGTGGTCAACGTTGTGCAACCGGGCGCCGGCATGCACATCGACGTAGCGACCCTGGACGCCTCCAAAGTCGCGGCCTACGTGACTGCCGGTAAAGACCAGAGCATCGTTGGCTTTATCCTCAACGTCATCCCTAACACCATCGTCGGTGCTTTCGCCAACGGCGACATCCTGCAAGTGCTGATGTTCTCGGTGATCTTCGGTTTCGCCCTGCATCGCCTGGGTGCCTACGGCAAACCAGTGCTGGACTTCATCGATCGCTTCGCCCACGTGATGTTCAACATCATCAACATGATCATGAAGCTCGCGCCAATCGGTGCCCTGGGCGCCATGGCGTTCACCATTGGTGCCTATGGTGTAGGTTCCCTGGTGCAACTGGGTCAGTTGATGATCTGCTTCTACATCACCTGCGTTCTGTTCGTGTTGGTGGTGCTGGGTGGCATCTGCCGCGCTCACGGTTTCAGCGTGATCAAAATGATCCGCTACATCCGTGAAGAGTTGCTGATCGTTCTGGGTACTTCGTCTTCCGAATCCGCACTGCCACGCATGCTGATCAAGATGGAGCGTCTGGGCGCGAAGAAATCCGTAGTAGGCCTGGTGATCCCGACGGGCTACTCGTTCAACCTCGACGGTACGTCGATCTACCTGACCATGGCTGCCGTGTTTATCGCCCAGGCGACTGACACCCACATGGACATCACCCATCAGATCACCCTGCTGCTGGTGCTGCTGCTGTCCTCCAAAGGCGCTGCTGGCGTGACGGGCTCGGGCTTTATCGTCCTGGCTGCGACCCTGTCGGCTGTAGGCCACCTGCCGGTTGCCGGCCTGGCACTGATTCTGGGTATCGACCGCTTCATGTCCGAAGCCCGCGCGCTGACCAACCTGGTGGGTAACGCCGTTGCCACCATCGTTGTGGCCAAATGGGTCAACGAGCTGGACGAAGACAAGCTGCAAAGCGAGCTGGCGTCCGGCGGTACCGGTATCTCGGAAACCCGCGAGCTGGATGACCTGGGCGTGGCCGAAGGCCCTGCACCTGTCGTCAAGTAAGTCGCTGATGGTGTGAACTAACGCCGACTGCAACGCACAAACGCCCCGACTGGTTCGGGGCGTTTGCGTTTCTGGCGCGTCACTTTGGTGGCTTTTGTTTTACAGTAAGTGAATGGTTTTTTACGCTTGCAGGAGGTTTTGTGGACAGTGTGGATCTGAATGTCCTGCGCAGCGTGCTGGAATGGCGTCGCGCCGGGCAGCGAGTGGTGTTGTACAGCGTGGTCCAGACCTGGGGCAGCGCGCCGCGCCCGCCGGGTGCCATGCTGGCGCTGCGCGGCGATGGCGTGGTGATCGGCTCAGTGTCTGGCGGTTGCATCGAGGATGACTTAATTGCGCGCCTGCAGGATGGCCGACTGCCTGAAGACGGGCCGCCGGTGCAGTTGGTGACTTACGGCGTCACCCGCGATGAAGCGGCGCGTTTTGGCCTGCCATGCGGTGGCACCTTGCGCCTGACTGAAGAGCGCGTGGACGCGTGGGAATGGGTGTCGGAACTGCTGGCGCGTTGTGAAGATCATCAGATCGTCGCACGTGAGCTGGACTTGACCACCGGTAAAGTCACCTTGAGCAGCGCGAGCAAGACCGATGGGGTGACCTTCGACGGCAAACGGCTGCGGGCTATCTATGGCCCGCGCTGGCGTTTGCTGCTGATCGGCGCCGGGCAGTTGTCGCGCTACGTGGCGGAAATGGCGCGGTTGCTGGATTTCGAAGTGCTGATCTGCGACCCGCGCGACGAGTTCGTCTACGGCTGGGAAGAACAGCACGGCCGCTTCGTACCGGGCATGCCCGATGAAGCGGTGCTGAACATACAGACCGATGAGCGTACGGCTATCGTCTGCCTCACCCATGATCCGCGCCTGGATGATATGGCACTGCTTACGGCATTGAATTCCTCGGCGTTCTACATCGGCGCCCTGGGTTCGCGGGTCAACACCCAGAAACGTCGGGAAAACCTCGCGGTGCTGGGGTTGTCGGCGCAAGCGATTGCGCGCCTGCACGGGCCGATCGGGTTGCATATCGGCAGCCATACGCCGGCGGAAATCGCGCTGTCGTTGATGGCGGAAATTGTTGCGATCAAGAACGGTGTGGCGCCAATGCAGAAAAAGCCGCTGCCGGTGGTCGCTGAGTGACGCTGACGGCGATTGTGCTCGCGGCGGGGCAGGGCAGTCGCTTTCGTGCCGAGGCGGGGGCTGACCAAGATAAGCTGTTGGCTGATTGCGTCGGCCTGGATGGCGTGACTCGGCCAGTGATCGAGCAGGTGCTGGTGAATTTACCGAGGCGCGTTGTAAAGCGCTGGCTGGTGACCTCGCCAGAGCGAACGCAGGTGATCCGTTTGGCTGAGGCGTATGGCTGCGACGTCCTGCTGCTGCGCTCGGCGGGGATGGGCGACAGTCTTGCCGCGGCGGTGGCGGCCAGCGGTCCGGCGGGCGGCTGGCTGGTACTGCTGGGGGACATGCCGTTTATTCAGTCATCGAGCATTGAGCAAGTAATCGATGGGTTGGAGGCGGGTGGCATCAGCGTGCCGGTGCAGGATGGGCAGTATGGGCATCCAGTGGCGTTTGATCGGTCATCTGGGTCGGCGCTGATGGCATTGACCGGTGACCGTGGGGCCAGACCGCTGTTTGCGCAGGCGATGGTGCGTGAAGTGTCGGTAGATGATCCGGGCGTACTCTGGGACGTCGACTTGCCGCCTTCCCTGACTTTCACCCCGATCTAAGTGTGGGAGCTGGCAAGCCACACACAGTTGATTGCATTCCAAATCGATAAATCAGTGTTTTCGTAGCCATAAAAAGCCCCGCCTGATCACTCAGGCGGGGCTTTTCAGTGGCTGCTGGAATCAGGCGAGGGGTTTAGGCTCGTGCTCTGCTTCCCGTGCAGCCGCGGCGGCGGCTTCAGCTTCCTTGCGACGACGACGCACTTCACGTGGGTCGTTCGGTGCACGGCCGTTTTCGGTCAGCGCGCTGGCCGGTGCGGCTTCAACCACTGGAGCGGCAACTTCGGCAACCACCGGCGCTTCAACGACTGGCGCAGGTTCAACGACCGGAGCTGGCTCAACCACTGGGGCAGGCTCGGCAACCACGACTTCAGCAGCCGGTGCTGGCGCTTCTTCCACCACAGGGGCTGGCGCTTCAACCGGAGCGGCAGGCTCGGCAGTCCATTGGAAGGCGGTCTGTTCCTCACGAACTTCGCGTACTTCTGATGCTGCTTCGACAACCGGTGCTTCAACAAACGCTTCAACCACAGGTGCTGGCTCAACAGCTGCCACTTCAACTTCTGGCTGAGCTTCAGGCGCCTGCGCCACTTCCACTTCCGGTACAACCGGCGCTTCGATTGGGCTAGTCGCTTCGGCAACCGGTGCTTCTACCACTGGCGCTTCAGCAGCGGGGGCTTCAACAACCGGCGTTTCAACGACTGGGGTCTCGGCAAAAGGTGTTTGCACAGCAGCGGTTTCTTCGACAGCGGCGTTAGCGCGTTCAGCCTGATCGTGGGCCTGGGCTTCAGCAGGTGCGCTGATGACCGAGCTGGCAACGGCAGCAGTAACGGCCAGGCCGGCAGCCAGTTCGTCGCCAGTTGGCTCGCTGGTAGCGGCTTCTGCGTTTTCGCCGGCTTCTTCCGAGCCTTCGATCACGTTGCCGTTGGCATCACGTTGACGCTCACGACGGTTGCTGCGACGACGCTGGCCACGGGAGCGGCGGCGTGGACGATCGCCTTCGGCGCCTTCCTGACCGTCTTCCTGCCGTTGCTCTTCGCTGGTCAGCACTTCCTCTTCTTCGCTGGCGGTAGCCGTTTGCTCGGCACGTGGTTGACGCTCTTCACGCGGAGCGCGCGGTTGGCGTTCTTCACGTGGCGCACGCTCTTCGCGTGGTTGGCGAGCCGGGCGTTCTTCTGCAACGACAGCGGCACCGGCAACGGCTGGCGCAGCGTCCAGTGGCTCGCGCAGTTCACGCACACGCTCTTCACGCTCGCCGCGAGGCTTGCGATCTTCACGCGGGGCACGTGGAGCACGTGGTGCGCGCTCTTCACGCGGTGCGCGTTCTACGGCTGGCGTTTCTTCACGGGCTTCGCGAGGGGCACGCTCTTCACGTGGGGCGCGTTCTTCACGCGGCGCACGTTCTTCGCGCGGCTTGCGCTCTTCGTCACGGCGACCGTTGCGGTTACGGCTTTGTTGGCGACCGTTGCGACGCTCTTCGTTGCGTGCAGGACGCTCGGACGCCGGTTTTTCAACCACAACCGGAGCGGCTGGCTCTTCTTTGGTGGCGAACAGGCTGACCAGCGACTTCACCAGGCCTTTGAACAGGCTTGGCTCAGGCATAACGGCCGGTGCGGCAACAGGTGCTGCTGCTTCAACTGGTACCGGTGCATTGGCACGGGCAGGGGCCGTCTTGACCGCAGCTTCCTGGCGAACCAGGGTGCGGGTCGCAGCGGCTGGCTGGACTTCTTCCACTTCAGCAGCGGCAGCGGCGATTTCGTAGCTGGACTGGCCGCTGTGGGCTTCCGGGCTGTCATCACGCAGGCGCTGCACTTCGAAGTGCGGCGTTTCGAGGTGATCGTTCGGCAGGATCACGATACGGGCACGGGTGCGCAGTTCGATCTTGGTGATCGAGTTGCGTTTTTCGTTGAGCAGGAAAGCTGCAACCGGAATCGGCACTTGTGCGCGGACTTCGGCGGTGCGGTCTTTCAGGGCTTCTTCTTCGATCAGGCGCAGGATCGCCAGGGACAGCGATTCAACGTCACGGATGATACCGGTGCCGTTGCAACGCGGGCAGACGATGCCGCTGCTTTCGCCCAGGGAAGGACGCAGGCGCTGACGAGACATTTCCAACAGGCCGAAGCGCGAGATGCGGCCGACTTGCACGCGGGCACGGTCAGCTTCCAGGCATTCGCGGACTTTCTCTTCCACGGCGCGCTGGTTCTTGGCTGGGGTCATGTCGATAAAGTCGATCACGATCAGGCCGCCGATATCACGCAGGCGCAGTTGGCGGGCGATTTCTTCAGCCGCTTCCAGGTTGGTCTGCAGCGCGGTTTCTTCGATGTCGCTGCCTTTGGTCGCACGCGCCGAGTTGATGTCGATGGACACCAGGGCTTCGGTCGGGTCGATCACAATGGAGCCGCCGGAAGGCAGTTCGACCACGCGCTGGAAGGCGGTCTCGATCTGGCTTTCGATCTGGAAGCGGTTGAACAGCGGAACGCTGTCTTCGTAGAGCTTGATCTTGCTGGCGTACTGCGGCATCACCTGGCGGATGAAGGTCAGGGCTTCGTCCTGGGCTTCAACGCTGTCGATCAGCACTTCGCCGATGTCCTGGCGCAGGTAATCGCGGATGGCGCGGATGATCACGTTGCTTTCCTGATAGATCAGGAACGGCGCGGAACGATCCAGGGACGCTTCTTTGATGGCGGTCCACAGTTGCAGCAGGTAGTCGAGGTCCCACTGCATTTCTTCGCTGCTGCGGCCCAGGCCGGCAGTACGAACGATCAGGCCCATGTCGGCCGGTGCGATCAGGCCGTTCAGCGCTTCACGCAGTTCGTTGCGCTCTTCGCCTTCGATGCGACGGGAAATGCCGCCGGCACGTGGGTTGTTCGGCATCAGCACCAGGTAACGGCCGGCCAGGCTGATGAAGGTGGTCAGGGCGGCGCCCTTGTTGCCACGTTCTTCTTTTTCGACCTGGACGATGACTTCCTGGCCTTCGCTCAGGACGTCCTTGATGTTCACGCGGCCTTCAGGGGCTTTCTTGAAGTATTCGCGGGAGATTTCTTTGAGGGGCAGGAAGCCGTGGCGCTCGGAGCCGAAATCGACAAAGGCAGCCTCAAGGCTTGGTTCGATGCGAGTAATTCGGCCTTTATAGATGTTGGCCTTCTTTTGCTCGCGTGCACCGGATTCGATGTCCAGGTCGTAGAGGCGTTGGCCATCTACCAGTGCAACACGCAACTCTTCGGGTTGAGTTGCGTTAATCAGCATTCTTTTCATGTTGTACCGTCGGTTTCCGGGCTGCCGGAAACGGCGTTCGGCACACACGACTTCTCACGGTCGGTGTCAGGTGCGTCAAGAGTGGTTGGCCACTCCAGTGTCCAGCAATAACAGGCCAATTGGGCCGTATCGCGACGGACGCGTCCTGCTTGTTAGCGGTGGTGACAAAGGCACCACTTCAACAAAAGCTAAGGTCAGGAGGAGGAATCAACCGACGACTGTGGACGAGATGAAGCGTCTAAATATAAGCCTAGTGCTACACGGTCCGACGGTTGTGCATCTCCACCCTACACGTATCCCTGATAATTCGGGTGCTGCCGCGCGCAGAATCCGCAGCGGGTTGGCATTTACCGTGTTCTCCAATGGGGAGTCCACGCTCATGGCTAAACAAGACTGAATGTGGGCGACTGCGCTCTCACTCAGCTCTTAACAGGCGTTGTTTCCGAAGCATTCGCCATGGTCTGGCTCAAAACTGACTGCACTTTGTGAACTGGCCGTAAATATCGGCGCAAAACGCGAGTATTCACTCTGCGTTCTGCACTCGCTTCAGGCCTCATGTCACCTGCGCTCGTTACAATCCTGAGCCTTCCAAGGTGGCGAACACCCCGTAGGACGGCCTCGCGTCCTGATGAATTGCGATGGTCAGGGCCGGCAGTTTGCCGCTAGTCCTCTGTCCAGGCCGCTTTTGGCGGCGTTCGCGACTATAGCAGCAATGATTAAGTGCTTCAATTCCATAAAAATTGTTATCATCGCCGCCATGACGAATACCGCCCCCCAGACCCCCAGCGTCCAGCTGCTTGAGGTCTCGCCGGAATATGCCGGCCAACGCATCGACAATTTTCTCCTGGCCAGGCTCAAAGGCGTGCCCAAGACCTTGATTTACCGCATCTTGCGTAAAGGTGAAGTGCGGGTGAACAAGGGGCGTATCAAGCCCGAGTACAAGTTGCAGGCGGGCGACATCGTCCGTGTGCCGCCGGTTCGCGTGCCCGAGCGTGATGAGCCCGTGCCATTGGCGCAGGGTCTGTTGCAGCGCCTTGAGGCGTCGATTGTCTTTGAAGACAACAAGCTGATCGTGATCAACAAGCCCTGCGGCATTGCGGTTCACGGCGGCAGCGGCCTGACGTTTGGCGTGATCGAAGCCTTTCGTCAGTTGCGTCCGGACGCCAAGGAGCTTGAGTTGGTCCATCGCCTGGACCGAGACACCTCCGGCCTGCTGATGATCGCCAAGAAACGCAGTATGTTGCGCCACCTGCACACCGCCCTGCGTGGCGATGGTGTGGACAAGCGCTACATGGCGCTGGTGCGCGGCAATTGGGCCAGCTCCATCAAGAGCGTTCGCGCGCCGTTGCAGAAGAGCAACCTGCGTTCCGGCGAGCGCATGGTGGAAGTGGACGAGGAGGGCAAAGAAGCCCTGACTTTGTTCAAGGTGCTGCGCCGTTTCGGCGACTTTGCCACCCTGGTCGAGGCCAAGCCGGTGACCGGTCGTACCCACCAGATTCGTGTGCACACGCTGCATGCGGGCCACTGCATCGCTGGCGATACCAAATACGGCGACGAGGACTTCTCCAAGGAGATCCGCGACCTGGGCGGCAAACGGCTGTTCCTGCACGCCTACATGCTCACCGTGCCGCTGCCGGATGGTGGTGAGTTGAAGCTGCAAGCGCCGGTCGACGAGATGTGGGCCAAGACCGTGGAGCGCTTGAGTGTCGCACCGTGATTACAAGCTGCTGATATTTGATTGGGACGGCACCCTGGCCAATTCCATTGGCCGGATCGTCGAATCGATGCACATGGCGTCAACGCGTTCGGGTTTCGAGCTGTGCAGCGACTTCGCGGTCAAGGGCATTATCGGTCTGGGCTTGCCAGAGGCGATCCGCACCTTGTACCCCGACATTAGCGAAGCCGAATTGGTCGCATTTCGCGAGCACTACGCCGATCACTACACGGCGCTGGAGGCGGAGCCTTCGCCGCTGTTTGAGGGTGTGGTGCAGTCCCTGCAGGCCTTTCGCGCCGAGGGTTACCACTTGGCGGTCGCGACCGGCAAGTCTCGTCGCGGGTTGGATCGAGTGCTCAAGGCCCACGGTTGGGATGATTATTTCGATATCACCCGTGCTGCCGATGAAACCGCCAGCAAACCTCATCCTCTGATGCTGGAGCAGATCCTCGCGCATTGTGGCGTGTCGCCACGCCAGGCCTTGATGGTGGGGGATGCCTCTTTCGATCTGATGATGGCGCGCAATGCAGGCATGGACAGTGTGGCGGTCAGCTACGGCGCCCAGGCTGCCGAGGCCTTGCAGCATTATGAACCGCGACTGACGATTGATCATTTTTCCGAATTGCAGGCCTGGCTAAACCGGGCCCGATGAGTCTTTGCTGGGGTTAATGGCATGAGTGACGAATGGAAAGCGCCCGAAAAGGCTGAAAGTGGTGATGACAAGAGCTGGAAACTGCTGGAGAAAACCCTCCTGGCCAGCGTTCAGGAGCAGCGTCGTGCGCGGCGCTGGGGGATTTTCTTCAAGCTGCTGACCTTTGTCTGGCTTATTGCCATGCTGGCATTGTTCAGCCCGCTGATGGACGTGGAAAAAAATGCGACCCGTGGCGCCAACTACACCGCCCTGATCGAAGTGCGCGGGGTGATCGCCGATAAGGAACCCGCCAGCGCCGACAATATCGTCAGCAGCCTGCGTGCTGCGTTTGAAGACCCCAAGGTCAAGGGCGTGATCCTGCGCATCAACAGCCCGGGCGGCAGTCCGGTGCAGTCGGGTTATGTGTATGACGAGATTCGCCGTCTGCGTGGCCTGCACCCGGATATCAAGCTGTATGCGGTGATTTCCGACCTGGGCGCTTCCGGCGCCTATTACATTGCCAGTGCGGCAGACCAGATCTACGCCGACAAGGCCAGCCTGGTGGGGTCCATCGGTGTGACGGCGGCCGGTTATGGCTTTGTCGGCGCCATGGAGAAGCTGGGTGTGGAGCGCCGCACCTACACCTCGGGCGAGCACAAGTCGTTCCTCGACCCGTTCCAGCCACAGAAGGCTGATGAAACCGCATTCTGGCAGGGCGTGCTCGACACCACCCATCGCCAGTTTATCGCCAGCGTGAAGCAGGGGCGTGGCGACCGCCTAAAGGATAAGGAACATCCCGAGTTGTTCTCCGGGTTGGTGTGGTCAGGCGAGCAGGCGTTGCCGTTGGGCTTGATTGACGGCCTGGGGAGTGCAAGTTTCGTTGCGCGGGATGTGATTGGCGAGAAGGAGTTGGTGGATTTTACGGTTGAGGAATCGCCGTTTGATCGGTTCTCCAAGAAGCTGGGTGCCAGCGTAGCCGAGAAGCTGGCGTTGTATATGGGCTTCCAGGGTCCAAGCTTGCGCTGATCCAGCAGGCGCATCGATTCAAGTGTGTGCGGGCTTGCTCGCGAATGCGGTGGTTCAGTCAATCTATCGGTGGCTGACACTCCGTATCGCAAGCAAGCCCGTTCCCACATTCTGTTTGGTGGTGGGCTTAAGGGATCTGCACGCCTTCAGCCAGCAGCATATCCACCAGGCGGATTAGCGGAAGCCCAACCAGACTGGTTGCGTCCGGCCCTTCAGTGCTCTGGAAAAGGCTCACGCCCAGCCCCTCAGCCTTGAAGCTGCCTGCGCAGTCATACGGCTGCTCAATCCGCAGATAGCGTTCAACACGCTCAACGTCCAGTTCACGCATGTGCACGGTAAAAGGTACGCAGTCGACTTGGCAGTGTCCTGTCTCGCTGTTCAGCAGCGCCAGGCCGGTGAGAAAGCTGACGCGCTTGCCGCTGGCGGCTAATAATTGCTCGCGGGCGTTTTCAAAGGTGTGAGGCTTGCCGATGACCCGGCCTTCCAGCGTGGCAACCTGATCAGAGCCGATAATCAAATGCCCTGGATGCCTGGCCGCTAACGTGCGGGCCTTCTCTTCGGCCAGGCGCTTGACCAGCTCAATGGCGGACTCATTTGTGCGATGGCTTTCATCGATATCCGGCGAGCTGCAGATGAATGGCAGGTGCAGGCGGCTCAGCAATTCCCTGCGATAAATCGAGCTGGATGCGAGTAATAAAGGCAGCATGGGCGACTCCTAAAAGGCAGTGGCAGATTCTAGCGCGTGACCGGCTGACGCACAGGGCTGAATTTCCTTTGACATGGCCCGGTGCATCCCTATAATGCTGCGCCTATGTTGAATGACCCGATTCCACCTCACGTTGACCCGCGCAAACTGGCTGATCGTGGCACTTCCCTTCAAGGTGAGTTGCTGTTGGCCAATTTGGAGAGACTCTGCGACCCGCTTTCCGACACTGTCGGTACGGTGCAGGCTAAATTCGTTTTTGAAAGAGATGAACGTAAATCTGTGGTAATTCACAGCGTTATCGACACCGAAGTCAAAATGGTTTGCCAGCGTTGTCTTGAGCTGGTCACCCTGCCGATCCACAGCGAATGCAGTTACGCTGTGGTGAAAGAGGGTGCGAATACCCAGTCGTTGCCGAAAGGTTATGACGTGCTGGAACTGGGCGAAGATCCATTGGATCTGCATGCACTGATCGAGGAGGAGCTTCTGCTCGCCTTGCCCATTGTGCCTGCTCATCATCCGGAAGAATGCCAGCAGCCGGCGGACCTCGGCGACGAGTCCGAACCGAGCGAGGACGAGGTAACGCGGTCCAACCCGTTCAGTGTATTGGCGCAGTTAAAGCGTGACCCAAACGTTTAGGAGTTAATCAATTATGGCTGTTCAGCAGAACAAAAAATCCCGCTCTGCCCGTGACATGCGTCGTTCGCACGATGCCCTGACGGCGAGCACTCTGTCTGTAGAAAAAACCACCGGTGAAATTCACCTGCGTCACCACGTATCGCCAGAAGGCGTATACCGTGGTCGTAAAGTGATCGACAAGGGCGCTGACGAGTAATCACTTGTCTGCTCTAGTCATCGCGATAGACGCAATGGGCGGGGACTTCGGTCCCCGCAGCATTGTTCAGGCCTGCATTGCCAGCCTGTCTGCCACACCCTCGCTGCACCTGACCCTCGTCGGTCAACCTTCCCCTCTTGAAGAACTGATTGCCAGCCATCCGGCAGTGGATCGCGCGCGCCTGACGATTACGCCGGCCAGCGAAACCATTGGTATGGATGAAAAGCCGGCGGCAGCCCTGCGTGGCAAGCCCGATTCTTCGATGCGGGTGGCCCTGGAGCTGCTGCGTGATGGCAAGGTGCAAGCCTGTGTCAGTGCCGGCAACACCGGGGCCTTGATGGCGTTGTCGCGGCATGTGCTCAAGACATTGCCGGGCATTGATCGCCCGGCGATGGTGGCGGCGATTCCGACGCAGAAAGGTTACTGCCAGTTGCTGGACCTGGGTGCGAATGTCGATTGCAGTGCCGAGCACCTGTTGCAGTTTGCTGTGATGGGCTCGGTGGCCGCCGAAGCGCTGGGCGTGGCCCGGCCACGGGTGGCGTTGCTGAATATCGGCACCGAAGACATCAAGGGCAACCAGCAGGTCAAGCTCGCCGCCACCTTGCTGCAAAGCGCGCGTGGCTTGAACTACATCGGATTCGTCGAGGGTGATGGTTTGTACCGTGGCGAGGCGGACGTGGTGGTGTGCGACGGGTTTGTCGGCAATATCCTGCTCAAGTCCAGCGAAGGCTTGGCGACCATGATCGCCACGCGTATCGAGGTGTTGTTCAAACAGAGCTTGGCGTCGCGCCTGGTCGGCGCCCTGGCGCTGCCGTTGATGCGCCGCTTGCAGGCTGACCTGGCCCCGGCGCGGCATAACGGCGCAAGTTTCCTGGGGCTGCAGGGCATTGTGGTAAAAAGCCATGGCTCGGCTGGCGTCGAGGGCTTTCAAAGTGCTATTGCACGGGCCGTGATCGAGATCCAGGAGAACCTGCCGCAACGCTTGCACGGCCGTCTTGAGGATCTGTTGCCTTAGGCGAATCGGCCCGGGAATGCTTAAATGTGACCGGCCAGTTCAATTGACCATCCAATCTGTCAGTTTCGTGCGCTCCCACCGTAGGCGTGCGCATTTTTGACGACCAGATCATTAGGGGCTTGTTACATGTCTACATCCCTCGCATTCGTCTTTCCAGGGCAGGGTTCGCAGTCCCTCGGCATGTTGGCCGAACTGGGCGCGCAATACCCGTTGATCCTGGACACCTTCAAGGAAGCTTCCGACGCCCTGGGTTACGACCTGTGGGCACTGACCCAGCAGGGGCCGGAAGAACAACTCAATCAAACCGATAAAACCCAGCCGGCCATCCTGGCCGCTTCGGTCGCCCTGTGGCGCTTGTGGCTTGCGGAAGGCGGCGCGCGTCCAGCATTCGTCGCCGGTCACAGCCTGGGCGAATACAGCGCCTTGGTGGCGGCGGGCAGCTTGACCCTGGCTGAAGCGGTCAAGCTGGTCGAGCGTCGTGGGCAGCTGATGCAAGAAGCCGTTCCGGCAGGGCAGGGCGGCATGGCTGCCATCCTGGGCCTGGACGACGCCGTGGTGATCGAAGCCTGCGCCGAAGCGGCCCAGGGCGAAGTGGTCAGCGCCGTTAACTTCAACTCCCCTGGCCAAGTGGTCATCGCGGGTGCCAAGGCTGCCGTTGAGCGCGCAATCGAAATCTGCAAAGCCCGTGGTGCCAAGCGTGCCTTGCCGTTGCCGGTAAGCGTACCGTCCCACTGCGAATTGATGCGCCCGGCTGCCGAGCGTTTTGCCGAGTCCATCGCTGCCGTCAACTGGCAGGCACCGCAGATCCCACTGGTACAGAACGTCAGCGCCGCCGTGGCGGCCGACCTCGACACCCTCAAGCGCGACCTGCTTGAGCAGCTCTACAAGCCCGTGCGCTGGGTTGAGTCGGTCCAGACCCTGGCGGCCAAGGGCGCCACCGAGCTGGTCGAGTGTGGCCCGGGCAAAGTCCTCGCCGGCCTGAACAAGCGCTGCGCCGACGGCGTCTCGACGGCCAACCTCAATACACCTGACGCCTTTGCTGCCGCTCGCGCAGCCCTGGCCTGACCCTCTATTTCCGAACTTAGGAGAAGCCTGCATGAGTCTGCAAGGTAAAGTTGCACTGGTTACCGGCGCAAGCCGTGGCATTGGCCAGGCCATCGCCCTGGAGCTGGGCCGTCAGGGCGCCGTTGTGATCGGTACTGCCACGTCCGCCTCGGGCGCCGAGCGTATCGCCGCGACCCTGAAGGAAAACGGCGTGCAAGGCACCGGCCTTGAGCTGAACGTGACCAGCGATGAGTCAGTGGCCGCCGTACTGGCTGAGATCACCGCACAATTTGGCGCGCCGGCGATTCTGGTAAACAACGCCGGCATCACCCGCGACAACCTAATGATGCGCATGAAAGACGACGAGTGGTACGACGTGGTCGATACCAACTTGAACAGTCTGTTTCGCCTGTCCAAGGGCGTTTTGCGTGGTATGACCAAGGCGCGTTGGGGGCGAATTATCAATATTGGCTCCGTAGTGGGTGCCATGGGCAACGCAGGCCAAGTAAACTACGCGTCCGCCAAGGCCGGTCTGGAAGGTTTCAGCCGTGCATTGGCACGTGAAGTCGGCTCGCGGTCGATTACGGTCAACTCGGTGGCCCCAGGGTTCATCGACACCGATATGACCCGTGAGCTGCCGGAAGCACAGCGTGAAGCCTTGCTGACGCAGATTCCGCTGGGCCGTCTGGGCCAGGCTCAAGAGATCGCGAATGTGGTCACTTTCCTGGCATCCGACGGTGCGGCATACGTGACTGGGGCTACAATCCCGGTGAACGGCGGGATGTACATGAGTTAAATTGTGACGGATCGCTTCAAAAAAATGTCATACGAGCTGTCTAAAATCCGTTATAAAGCTGCAACTTAATTTATAGGCGGGTGGCCGACCGGGTACTGGGTGAAGCTTTCAGTTGAAAAGCTGAAATGGCTTTCTATACACTTACCCACTGGCCAGCTGCCTGAATTTGTCCATTAGGAGTTAAACAAGGTATGAGCACCATCGAAGAGCGCGTCAAGAAAATCGTCGCCGAGCAACTGGGCGTTAAGGAAGAAGAAGTGGTCAACACTGCTTCCTTCGTAGAAGACCTGGGTGCCGATTCCCTTGACACCGTTGAGCTGGTGATGGCTTTGGAAGAGGAATTCGAGACCGAAATCCCGGACGAAGAAGCTGAAAAAATCACTACTGTTCAAGCTGCTATCGACTACGTTACTAGCCACCAGGCGTAATAGTTTGTAGTCGTCGCTTGCTTTCAGGGAAAAACCGCACTGCTGTAACGGCGTGCGGTTTTTTCTTTAGCCCTGACGAAATGTGAGCGCTGAAGCAAAAGTGTCGTCATTAGAAAAAGGAGAGTGCTGTGTCGCGTAGACGCGTCGTAGTCACCGGTATGGGTATGTTGTCGCCACTGGGCACGGATGTGCCGAGCAGTTGGCAGGGCATTCTGGCTGGCCACAGTGGTATTGGTCTGATCGAACACACGGACCTTTCTGCCTATTCCACCCGTTTTGGCGGCTCGGTAAAGGGCTTCAATGTCGAGGAATATCTCTCGGTCAAAGAATCCCGCAAACTCGACCTGTTCATTCAATACGGCCTGGCAGCCGGTTTTCAGGCAGTGCGTAACGCCGGCCTGGAAGTCACCGACGCCAACCGTGACCGCATCGGCGTGGCCATGGGATCGGGTATTGGTGGTTTGACCAATATCGAAGAAACCAGCCGCACGTTGCACGATTCCGGCCCCCGTCGAATTTCACCGTTCTTCGTGCCGGGCTCGATCATCAACATGATTTCCGGTTTCCTGTCCATCCACTTGGGCGCACAGGGGCCTAATTACGCCATTGCCACCGCGTGCACCACGGGCACGCACTGCATCGGCATGGCGGCGCGCAACATCGCCTATGACGAAGCTGACGTGATGATCGCTGGCGGCGCCGAGATGGCGGCCTGTGGCCTTGGCATGGGCGGCTTCGGCGCGTCCCGTGCACTGTCGACCCGCAACGACGAGCCCACCCGCGCCAGTCGCCCTTGGGACAAAGGCCGTGATGGTTTCGTTCTGTCCGACGGCGCCGGTGCACTGGTGCTGGAAGAGTTGGAACACGCTAAGGCGCGTGGCGCGACCATCTATGCCGAGCTGATCGGCTTTGGCATGAGCGGCGACGCCTACCACATGACCTCGCCACCCTCCGACGGTGCCGGCGCTGCGCGTTGCATCACCAACGCGCTGCGCGATGCGAAGGTCAACCCGAACCAGGTGCAGCACATCAACGCGCATGGCACGTCGACGCCGACTGGCGATTTGGCGGAAGCTGAAGCCATCAAGTCGGTGTTCGGCGAGCATGCCTACAAGCTGGCGGTCAGCTCCACCAAGTCCATGACCGGCCACTTGTTGGGCGCGGCGGGTGCGGTCGAAGCGATCTTCAGCGTGATGGCCATCAAGGATCAGGTCGCTCCCCCGACCATCAACCTCGATGAGCCGGACGAAGGCTGCGACTTGAACTTCGTGCCTCACGAAGCGCAGCCGATGCCGATCGACGTGGTGATCTCCAACTCGTTCGGTTTTGGTGGCACTAACGGGTCCCTGGTGTTCCGCCGGTTCGCCGAGTGATGCACAGCTGGGTCGACGGTCAGCCAGCGGATAACGTGCCCCTGAAAGATCGCGGCCTGGCGTATGGCGACGGGTTGTTCGAGACCATTGCCGTCAGGGCCGGGCAACCGGTGCTGCTCGACCGTCACCTGCAACGCCTCGATCAGGGTTGCAGGCGCCTCGCTTTGGTTGCAGATCAGCCTTTGATCCGCAACGAAGTGCTGGCCTATGCCGCCGCCCTTGGCGACGGTGTCCTCAAGGTGATCCTTACCCGTGGCGACAGCCTGCGTGGCTATGGCATCAACCCTGGCGCGCCAGTGCGCCGTATCTTGCAGGGCAACCCGCCCGCTACTTATCCCCTCGCCCATGGAACCGACGGCATCCGCCTGTTTCCGTGTGCCACCCGCTTGGCCGAGCAGCCACTGCTGGCCGGCCTCAAACACCTCAATCGCCTCGAGCAGGTGATCGCCCGCGCCGAATGGCAGGATGCCGAACACGCTGAAGGTTTGATGCTGGACATGTCTGGGCGTGTCATCGAAGGCGTATTCAGCAACCTGTTTCTTGTGCGCAACGGCTTGTTACTAACCGCTGATCTGACGCGTTGCGGCGTTGCCGGCGTGATGCGCGCCGAGATTCTGGCCCAGGCTCAAACGCTGGGCACCCCGGTGGCCGTGGCCGACATCAGCCTTACGCAGTTGCAGCAGGCTGACGAAGTCTTTGTATGCAACAGCGTTTATGGCATTTGGCCTGTGCGCGGGTACGCTGCGATGAGCTGGTCGGTTGGCCCGCTCACCCGTAAACTGCAGGGCATTATTCGCGCGCTATTGGAAATTTGAGTTGATACGAAAACTGGTTGTACTGCTGCTGATCGGTCTGTTCTCGGCGGCTTTGTTGTTGGGTTATTCGGCCTGGAAGTTCGATTCTGCCTTGAAGCAGCCTTTGAACCTGGCCCAGGAGCAATTGCTCGATGTGCCGGCAGGGGCGACCCCGACCGGTACCTTCAATCGCCTGGAAGCCGATGGCGTGCTCGACGGCGCGTTCTGGTTGCGCCTGTACTGGCGCTTAAACCTCGACGGCCAGCCACTGCAGAGCGGCGAATACCGCATGACGCCTGGCATGACGGCGCAGGGCTTGATCGGCCTCTGGCAGCGTGGCGAAGTGGTGCAATACAGCCTGACCCTGGTCGAAGGCTGGAACTTCCGCCAGGTGCGCTCGGCCTTAGCCAACAATGAAAAGATCGTGCAGAGACTTTCGGGCCTCACTGACAGTGAAGTCATGGATAAACTCGGCCACCCTGGCGTGTTCCCCGAGGGGCGGTTCTTCCCCGATACCTACCGCTTCGTGCGTGGCATGACCGACGTCGAATTCCTGAAAAAAGCCTATAACCGCCTGGACGATGTACTCGCCCAGGAGTGGAGCAAGCGCGCCGCCGATGCGCCGTACACCGACCCTTATCAAGCGCTGATCATGGCCTCCCTGGTGGAGAAAGAGACCGGCGTACCTGAGGAGCGTGGGCAGATCGCCGGGGTATTTGTGCGTCGCTTGAAGATCGGCATGCTGTTGCAGACCGACCCAACGGTGATCTACGGGCTGGGCGAGCGCTACAACGGCAAGTTGACCCGCGCTCATCTCAAGGAAGCCAACCCTTACAACACCTACATGATTGCCGGCCTGCCGCCGACGCCTATCGCGATGGTCGGCCGCGAGGCGATCCATGCCGCGCTGAACCCGGTGCCGGGCAGCAGCCTGTATTTCGTCGCACGGGGCGATGGCAGCCATATTTTCTCGGATAACCTGGATGCGCATAATGCCGCCGTGCGCGAGTTTCAACTCAAACGCCGCGCCGATTACCGCTCCAGTCCGGCCCCGGTGGTGAAGCCTGCGCAAGACGCAACGCCACCGGCGGATGAGCCAGCTGATAAACCGGCCGAGCCTGCGCCGGACACCACTGCGCCGCCAAGCCCGCAATAATTCTGACTAAGGACTGCCTGTGACTGGCTTGTTTATTACCCTGGAAGGCCCCGAGGGCGCCGGCAAAAGCACTAACCGCGATTACCTGGCCGAGTGCTTGCGCGCCCAAGGCATCGAGGTGGTGTTGACCCGCGAGCCTGGCGGTACGCCGCTGGCCGAGCGCATTCGTGAGGTGCTGCTCGCTCCGGGTGAAGAGCAGATGAACCCTGACACCGAGCTGCTGCTGGTGTTCGCCGCGCGCGCCCAGCACTTGGCCGAGGTGATTCGCCCGGCCCTGGCGCGCGGTGCCGTAGTGATCTGCGACCGGTTTACCGATTCCACCTATGCCTACCAGGGCGGCGGTCGAGGTTTGTGCCTGGAGCGCATTGCTACATTGGAAACGTTCGTCCAAGGCGACCTGCGCCCTGACCTGACCCTGGTGTTCGACCTGCCGGTGGAAGTGGGCCTGGCCCGCGCCAGTGCCCGTGGTCGCCTGGACCGTTTTGAGCTCGAAGGCCAGGCCTTCTTCGACGCGGTCCGTACTGCGTTCCTCAAACGTGCTGCGGCCGAGCCTGCGCGTTATTACCTGCTGGACGCGGCCCAACCGCTGGCCCAGGTGCAGCAAGCCATCGACACGCTATTGCCGACGCTGCTGGAGCGCGCCCGTGCCTGAAGTCTATCCGTGGCAGGCCAGCCTGTGGCAACAATTGGCCGGCCGTGCTCACCACGCCCATGCCTACCTGTTGCATGGACCGGTGGGTATCGGTAAGCGGGACTTGGCTGAGCGACTCATGGCCAGCCTGCTGTGCCAGCGCCCGGTCGACCTGGAAGCCTGTGGCGAATGCAAATCCTGCCTGTTGCTCAAGGCCGGCAGCCATCCGGACAACTACGTGTTGGAGCCCGAGGAAGCCGACAAGGCGATCAAGGTCGACCAGGTCCGTGACCTCGTCAGCTTCGTGGTGCAAACCGCGCAGATGGGCGGGCGCAAGGTGGTGTTGATCGAGCCCGTGGAGGCGATGAACATCAACGCCGCCAACGCCTTGCTCAAGAGCCTGGAAGAGCCGTCTGGCGATACCGTGTTGTTGCTGGTCAGCCACCAATCGAGCCGTTTGCTGCCGACCATTCGCAGCCGCTGCGTTCAGCAGGCGTGCCCGCTGCCAAGCGAGGCGCTGAGTCTTGAGTGGCTGGCGCAGGCGTTGCCGCAGTGCAGTCAGGAAGAACGGGTCGAGTTGCTGACACTGGCAGCGGGCTCGCCATTGGCCGCGGTGAAGCTGCAAGCCCAGGGGGTGCGTGAGCAACGCGCACTGGTGGTGGAGGGCGTAAAGAAGCTGATCAAGCAGGAAGTGTCCGCGACCCAGTTGGCTGAAACTGCCTGGAAGGACATTCCTCTGCTATTGCTGTTCGACTGGTTCTGCGATTGGTCGAGCCTGATCCTGCGCTACCAACTGACCCAGGACGAAAGCGGTCTGGGCCTGCCAGATATGCGCAAAGTGGTGCAGTACCTGGCGCAAAAAAGTGCCCAGGACAAAGTGCTGACGATCCAGGACTGGATCCTCGCCCAGCGCCAGAAGGTGCTCGGCAAAGCCAACCTCAACCGTGTGCTCTTGCTTGAAGCGCTGCTGGTGCAGTGGGTCGGTTTGCTCGGCCGGCGTTAATTTCCCTGGCTGACGGGTATCGTTGGTCAAACACTTTCAGTGACTTAATTCTTATGCTCGTAGATTCCCATTGCCACCTTGATCGCCTCGACCTTGCCCAGCACGGCGGCTCCCTTGACGCCGCGCTCGAAGCGGCACGCCAGCGCGGAGTAGGGCACTTCCTGTGCATCGGCGTCAGCGCTGAAAATGCTGGCGACGTCAAAGCCCTGGCTGATCGCTATGCCGATGTGGATTGTTCGGTGGGTATCCATCCGCTGGACCTCAAGCCCGGTGAAGCCCCAGCCCTCGACTGGCTGCTCGGCGAACTCAATCACCCGCGCGTGGTGGCCATCGGTGAAACCGGCCTGGATTACCACTACGAGCCCGAAGCCGCCGAGTTGCAGCAAGCCTCCTTTCGTTTGCACCTGCAGGCTGCCCAGCAGACCAGTAAACCGGTGATCGTCCACACCCGTGGCGCCCGTGCCGACACCCTGACCCTGCTGCGCGAAGCCGCGCTGCCTCAGGCTGGCGTGTTGCACTGCTTCACCGAGGACTGGGACATGGCCAAGGCGGCCCTGGACCTCGGGTTCTACATTTCCCTGTCGGGCATCGTCACCTTCCGCAATGCTGACGCCCTGCGCGACGTAGCGCGCCAAGTACCGGCCGACCGCCTACTGGTGGAAACCGACTCGCCGTACCTGGCGCCCATCCCACATCGCGGCAAGCCGAACCTGCCGGAGTATGTGCGCGATGTGGCGGATTACCTGGCGATGCTGCGTGGCGAATCCTACGAGCGCTTTGCCGAACAGACCACCAAGAACTTCAAGCGCCTGTTCCCGCTGGCTCACGTGGCCTACTGACGCACAATTTTCAAAGCTGAAAAATTTCCCCGTAGTGAGCGTGCTTGTGTAGATACCGATGCTGTTGACGCGGCCAAATCGCAGGCAAAAAAAACCCGGGTTCTGGGGGGTGAATCCGGGCTAAGACCATTAGGAGTAAAACAAGGGCACGCGGTCCGTTGGTACCCAGGTCGGCGCGTCACTTGGGGGAGATGTCACGCCGACAGTTCAAGTATTGATCAGTATCCGATTCAGTCCAGTGGCGACTGGTCGTTTTTTAAACAGATTTGGAATACACGCGCTTCGCTTGGGTTCTCATCAAGCAGGTGTACGGAGGGAGTTGTTGCGTATTATTTCTGACTGAAATCAATGCAAACGTTGGTGCGCTGAAAGTAAAGTGCGTTACGGGTTCACATAGACATTGCCCAACGACCGTTCAGTCGGGATAATCCCTCGCACTGGGTAAATCGTATCGCCACGTATCCGTGGCCCTGCGCAACCCTTCCTATTTCGACCTCTGCAGACCTCTTTCTCATGCACAAAGAACCCCGTAAGGTCCGTGAGTTTCGCCGCCGTGAGCAGGAAATTCTCGACACCGCACTGAAGTTGTTCCTCGAACAAGGTGAAGACAGCGTCACCGTCGAGATGATTGCGGATGCCGTGGGTATCGGCAAAGGCACGATCTACAAGCACTTCAAGTCCAAGGCCGAGATTTACCTGCGCCTGATGCTCGACTACGAGCGTGATTTGAACGAGCTGCTGCATTCGGCCGATGTGGACAAGGACAAGGAAGCCCTGTCCCGCGCCTACTTCGAGTTCCGGATGCGTGATCCGCAGCGCTATCGCCTGTTCGACCGTTTGGAAGAGAAGGTGGTCAAGGGCCATCAAGTGCCGGAAATGGTCGAGGAGTTGCACAAGATCCGTGCCTCGAACTTCGAACGCCTGACTCTGCTGATCAAGGGCCGCATCAGCGAAGGCAAGCTGGAGGACGTGCCGCCGTATTTCCACTATTGCGCTGCCTGGGCCTTGGTACACGGCGCCGTCGCGCTGTACCACTCGCCGTTCTGGAGCAATGTGCTGGAAGATCAGGAAGGCTTTTTCCAGTTCCTGATGGATATCGGCGTGCGCATGGGCAACAAGCGCAAGCACAGCGCCGAGCAGCCACCGGCTGAAACGCCCGCCACGTAATGATTTGCTGCCACGCGCAGTACCCCAGGAATATACTCAGGCATGGACTCTTGCTAAAAGCTGATTTATCAGTCAGTTTTTAGTGCGCCCGAATCATCCTCTGCCGGAGTGATCCATGATCGTTGATCGTCAAGGCAGGCGTTTTCGCAATTTGCGGATCAGCCTGACCTCAGCCTGCAATTACGCGTGTACCTACTGCGTGCCTAACGGCAAGCGGCTGGTGGCTGCCCAGGACGAACTCTCGGCCGAGGCGATGGCGCGCGGCGTGGCTTATCTCATTGAGGCGGCCGGCATCGACCGCTTGCGCATTACCGGCGGAGAGCCACTGGTCAGCCCCAAGCTGGAAGCCTTCATGGGCGCAGTGGGGCAGATGGGCCTCAGTGACATCAGTTTGACGACCAACGGCCAACTGCTGGCGCGCAAACTGCCGTTGCTGGTGGACGCCGGGATCAAGCGCATCAATGTCTCCCTCGACACCCTGGATGCGGACGCCTTCCGCAGCATCGCCCGTGGCGGCGACTTGGCCACCGTGCTCGATGGCATGGACCAGGCCGGCGCTGCCGGTATCAAGATCAAAGTCAACATGGTGCCGTTGCGCGGCCAGAATCTTGACCAAGTGATGCCGCTGCTCGACTACTGCCTGGAGCGCGGCTACGAGTTGCGCTTTATCGAGCTGATGCGCATGGGCCACCTGGCCAAGGACTCCAACGCGTTCCTGCAGCAATTTGTCAGCTTGCAGCAACTGCTGAGCCTGATCGGCGAACAGTATGAATACCTGCAAGCCAATGCCCCCGTCGACGCCACCGCCGTACGCTACGAAGTACCGGGCAAGGGTTTCTTTGGCGTGATTGCCAACGAGAGTGTGCCGTTCTGCCGTACCTGTTCACGGCTGCGGTTGTCGTCCACGGGCTGGTTGCATGGCTGCCTGTCGTCGAGCAACCGTCACTATGTCGGCGACCTGCTGGACAAGCCGCGGCATCAAGCACTGCCTGCGCTGCAAGGCCTGTTGATGAAGGCGTTGGGGGATAAACAGGAAGTGGCCTTCTCCGGCGGTGCCACCATCATGAAAATCATTGGCGGCTAACGCGATTTCCTAACTCAACTCACTCCCACATTTGGTTATGCGTCATCTCTGAGTGGCGCGGATTCTGCATCTCATGCCCATTCGCCGGTTTTCCGTCACCGGCTTCTGGAGGATTAGGATGCGTAGTCTGGTTTTGTTGCTGGCGTCGTTGACGCTGAGTGGTTGCATGACCGTCAGCGATATGGCCGAAGGCACTCGCTATCAGATGAGTGATGCCGGCTTGCTCGACCACAGCGACACCCGTCGCACGGCCTCGATTCGCGTGCAGCCGGACTCCTTTATCTTTATCGCCCAGGGTGCCTTCGTACCGCCGGGCAGTGCCTACCCGCGTCCTAACGTGGTGGCAGAGGAAGCGTTCAACGGCTTCGTCGAATACTTCCCCATGGTACGCCGCGCCCGCCAACCGGAAGGTCTGGAACAGGCAATGTCCGAAGCTCGTGCAGCCGGCGCTCACTACCTGTTGTACTGCCGATTTGCGGCAGCGGATGACCGTATCGGCAATGCCGACGAGTGGGCTGATCAGCAGGCCCTTGACCGTGTTGGCCTGGACAACGGCGTCATCCAGATCATGTTGATCGAGACCAGCACCCAGTATTTGATTGATACTGCACGTATTCGCAGTCGTGGCGGTTTACTGACGTTCCACGACAATAAGCCAGAAGACTTGATTGCCCGCCCCCTGGCGCAATACGCCCGCGGCCTGCTTGGGATGAGTGATCAATAAGCACCAGGAGAAGCCCATGACCGATTCCGCCAAAGCCAACGATCTGTTGGCCCAACTGCCCAAAGGCAAGGGACCGGCGCCGGTGCATCTGTGGAACCCGGATTTCTGCGGCAACATCGATATGCGCATCGCCCGCGACGGCACCTGGTTCTATCAGGGCACGCCGATCGGGCGTAAGCCGATGGTCAAGCTGTTCTCCAACATTATCCGCCGCGATGGCGATGATTACTTCCTGATCACTCCCGTGGAAAAAGTTGGCATCACCGTCGACGATGCGCCGTTTGTCGCCGTGACCCTGGAAGTCGAAGGGCAGGGCGAAAGCCAGGTATTGCGCTTTACCACCAACGTGGATGAGCAAGTCGAAGCCGGTCTTGAACATCCGTTGCGCGTGGTGATCGATCCGGTCACCCAGGAGCCCGCGCCCTACATCCGGGTGCGCACCAACCTTGAAGCCTTGGTGCATCGAAACGCGTTCTACCAATTAGTGGAACTGGCGGTGAGCCGTCCGATCAACGGTCAGAACTGGCTTGGTGTCTGGAGCGCTGGGGAATTTTTCCGTATTGGGCTGGAGCCTTAGGGCCCGTTTTTTCATGTTCCTGAAATAATTCGCTTGCTGTAAATAACGGCTTTCGGTTATCAATTTTTACATGATTAGACATGTTCGATTTGATAAGAAAAAACGCGTCGTCGACGAGCTTATACGCCGTATCGAGGGCGGAGTGATGGTCGACGGTTTTCTGTTGCCGGGTGAGCACCAATTGGCCGAGGAGTTTGCGGTCAGTCGCGGCACCCTGCGCGAAGCGCTGGCTGAACTCAAACGGCGTAATTACATAGCGACCCAGAGCGGCGTCGGCTCCATCGTCACCTTTGACGGCATGGTGCTCGACCAACATAGCGGTTGGGCGCAGGCCCTGGCCGACACCGGGGCGCGGGTGAGCACCGATATACTGCGCCTGGAAGCGGTGACTCGCCCAGACCTGTTCAACCGTTTCGGCAGTGACCAATTCATCGCCCTCGACCGGCGCCGCCGCACTACCGCCGGCACCGCCGTGTCCCTGGAGCGCTCGCTGATGCCCGCCTCCGGAGGCCTGGAGAGCCTGCCTGACGTGGGCCTGATCGATGACTCCCTGACCATCACCCTGGCAGCCTACGGGTATGTCGGGGCCGACGGTGACCAGTGGATCGGCGCCGAGCCCCTCAGCGATGAAGACGCCGAGTTGCTTGGCCGCCCTACAGGCACGGTGTTCCTCAAGGCGTCGCGCACGACCTACGACCGTCGCGAGCGTTTCATGGAGTACGTCGAAAGCTGGCTCGATCCTCTGCACTTTCGTCTGCACCTGCAGTTTGGACATTCGAAATGACCCCGCACACTCGCGCCCTCGGCGCCTTCTACGGCCTGGCATTGGGCGATGCGCTGGGCATGCCGACCCAATCCTTGAGCCGTGAACAGGTCCGGGCGCGCTTCGGTGCTATCACCGGCCTGGAAGATTCCGGTGCTGACCAGCCCATCGCGCCAAACATGCCCGCCGGCTCCATCACCGATGACACCGAGCAGGCGATCCTGGTGGGCGAATTGCTGGTGGAAGGCCAGGGCACGATTGAACCTACCGTGCTCGCACAGCGCCTGATCGACTGGGAGGCAGTCATGCGTGCCAAGGGCTCGCAGGATTTACTCGGCCCATCGACCAAGCGTGCGATCGACATGATCCTCGCCGGCCACACGCCGGAAGAATCCGGGCGCTATGGCACCACCAACGGCGCCGCGATGCGCATCACGCCGGTGGGGATCGCCGCCGATGTCAGCGACCCGGCACCGTTTATCCAGGCGGTGATCCAGGCCTGCCAGGTTACCCATAACACCACCCTGGGTATTTCCAGTGCGGCGGCGGTGGCGGCGGTGGTGTCGGCTGGCATTAATGGCGTGGATTTGGGTGAGGCACTCAATATCGGTATGCAAATCGCCCAACAAGCAGAGCGCCACGGACACTGGATCGCCGGCGGGCGTATTTCCACGCGCATCAGTTGGGCGCGGACGTTGAGCGTCGACAGCGGGGACAAGGTCCTGTTCGCCGACCTGCTGTATGAGTTGATTGGCACCTCCGTGGCTTCACAGGAGTCAGTGGTGGTGTCCTTTGCCTTGGCCCAGCAAGTGGCGGTCGGCGAGATGAATGCCTTCGAGGCCCTGTGCCTGGCCGCCAGCCTTGGCGGCGACACCGACACCATCGCCGCGATTCTAGGCGCCATGATGGGCGCATGCCTGGGCATGCAGTGCTGGCCTGTGGCGATGATCGATCAGGTCAAGCAGGTCAACGGCCTGGATATTCAGCCTCTGGTTCAAGCGCTGCTCAAATTACGCTGAACACCACAGAGCAAAAATGTGTGTGGCTTGCCTGTGATGACGGTGTGCCAGCCATTGATGCGCTCACTGGATAACCGCCTTCGCAGGCAAGCCGGCTCCCACACTGAATCGTGTTGAGTCAGGATGACCGGCTTAAAGATTGGATTCTTTGCCACAATTACAACAATACAGGCACCAGGAGCGCCCCTCATGAGCAGCACCTCTTCCGGCCAGAGCGCTGGGCAATTGGAAACACGTGGTATCGAACCTGTCCCGGAAAGCGAGTGTAACGGGCACCCGCTGCAACTGTTCTGGGTGTGGTTCGCGGCCAACATCAGCATTCTTGGCTTACCGCTTGGCGCGACGCTGGTGGCGTTTCGCGGCCTGGCGATCTGGCAAGCAATCATCGTGGCGATCCTCGGCGCTGCCGGTTCCTTTGCCGTGGTAGGCATCATCTCCATCGCCGGTCGGCGTGGCCGCGCGCCCAGCCTGACGCTGTCCCGCGCCATCTTTGGCGTGCGCGGCAATATCGGCCCAACGCTGGTGTCGCTGATGTCACGCCTGGGCTGGGAAACCGTCAACACCACCACAGCCGCCTTTGTGCTGCTGTCGTTGAGTTCGATCCTGTTCGGTTCTGCGGTGGAAGCGAAAAGCGCACCGTTACTCACCCTGATATTCATCGCGATCTTCGTGCTGCTGACCCTGGCCGTATCCGGCCTCGGACACGCCACCTTGCTGGTGATCCAGAAGTGGGCCACCTACGTGTTCGGCGCCTTGAACATTCTGGTCGGCGGCTTCCTTTGCGCCACTATCGATTGGAGCGCAGTGTTCAATGCCACGCCGGCACCGCTCAGCGCGATGATCATTGGCGTCGGCACCATGGCCGCGGGCACCGGTATCGGCTGGGCCAATGCCGGCGCCGACATGTCGCGCTACCAGCACCGCAGTGTGAAGGCTGCGCGCCTGGTGGCATCCGCCGCGTTTGGTGCGGGCATCCCGCTGGTGTTGCTGATCACCCTTGGCGGCCTGCTGTCGGTGGGCAATAACGACTTGGCGTCGGCCACTGACCCGATCATCGCGATCCGCGACATGCTGCCGACCTGGATGGCGGTTCCGTACCTGATCACGGCGTTTGGCGGGCTGCTGCTCTCCAACAACCTGTCGGTGTACTCGGCGGGTCTCACCACCTTGACCCTTGGCTTGAAGGTCAAGCGTGTGCACGCGGTGATCGTCGACATCGTGGCAATCTTCGCCGGTTCGATTTACTTCATGCTAATCGCCGACAGTTTCTATGGCCCATTTATCACGTTCATCTCGTTGCTGGCGGTGCCGATTACGGCCTGGGTCGGCATTTTCGTGGTCGACCTGATCCACCGTCACTACTACAGCCCCACGGACTTGCTGGACGTGAGCCCAAGCAGCGCCTATTGGTATCGCGGTGGTGTGGAGTGGCGCGCATTCGGCGCCTGGGCCATGGCGATCGTGTTGGGCTTCAGCTTCACCACCATTGGCACCACCGCCGAAAACATCTGGTTCGCCGGGCCGTTGTCCGACTCGTGGCTGGGCCATAACGGCCTCGGCTGGATCGTTACCTTCCTGGTGGCCGGCGGGGTTTATGCGGCGCTGGGTGGCGCGGCTGACCGTCGCCCGGCTCTGGTAGAGAGCCCCAATGTCTAGATTGCTGCACACCGGCCAAGTCATCGTCGACCTGGTCATGGCTCTCGATACCTTGCCTGCATCCGGCGGCGACGTGCTGGCGCATTCGGCCAGTTTCGAAGCCGGTGGGGGGTTCAATGTGATGGCTGCGGCCAAGCGCAATGGGCTGGCGGTGATCTATCTGGGGCGCCACGGCAACGGGCGCTTTGGCGACCTGGCCCGCGCAGCGATGCTGGCCGAAGGTGTGGAAATCGCCCAGGCGCCCAGCACGGACAAAGACACGGGGCTATGCGTTTCGCTGACCGAGGCCAGCACCGAGCGCACGTTCATTTCCCATATCGGCGCTGAAGGTGATTTGAACGCCGAGGATTTGGCGAGTGTGGTGCCACAATCGGACGATTACGTTTATGTCAGCGGTTACAGCTTGTTGCTGGAAGGCAAGGCCCAGGCGCTGCTCGACTGGCTGCTGACGCTGCCCCGTCACATCACCGTCGTGTTCGACCCCGGCCCGCTGGTCAAGGCGCCGGATTCTGCACCGATGCTGGCCCTGCTGCCGCGTATCGATATCTGGACCAGCAATGGCCCGGAGGCGCTGGCATTTACGGGGGCAGGTACGTTAACGAAGGCACTGAGCGAGCTGAAGCGTCACCTGCCTGACACTGCCTTGCTGGTGGTGCGCGATGGGCCGAAGGGTTGCTGGGTCAGCGCCGAGGGTGCCGTCGAGCATGTGCCGGGCTTCAAGGTACAGGCGGTGGACAGTAACGGCGCGGGCGATGCGCATGCGGGGGTGTTTATTGCGGGGCTGGCGAACGGACTGGCACCCGCTCAAGCGGCACGGCGGGCAAATGCGGCAGCGGCGTTGGCCGTGACACGTTGGGGGCCGGCTACATCGCCCGGCACCCCTGAAGTCAATGCCCTACTCACTGAATAAAGCCAATCAACACTGTGGGAACCGGGCAAGCCCGGCTCCCACAGTGTTTAGCGGTGTTTCCTACATTACTGGGCAGTCTGACTTTCCAGCTTGCGCGCCTCATCCACCCCCGACGCTGTCAACTTGATCGGCAAGTTCAACGAATACTCCCCGGTCTCATCGGTGGTCACATGCCCATCCTTGATAAGCCCGCGATCCTGCAGAAATGCCAAGGCACTGGCGACCACTTTTTCTCCGCGGTAGTTATCCAGCACTTCCTTGCCCAACCCTTGGGGGTGCGCGTGCAGCAGGCGGGTGAGGACTTCTTTTTCAAGGTCTTTATCGACGTTCATGCATACCTCTTCACTGGGGAATGATCGGGTGTCTGTAGAGCGATTCGCTGTTTATGGCGCAGTTTGTTTCGGCGCGCCTGGCAGGTTCGAATCATCGCCTTTATTGATCGTCGGCTCATTCACGGATGGGCCCATTTTGCCGTTGCCGACGGCGGCAGGCGCCTGGCGTTCGGTGTCGTGGCCTTTGGTGTGCGGGTCAGCGCCATTAGTGTTGTCGATGACCGCGCCGCCATTGGTATCCAGGCCAGTGCCCATGGATTTCTGCGACTCGCTGGTCGCGTCAGGCGTGGTGGTGCCGGTCGACGATGTGGCGGCGAAACTGCTCAGGGACACCGCCGACAGCAGGCCGGTGAGCGCGAGGGCAGCAAACTTGGAATTCTTCATGAGGGTGTCTCCATATGATTAATGTCCTTACCCTCTATTGGTCAGTTGAGGTTTCCTGATCGTGCCTTGATGGCGACGAACGGTATCAAGTGACCTGTAAGATTTTGTGTGATGAGACCCGACGCCAGGCCAACCGCGCCACGCTGATCAACCAATTGCAGGTGGCCACCGCCAGCACGCTCATCATCAGTGCCGACAAGCCGTAGTCGACGATGAGCTTGCCCGCCAACCAGGGAAACCCGAAGACCCCGACAAAATACGCCAGGCTGAACAGCAGCAACGCCTGGGACGTCATGCCGGATGGCGCCTCATGGGCTACCAACCCGTTGATCACGGAATACGTCAGGCCGTACCCGACCCCCAGCAGCGCCGCTGCCAGCAAATAGCTGAGGTTTCCGCTCACGCCAAAGGCAAACAGCGCGATCGACCCGAGCATGATCCCGGATAACACGCAGGCCGCCCGGTAGGCATCACGCTTGACCACAAAGCCGGCAATCAACAGGCGACTGGTGATTGCCGCACTCAGGAAACCTGCGAAGAACAGCGAATAATCCAGCCCATGCGCGGCGGCGTAGCTGGTCTGGAACGATGAAAGCCCGCCAAATACGCAACCCCCCAGGCCAACCATCAGGATGGCGAACACCGCTTTGGAAGACAGCACTCGACGGCTGGCACCCCAGGAAATCTTTGCCGTAGGTACGTGGGTGTGATGCTTGAATTGTGCGCCCATGCGCCAGAACATCACGGCACCTGCGAGGCTGGCCAACCCGGCGATATAGAATGCGGTTGTCAGTGGCAGCTCCAGCGCGCTGGCGGCGCGCCCGAGCAGAGGGCCCGCGCCGATCCCGCTCAACATGCTGCCCGACAGCAGCGCAAAGTACTTGGCCCGATGGTGAGGCTCCACCAGCAACGTCACGATGATCGGTCCCAACGTGTAGAACACGCCCCAGCCCAGCCCCAGTGACAGCCCGAAAAGCATCAAACCTTGACCAAACCCTGGCACCAGCGCAAAGCCCAGGCAGGCCACCACCAGCAATACGCCCATTCCCGCAATCGCACGCGCCGCACCCAACGCATCCGCCAAATGCCCGGAAAGTAGCACCGCCACGAAGGTACTGAGCATCGCCGTGGAGATCACGCTACCGGCATCGTGCTCATTGCCGCCGCGTGAATGAATCAGCAGCGACAGCAAAAAGGTCGAGCCGTAGGACAGCGACAGCAGGAAACTGGCAAGGCAGAACAGCGCGAAGGTTTTCGCGCTCACCGAGGGCATCGCAGGCATGGGCACGTCTCGAATCGTTGGAGGTGTGCCGTCTGTTTACCATGCATGCCTGCGCGGATTGTTCTGTGGTTGATGGTGCTCGCATTGCTCCTCAGCGGAGTAAAGCGCCCCGGCCCCGGTGATAATGCACTGCAATCAGTCATGAAAGCGCCTTAGTATGTGTGCTTTGAAATTGCCAAGGCTCGCCCATGACCATCGAGATTCGCCCCGCCGTGCCCAGCGATGCTGCGCAGATCCTGACGTTCATCACTGAATTGGCTGAGTACGAAAAAGCCCGGCATGAGGTGATCGCCAGCGTGGTAGACATTGAGCGCAGCCTGTTCAGCGAGGGCGCCACCGCACACGGCCTGATCTGCTCACGCGATGGCGTGCCGATTGGGTTCGCGGTATTTTTCTTCAGCTATTCCACGTGGTTGGGCAGCAACTGCCTGTACCTGGAAGACCTCTACATCAACCCGGAGCAACGCGGCGGCGGGGCGGGCAAGAAGCTGCTGCGCCACCTGGCGAAGATTGCTTTTGATAACGGTTGCGGGCGCTTTGAGTGGAGCGTGCTGGACTGGAATGAGCCGGCGATTGCCTTCTACAAATCCATCGGCGCGCAGCCGCAGGAAGAGTGGGTGCGCTATCGCATGGAAGGCGACGCACTACGAGACTTCGCCCTCGGCTAGCAACCTTCTGTAACCACTGAAGATCAAAATGTGGGAGCGGGCTTGCTCGCGAATGGAGTGGATCAGTCGACATTTTTGGTGACTGAAACACCGCATTCGCGAGCAAGCCCGCTCCCACATTATTTTTGTGTGTCTCTCACTATATGGGATGCAAATTTATATATTGAGATGTTTCAAATGATAGGTTTATAGTCGGCTGCATCAGCACTCACTACCAAAAATAAAACAGGTGAAGCGATGCAGGCACAACCGTTGTCACTCCCCGCCGTGCCCGAGCCCACCTACGGCGAGCGGCTCACAGGCAAGGTGGTGATCATCACTGGCGCCGCCCAAGGCATTGGCGAGGCCATCGCCGCGTGTTTCCAGGCTCAGCAGGCGCGCCTGGTCATCGCCGATATCCAGGGTGAGAAGGTCGAGCAAGTCGCCGCCCACTGGCGTGAACGCGGTGCTGACATCTACGCGCAAGCCGTCGACATTACGTCTAAAGATCAATGGCAGGCGCTGGTCAATCTGACCCTCGAGCGCTTCGGCCGCGTGGATGTGCTGGTCAACTGCGCCGGGGTCAATGTGTTCCGCGACCCGCTGGAAATGACCGACGAAGACTGGCGCCGCTGCTTCGCCATCGATCTCGACGGCGCCTGGTACGGCTGCCGCTCGGTGTTGCCGCACATGATCGAGCAGGGCATCGGCAGCATCATCAACATCGCGTCTACCCATTCCAGTCACATCATTCCCGGCTGCTTCCCCTATCCCGTGGCCAAACACGGCCTGCTCGGCCTTACGCGTGCCCTCGGCATCGAGTACGCGCCCAAGGGCATTCGTGTGAATGCCATCGCGCCGGGCTATATCGAAACCCAGCTCAACGTCGACTACTGGAACGGCTTCGCCGACCCCCACGCCGAGCGCCAGCGCGCCTTAGACCTGCACCCGCCCAAGCGCATCGGCCAGCCGATCGAGGTGGCGATGACTGCATTGTTCCTGGCGACCGACGAGGCGCCCTTTATCAATGCCACCTGCCTGATGATCGATGGCGGGCGGTCTGTGATGTACCACGACTAAAACCTGCAGCGCTCAATAACAACAAGAGGTAGCTCATGTTCAAGAAAACTCTAGGCGCAGTAGCGCTTGCGATGGCGTTCAGCGGCGTGGCATTGGCCGAGGAAGTGAAGATCGGCTTTCTGGTCAAGCAAGCCGAAGAACCCTGGTTTCAGACCGAATGGGCCTTCGCCGAAAAAGCCGGTAAGGAACACGGTTTTACCGTGATCAAGATCGCCGTACCGGATGGCGAGAAAACCCTCTCGGCCATCGACAGTCTGGCCGCTAATGGCGCCAAGGGCTTTGTGATCTGCCCGCCGGACGTGTCCCTGGGCCCGGCCATTGTCGCCAAGGCCAAGGTCAACGGCTTGAAGGTGATGGCGGTGGACGATCGCTTTGTCGATGCCAAGGGCAACTTCATGGAGGACGTGCCTTACCTGGGCATGGCCGCCTTTGAAGTCGGCCAGAAACAGGGCGCCGCCATGGCCGCCGAAGCGAAAAAACGCGGCTGGGACTGGAAGGACACCTATGCGGTGATCAACACCTACAACGAACTCGACACCGGCAAAAAACGCACCGACGGTTCGATCAAATCCCTTGAAGAGGCGGGCATTCCCAAAGACCACATCCTGACCGCCGCTCTCAAGACCCTTGATGTTCCCGGCAGCATGGACGCCACCAACTCAGCCTTGGTCAAGCTGCCCAGCGGCGCGAAGAACCTGATCATCGGCGGCATGAACGACAACACCGTACTGGGCGGCGTGCGCGCCACCGAAAGCGCTGGCTTCAAGGCGGCCAACGTGATCGGCATCGGCATCAATGGCACTGACGCCATCGGCGAATTGAAGAAAGCCGACAGTGGCTTCTTTGGTTCGATGCTGCCCAGCCCGCACATTGAGGGCTACAACACTGCGCTGGCGATGTACGAGTGGGTCACCACCGGCAAGGAACCGGCGAAATACACCGCCATGGACGAAGTCACCTTGATCACCCGTGCCAACTTCCAGGAAGAGCTGACCAAAATCGGGCTGTGGAAATGACCGGCGCGGCCTTGCGCTTCAACGGCATCGGCAAGGAGTTTCCTGGGGTCAAGGCCCTGGCGCAGATCAGCTTTGAAGCGCGGCCGCGCGAGGTGCACGCGCTGATGGGCGAGAACGGCGCGGGCAAGTCGACGCTGCTGAAGATCCTCGGCGGCGCCTACATCCCCAACAGCGGCACGCTGCAAATCGGCGAGCAGACCATGGCGTTCAAGAACGCGGCGGACAGCAT